>NZ_SMJW01000246.1 GCF_004348335.1 Actinomadura bangladeshensis | reverse complement strand
CGCCGGGGGCGGCCCGGGGGCCCGGAGCCCCGACGGGCACGGGGTTTGTCACCCGTCCAGCAACCGAACGGCGTTCTTGTCACATCGCGCGCAAAACCGCGCGGTCTCTCGTCCGATCGAACGGGAAGCCCTTGCCAGCCGGGACTGGCGAACTTATGTTCGCGGTGTCCCCGATCCCGCCCCGGATGTTGCTTCCCGCCCGGCGCAACCCATCCGGCGCTACCGTCCCCGGCAGCGGCGCCCGGGCATCCGGCCGGCCTGATGCGGAGGTTTGGTTTCACATGGTGCAGGCTTTGGAATTGTCCGGACACGAAACGAGTCAGACCGGCTTCCAGGATTTCCTCGACCTGCTGCGCGCGGAACTGGGCGACGTCACGCACGAGGTCGTCACCGAGATCAAACGCAACATCCCGGAGTACGACCGGCCCGACCCGACCTACGACCAGACCCTCCAGCTCTGCACCGACATCCTGCTGCCGACCTTCCTGGACTGGGTCACCGACCCGGCCTCCTGCATTGCGCAGCGCGACGAGACCTGCCGGACCCTCGGCCGCTTCGAGGCCTTAGAGGGCCGCAGCCTCGACCACCTGCAGGCCGCGGCCCGGATCGCCTTCCACGTCGCCTGGCGCCGGACGGCCGTCCTCGCCGAGCGCGAGCACGTCCCCACCTCCGTCGTGGCCACCGCCGTCGACGCCATGCTCGTCTACCTGGAGGAGGCCGTCGCCCAGGCGCGGCTCGGCTACCAGCAGGCCACCGGGCACGCCGACGTGCGGCGCCGCGAGGAGCGGCGCCGGCTGCTGCACCTGATCCTGCAGCGGCCCGCCGTCGTCCCCGAGGCGATCGAGGACCTCGCCAAGTCCGCCGGCTGGTGGCCGCTGCCCGCCGAGGCCACCCTCATCGCCATCGCGGCCGACGCGCCGTGCACGCGTTCGGCGCTGGACGCCGACGTCCTCGCCGACTTCGACTCGGCGGAGCCGTGCGTGCTCGTCCCGGGGCCGCTCACCGCGGACCGGCGGACCATGCTGCGCGCCGCCCTGTCCGACGCCGGCTGCGTGCTCGGCCTCACGCTGCCGCTGGAACGGGCCACCCACTCGCTGCGCTGGGCGCGCAGCGTCCTCGGCCTCGCCGAGGAGGGCATCATCCCGGACGGCTCGCTCATCCCCTGCCAGGACCACCTGATGACCATGTGGCTGCTGTCGGACCCACCGCTGATCGAGGAGCTCACCCGGCGGCACCTGGAGCCGCTGCGGGACGTCTCCGACGGCCAGCGCAAGCGCCTGGTGGAGACGCTCGCCGAGTCCGTCACCACCCGCGCGACCGCGGTCGACATCGGCGAGCGGCTCAAGATCCACCCGCAGACCGTCCGGTACCGGCTCCGCCAGCTGGAGGGCTACCTCGGCGACAGCCTGGAGGACGCCGACACCCGGTTCTCCCTCGATGCGACCCTGCGCGCCGCGAGCCTGTACCGCCGCCGCCGGCTCGGCCGCCGGAAGGCCTGACCCCGGCGGGGCGCACCTTCCACGAGGGGACCGGTGGGGTTCAGGTCACGCGCGACGGCATGGACCGTTATCCTGACGTTCTGGTTACCGGTTCCTTACGGGAAGTCGAAGGAGTCCATGCCGACGTCGACCTGGTTCCGCCTCAACGTCGCCAAGCGCGAACGCGTGCTCGAGGTCGCGATGCGCGAGTTCGGGGAGCACGGGTACTCGACGGGCAGCCTGAACACGATCGCGCGCGAGGCCGGGATCGCCAAGGGCTCGCTGTTCCAGTACTTCAGCGACAAGCTGGAGTTCTTCGCGTTCGTGGTCGACGAGGCGTCCCGCCGCGTCCGCGAGGAGATGGAGCGCCGGATCGAGCGCATCGACTTCGACCAGTCCTTCGACGAGTGGCTGTTCGACGTCCTTTGCGACTGGACCGAGTACATGGCCGACCACCCGCTGGAGCGCGGCGTCACCGCGGCGACGAACTTCGAGCTCGACAACGGCGTCCGGTCGGTGGTGCGCGACACCGCGAACCAGCACTACCTGCAGGTCATCCACCCGACGCTTGAGCTGTGGAAGGCGGAGGGCGCCATCCGCGAGGACGCCGACCTCGCCGTCCTCGCCACCTGGCTGATGACCCTGCTGCCGTTCCTGGCGCTCGCCCCGTACTACGACGGGCTCGACCCGATCCACGACCTGCGCGGCCGCGGCCCGGCCGAGCAGCGGCCCGTGATCCGGCAGCTCGTCGCGGGCTTCCGCCCCATGTTCGCGCCCGACAAGCAGAAGTAGAGCGCGTCAGTCCTCGATCTCGGCGACGAGGACGTCCATGTAGCGGGCCGCCCAGCGCACCGGCGCGGGCAGGCCGCCGGTCTCGGCGCCGGTCAGCACGTGCGGACCGGCGATGCGGTGGAGGCGGCCGAGCCGCTCCACGCCGCCGCGCCCCTCGGCGAGCAGGTTGCGGACCCAGTCGGTGTCGCGCCCGTACGGGAGCCCGACGATGAGCCGCCCGCCGCTGCGGAACGCGGTGACCGGCGTCCGGTACTCGCGGCCCGTCCTGCGGCCACGGTGGACGATCACGGCGAGCGGCGGCAGGTAGGGCGCGTACACGCCCTGGATCCGGTTGGTGACCACCTTGTTGAAGCTGGGGAGCCAGCTCGGCATCAGCGGCTTCGGCATGCCCTCATGACTAACACGTCCGGGGGCGCCGCGCGCGCGGCGCCCCCGGACGTTGCCGGGTCTACCTTCAGGCCCGGACGTGCTCAGTGGGTGATGATGTACTCGGCCGGGTCGGCCTTGCGGGAGCCGGCCCAGAACTCGAAGGTGTGGCCCGGCCACAGGGTGCGGTTGACGCCCTGGTCGTCCAGGTACCAGCTGCTGCAGCCGCCCTCGTTCCACACGGCGCGGCGCAGCCGCCTCTGCATGCGGTCGTTGAAGCGGCGCGACGCCTCCGGCTTCGGCTCGATCGCGTCGGCGCCCGCGTCCTGCAGGAGGCGCAGGCAGCTCAGCACGTGCCGGATCTGCACCTCGATCATGAAGACGACGGAGGTGTGGCCGAGGCCGGTGTTCGGGCCGAGCAGCATGAAGAAGTTCGGCATGCCGGGGACGGTGGTGCCGTGGTGCGCCTCGATGCCGTCCGCCCAGATCTCCTGGAGCTTGGTGCCGCCGCGGCCGGTGACGCGCAGCTCGTTGAGGGCGTCGGTCACCTTGAAGCCGGTGCCGTAGATGATGCAGTCGACCTCGTACTCGCGGCCGTCGGCCGTGACGATCGAGTTCTCCCGGACCTCGGCGACCGCGGACGTCTCCAGGTGCACGTTCGGGCGGGTCAGCGCCGGATAGTAGTCGTTGGACAGCAGGATCCGCTTGCAGCCGATCGTGTAGTCGGGCGTCACCTTCGCGCGCAGCCCGGGGTCGGCGATCTGCTTGTGGATGTGCCGGCGGGCGATCTTCTCCTGCGGGGTCGACAGCCGCGGGTCGATGGTGAAGCCGACGGCGCGGGCCTCCAGCGCCCAGTAGATGCCGTTGCGGAACGCGCGGGCGGCGCCCGGCACCCGCGCGAACGCCGTGCGCACCGGGGCCGGGATCGGCAGGTCGGGCTTCGGCTGGATCCACGGCGCCGTCCGCTGGAAGACGACGAGGTCGGCGGCCTGCTTGGCGACCTGCGGGACGAACTGGATCGCGGACGCGCCCGTCCCGATGACGGCGACGCGCTTGCCCGCGAGGTCGTAGGAGTGGTCCCACTCGGCGGAGTGGAACGCGGTGCCCTGGAACCGCTCCATGCCCGGCAGGTCCGGGAAGGACGGGACGTGCAGGGCGCCGATGCCGGACACGATGGCCTTCGGGGTGAGGACGCTGCCGTCCGCGAGCGCCACGTTCCAGCGCCTGGCGTCGTCGTCGTACTCCATGGACTCGACCCGCGCGCCGAAGCGGATGTGCTCGCGCACCCGGTACTTGTCGGCCGTCCGCTCCATGTAGGCGCGGATTTCCGGCTGCGGCGCGAACATCCGCGTCCAGCCGGGGTTCAGCTCGAACGAGAACGAGTACATGTGCGAGGGGACGTCGCAGGCGCACCCGGGATAGGTGTTGTCGTGCCACGTCCCGCCGAGCGCCTCGCTCTTCTCCAGCACGACGAAGTCGTGGAAGCCGTTCTGCTTGAGCCTGATCGCCATGCCGAGGCCGGCGAAGCCGGAACCGATGATGACGATCGCCGGGGCACGCTCGCTCATAACCCATCCTCTCGCGTAACCTACTTGGGGTAAGTTACCTGGAGTAGGTTACTGACGGTAGGTCCAACAGAGAGGTTTCCCCTGTGAGTGCCGCCACACCGCACCCTCCACGCCGCAAGCGGATGTCCCGGGCGGCGCGCGAGCAGCAGATGCTGGACGTGGCGGAGGCGGTGTTCGGCGAGCGCGGCTACCAGGCCACCTCGATGGACGAGATCGCCGAGCGCTGCGGGGTCTCCAAGCCGATGCTCTACGAATACTTCGGCTCCAAGGACGGCCTGCTCGTGGCGTGCGTGAGCCGGTCCAAGGCGGAACTGCTCGACGTGACGCAGAAGGCCATGGCGGGCGCCACCGACCCCGACGACATCCTCTGGCGCGGCATGGTCGCCTACTTCTCCTTCATCGACTCCCACGGCGACTCGTTCTCGATGCTGCTGCGCGAGCCGACGGCCGCGTCCCCGGAGACCGCCGAGGCCGTCGAGGCGACCCGGCGGCAGCAGAGCGCGCTGATCGCGGGGGTGCTGGCGACGTTCGCGCCGTCCGCGCCCGCCGCCGCGATCGAGGCGTACACGCAGATCATCATGGGGGCGAGCGAGCGGATGGCGCTGTGGCTGACCAGCCGTCCGGACGTGTCGGCCGAGGACGCGGCCCGGCACATGACCGACTTCTGCCGGCGCGGCCTCAGCCCCTACCTCAGTCCGGCTCCGCCGCCGATCGGCGAGGAAGCGCCTCCAGAGCTGAGATGAGCAGGTCGAGGCCGAACTCGAAGTCGCTCTCGGGGTCGTGCGCGGCCAGCTCGGGGCCGTAGGCGATGACGTGCCGGAACTCGCCCGGGTCGAGGTGGTTCCACGACTCGACGCCGGTCTCCTCCAGGTGCCCGAGCATCTGCTCCATGCCGGCCTCGCGCATCTGGGCGCCGATCGCGTAGGCGAGCAGCGCGCGCATGATGCGGACGGCCGTCGCCGCGTCGAACCCGGCGGCGTCCGCCAGCGCGAGCGCCCGCTCCATCGGCCGCAGGCCCGCGGCGGTATCGACCTTGTGGGTGAGGACGATCGTCATGCAGCGCGGGTAGTCGTGCGCGACCTTGCGGAACGCGCGGACGAGGGCGCGCGCGCCCTCCTGCCACGACTGGGCGGGGTCGTCGTCCAGCTCCAGGCCCGCGACGACCCGGTCGGCGACGCCCTCCAGCAGCGCGGTCTTGTTCGGGACGTGGTTGTAGAGCGACATCACGGCGACGTCCAGCTCGGCCGCGACGCGGCGCATCGACAGCGCCTCGGCGCTCTCCCGCTCGATCAGCGCGACCGCGGCCTGCACGATGCGGTCCCGGGTCAGCGCCGGACGCGGGGTGTCGGCCGGACGCGGTGTGTCGGAGGCCACCCGTCGCTCCTCTCTGCGTCGTTGACACCGGTAAGTGTCCCATGACACCGTACGTACATCGTACGTGAGACGTACAGCGTACGTTCGCGCTTCGGGGAGGAGTGCCCATGTCGACCCACGACCTCTACACCGACCCCGTCCCGTCCGACCAGTGGACCGTGCCGATGGCCGGCGACACCCGGTTCACCTGGGAGTACGACGACGGCCGCGACCGGCTCCTCGCCCTGTACCAGAAGGGCAAGGACAAGCAGTGGGACTCCGTCAAGCGCATCGACTGGAACCTCGAGGTCGACCCGCACGACGTCCTCGGCGTCCCCGACCAGTCCCTCGCCATCTACGGGACGAAGTACTGGGACATGCTGTCGGACAAGGAGCGCGGCGAACTGCGGCGGCACTCCACGTCCTGGCAGTTCTCCCAGTTCATGCACGGCGAGCAGGGCGCCATGGTCACCGCCGCGCGGATCGTGGAGTCGGTGCCCGACCTCGACTCCAAGTTCTACTCCGCCACCCAGACGATGGACGAGGCGCGGCACGTCGAGCTGTTCACCCGGTTCCTGCACGAGAAGGTCGGGATGGTCTACCCGATCAACACCAAGCTGCAGGACCTGCTGGACGAGACCCTCACCGACTCCCGCTGGGACATGCCCTACCTCGGCATGCAGGTGCTCATCGAGGGCCTCGCGCTCGCCGCGTTCGGCGTCATCCGCGACATCACGACCAAGCCGCTGCCGAAGCAGATCCTCGCCTACGTCATGCAGGACGAGGCCCGGCACGTCGCGTTCGGCCGCCTCGCGCTGCGCGACTACTACAAGCAGCTGTCGCCGGCCGAGCTCCGCGAGCGCGAGGACTTCGTCATCGAGGGCTGCTACCTGATGCGCGACCGCATCCGCGGCCGGGAGATCTGGACCAACTTCGGCATCGACCCGAAGGAGGTCGACGAGATGGTCGAGAACTCCCCGTACATGCGGATGTTCCAGAGCCTGCTGTTCAGCCGGATCGTCCCGTGCGTGAAGGACATCGGGCTGTGGAGCGAGCGGATCCAGCAGGTCTACGACGACATGGGCGTCCTCGACATGTCCAAGGCCGACCTTGAGGCGCTCATGAACCAGGACGAGGAGATCGCCGAGAAGCTCGACACCGAGCGGTTCGCCGCCGAGGAGGCCGCCCGCAAGGCCGAGGTGGACGCGGTCATCGCCGACGCCGCCGGGGGCTGACTGAGTACGTTTGGATCACTCGGTCCTCGATCACTCGGTCCGCACACCTCGGAGGTCTGGATGCCACTCGCGCATTTCGATGGAGCGCTCGCCGTCGTCACCGGAGCCGGCAGCGGGATCGGCCGCGCCATCACGCTCGCGCTGGCCGAGAGCGGGGCGAGCGTCATCGCGGCCGACATCGACCTGCCCGCCGCCGAGCGCACCGTCGCCCGCGCCAAGTCGATCGGCACCGGCGGCACCGCGTACCGGGTGGACGTGTCCGACGCCGCCGCGATGGAGGCGTTCGCCGCCGAGGTGAAGGAGGCGCACCGCGTCCCCGACATCGTCGTCAACAACGCCGGGATCGCGGTCGCCGGCTCCTTCCTCGACACCGGGCTGGACGACTGGCACCGGGTCGTCGACGTGAACCTGTGGGGCGTCATCCACGGCTCGCGCCTGTTCGGCAAGCAGATGCGCGACCGCGTCCAGGCCCTCCCCAACAAGCCCGACAAGCCGAACTTCGGCGGCCACATCGTCAACATCTCCTCCGCGTCGGCGTTCGCGCCGTGGCGGGTGATGCCCGCGTACTGCACGACGAAGGCCGCCGTCCTGATGCTGAGCGAGTGCCTGCGCGCCGAACTGGCCGGCTCCCGCATCGGCGTCACCGCCGTCTGCCCCGGTTTCGTCAGCACCGACCTGGTCAGGAACGGCAGTTTCGCCGACGGGGGCACCGGGTCCCCGGAGAAGCTGAAGCAGCGCGGCCAGAAGGCCATCCAGCTCCGCAACTACCCGCCGGAGAAGGTCGCCGAGCGGGTCGTCGACGCCATCATCAAGAACAAGGCCGTGGTCCCGGTCAACTTCGAGGGCCACCTGCTGCGCGCGCTGTCCCGCGTGTCCCCCGCCACCGTCCGCCTCCTGGCCAGAATCCCCGCCCCCCAGGGCTGACGCCCGCGCCGGGCGCGGCCCCCGACACTCTCCGAGGTGAAGGATCGATGCCCCCCGATGTGCTGCTCGGCGACGGCCGTCCGCGTACCTGGACGGCGCGGATCAGGTGCAGGGACGGCGACCACACGCTGGAGCTGACGCATCGGGAGGTGGTGGCCGAGCGGCTGCTGCGGACGTCCCGCAGGCACTCGTTCGACCCGGACGTGGACGTCGACTGGGACGCGCCGCAGGACCCGGACGCGTTCTACATGCCGCCGCAGCTCGTGTCGGTCTACGAGACGCCGCTGTGGGACGCGCTGACGCACCGGCAGCGGGTCGAGCTGACCAAGCGGGAGATGTGCAGCATCGCCTCGTTCGGCATCTGGTCGGAGATGCTGCTCATGCAGTCGCTGGTCATGCACGCCTACCGGCACCGCTACGACAGCGACCACGTGGCGTACGCGCTGACCGAGATCGCCGACGAGTGCCGGCACTCGAAGATGTTCGGCCGGATGGTGCGGACGTGCGGGCTGCGCACGCACCGGCCGCGCGCGCTGGAGTACCACTTCGCGAAGCTGTTCGGGGCCGTCTACGACCCGATGCCGATGTTCGCGGGCACGCTCGTCGTCGAGGAGTTCACCGACGCGTTCCAGCGGCTGACGTTCCCGGACGAGGGCGTGCAGCCGATGATCCGGCAGGTCACCCGGATCCACGTGATCGAGGAGGCGCGGCACATCAAGTACGCGCGCGAGGAGCTGAAGCGGCTCGTCGCGACCGCCCCGGCGTTGCAGCGGCGGGCGGCGGCCTACGGCATGGCGCAGGCGACGCGGCTGATGGCGACGCAGGTGATCCACCCGTCCTGCTACACGGCGGTGGGGCTCGACCCGAAGCTCGCGCGGCGGGTCGCGGCGCGCAGCCCGCACCGGCGGGCGACGATGGCGTGGGCGTTCCGCAAGTGCACCGCGTTCTTCGACGAGGTCGGCTTCCTGGACGGGCGGGCCCGTGACGTGTGGATCCGCTCGGGTCTACTGGAGTCATAACAGGTTCTAGTCGTCGGCCGTTTATCTCGATGTCGAAAGGCTTTTTAGAAAGCAGTTCGGTAATGCGCGCATTGGTCCGGTCGACGGCACGCAAAGGGCCGCGGAGCGGGGGTCCACTCCGCGGCCCGTCGGGGGTACATGTGCGCCTGCCTGGGACTATCTCACCCAGGACACTCCAACCGATTGCACGGTCACGACGTCGCCTCCTCCTCCCAGGCGTTGCCAGTACGCCGATCGATTGCCTGGCGCGGGGGCACGATCGGCATACCGCCTCCCCTTGACCGAATCACCTTAGAAGGTGCTGACAGCAAATATGCCATGATCGGCCGAATGAGGTCAGAAATCATTTAGCGCGCTGAGGACTTCGCGCGCGGCGGCGGTCGCCGTGGCGAGGATCGCCCGCTCCCGCTCCGCCCCCCGCGCCCTCGCCGGCGCCTGCTCGCTGTAGCTGACCGTGAAGACCGCGTTGCGGACCCGGGCCGTGACCTGCCCGACCACGGTCGGCTGCCCCTCGTCCGCCTTGAACCAGCGGTACGCCTCGTCCCCGACGCCGCCCGCGCGCTCCAGCGCGATCGTCCGGACGAGCGGCGCGTCGTGCGCCTGCGCCCACTGCGCGTCGTAGTAGCTCTCGGCGTCCCGCACCGGCGTCGCGGTGTAGGCGGGCGCGTACAGCCGCGCCTCCACCCGCAGCCAGCGGAACGCCGACCCCGTCGAGGAGTACGTGCACGTGATGAGCGTCGAGTTCGCGCTCTGCCGCTTCGTCGCCTTCGGGACCGCCTTCGCCACGGTGCCCTCCGACACCGTCCCGCACGGCGGCGGCAGCGCCGTGACGATCCGCTGCGCGGGCTCGGACGCCCTCGGCGCGGTGTGCCGGGGCTCCACGGAGGCCCGGTCGGCGCCCCCGCCCCTGCCCGGCGCCACCAGGAACACCGCGACCGCGGCCGCGGCGAACGCGGCCGCCGCCACGGCCAGCGCGACCAGCCGCCTCGGCCGGCGTCCCGGAGACGGCGGCTCCGGCCCGGCGTACGGCCGGTGGAACGGTTCGACCGGACGCTGCAGCCCCACGTCCCGCTCCTCACTCCCCCATCGCGTCATGACCCGCCTCCCGTCAACGTAGTCAGGCGCGCCGCCCCTGACCAGGCCCCCTGACGGTGCCGATTGTCAGACCCCGGGGTCACACTGGGAGGGTGCTGATCGCTGACATCGCGCGGACGTCGGGGGCGGTGGCGGGCACCTCGGGCCGGAAGGCCAAGGTAAGCGCGCTCGCGGAGTGCCTGCGCCGCGCCGACGCCGACGAGGCCGCCACCGTGGTCGCCTACCTGTCGGGTGAGCTGCCGCAACGCCAGATCGGGGTGGGGTACGCCGCGCTGCGGGACGTCCCGCCGCCCGCGGCCGGGCCGTCCCTGACCGTCCCGGAGGTCGACGCGGCGTTCACCGAGATCGGCGCCGTGTCCGGGCCCGGCTCGGTGGCCCGCCGCCGCGAGCTCGTCGCCGGTGTCATGGCCCGCGCCACCCGTCCCGAGCAGGACTTCCTCATCAGGCTCCTGGCGGGCGAACTGCGCCAGGGCGCGCTGGACGGCGTGATGGCCGAGGCGATCGCCGCCGCCGCCGAGGTGAAGCCCGCCGAGGTGCGCCGGGCGTTCATGCTCCGCGGCTCGCTGGGGCCGGTCGCCACGGCGGCCCTCGCCGACGGCGTCGCCGGCCTGCGCGCCTTCACCCTGGAGGTCGGCCGCCCGATCAAGCCGATGCTGGCCGCGTCGGCGCCGTCCACGGACGACGCGTTCGCCAAGCTCAAGGCGGAGGCCGCCGTCGAGTGGAAGCTCGACGGCATCCGCGCCCAGGTGCACGTCTCGGGCGATGAGGTGCGCGTCTTCACCCGCACCCTCGACGAGATCACCTCCCGCCTCCCGGAGGTGGTGGAGGCCGTCCGGCGGCTGCCCGTCGGCGAGGCCGTCTTCGACGGCGAACTCATCGCCCTGCGTCCGGACGGCCGTCCCCACCCCTTCCAGGTGACCGCCGCCCGCACCGCGACGCGCACGGCGAAGAACACCGAACCGGTGCCGCTGAGCGTCTTCCTGTTCGACGTCCTGTACCTGGACGGTGCCGATCTGCTCGATGCGCCGGGGGCGGAGCGGAACGCGGCGCTGGCGCGGGTCGTGCCGGAGGAGCTGTGCATGCCCCGGGTGGTCACGGGCGATCCCGTGCACGCCAAGGAGGTGTTCGACGAGGCCGTCGCGCGGGGGCATGAAGGCGTCGTGATCAAGTCGCTCGACACGCCCTACACGGCCGGGCGGCGCGGCGCGGGGTGGATCAAGGTGAAGCCGCGGCACACGCTCGACCTCGTCGTGCTCGCCGTGGAGTGGGGGCACGGGCGGCGGCGCGGGCTGCTGTCCAACCTGCACCTCGGCGCGCGCGATCCCGAGACGGGCGGGTTCGTGATGCTCGGCAAGACGTTCAAGGGCCTCACCGACGAACTGCTCGCCTGGCAGACCGAGAGGCTCCGAGCGCTGTCAGTCCGCGAGGACGACTGGACGGTCCACGTCCGGCCCGAACTCGTCGTGGAGATCGCGTTCGACGGCGTCCAGCACAGCCCCCGCTACCCCGGCGGCATCGCCCTGCGGTTCGCCCGCGTGCTCCGCTACCGCCCCGACAAGTCCGCGAGTGAAGCCGACACGATCGACACCGTCCGCGCCGTCGCCCCCGTCATGGACTAGAACGACGCCTCCCTACGGAGGGTCTTCGGTCGTGGCCTGGGGCTTTTCGCCGAGGGGAGCCGGTTCGGCGGGGTTCGGGGGTGAGAGGCGCCCGG
>NZ_SMJW01000245.1 GCF_004348335.1 Actinomadura bangladeshensis | reverse complement strand
CGGTGGGGGCGTCCATGGGGCGGCCGAAGTGCCAGCCTTGGGCGGCGTCGCAGCCCATGTCGCGGAGGGCCTCGGCGGTGGCGGGGTCTTCGACGCCTTCGGCGACGGAGCGGAGGCCGAGGGTGCGGACGAGGTCGACGATGGAGCGGACGATGACGGCGTCGTCGGGGGATTCGGCGATGCGGCCGACGAAGGAGGCGTCGATCTTGATCTCCTCGACGGGCAGGCGCTTGAGCCGGACGAGCGAGGAGTAGCCGGTGCCGAAGTCGTCCAGGCTGAGCGGGATGCCGAGGTCGGCGAGGGCGCCGACGGTGTCGGAGGCGTAGGCGGGCTCGTTCATCAGGATCCGCTCGGTGATCTCCAGCTGGAGCGCGGCGGCGGGCAGGCCGCGGGCGAGCAGGCCCTCCTCGATGGTCTCGGCGAGGCCGGTGTCGAGGAGGTCGCGGCCGGAGGCGTTGACGGCGACCTGGACGGCGAGGTCCTCGCGCCACCAGGCGGCGGTCTGCGCGAGCGCGGCGGTGACGACGTGGTGGGTGATGGAGCGCATCAGGTAGGTCTGCTCGGCGATGGACAGAAACGCATCGGGTTCGAGGAGTCCCTGGTCGGGGTGCCGCCAGCGCAGCAGGGCCTCCATGCCGACGAGGTGGCCGTCCCGCAGCGAGACCTTCGGCTGGTAGAACAGTTCGAGTTCGGAGCGGTCGATGGCGCGGCGGAGGTCGCCGAGCATGCTGAGCCGGGCCGGGGAGTTGCGGTCCTTGGCCGGCGAGTAGATCTCGACGCCGGTGCGGGCCTCCTTGGCGTTGTACATGGCCACGTCGGCGCGCTGCAGGAGCAGTTCGAAGTCGGGCGCGTGGTCGGGGAACAGCGCGATGCCGACGCTCGCCTCCAGGTCGAACGACATGCCGTCGAGGCGGACGGGTTCGCTGAGCGCGGCGCGCAGCCGGGCGGCGACCTCGCGGGCGGCGGCCTCGTCGCGGACGGTCGGCAGCAGCACCGCGAACTCGTCGCCGCCGAGCCGCGCCACGAGGTCGCCGGGGCGGACGCTGTGGGTGAGCCGGTGCGCGACGAGCTGCAGGAGCCGGTCGCCGGTGGGGTGGCCGAGGGTGTCGTTGACCTCCTTGAACCGGTCGAGGTCGAGGAGGAACAGCCCGGCGCGGTGGTCGGACGGGTCGGCGGTCTTGCGGCGGGCGAGGCGGCGCCGCTCGGCGCCGCGTCTCTCCGCGCCCCGCGCCGTGGCGAGGGCCTCCTCGGTGCGGACGATCAGCAGCTTGCGGTTGGGCAGCCCGGTCAGCCCGTCGTGCAGGGCCTGGTGCTCGCGCCGCACGGACACCGACGCGTTCATGTAGACGGCGATGAACGGCAGGACGATGAGCGGCACGAACAGCGCGGACCGGTCCATCGCGACGACCATCAGCGGGGCCAGGCCGAGCAGGGCCAGGTGGACGAGCACCTGGTAGGCGAGGTCTATGCGGAGCGCCTTGACCAGCGAGACGCGCGCGTGCAGGGCGACGGCGGAGCCGACGAGGGTGTCGTTGCAGGCGAAGTAGACGGCGCCGGCGAGCGCGATCGCGGGCAGGTCGGAGCCGTGCGGCACCCACAGGTCGGACGGGGTGGCGAGGTTGCCGAACAGGGCGAGGACGAGCTGGGCCGCGGCGAGGCTGAGGGTGTACTGGGCGGCGTTGAAGGCGATCCGGTGCGGGGCGCGGCCGCGGAAGATCCCGCAGGTGATGACGGCGATGGCCTGCAGGGCGGCGGCGATCGGCAGGCCGGCGTACAGCAGCGCGGCGAACGAGAACGTGGTCGAGGTGGTGGCGCCGTTGTTCTCGGTGGAGCCGGGGGTGATGATCGGGCGCAGCTCGCCGAACACGATGAAGCAGCCGAGGATCCAGAACAGCGGCGTGCTGACGAGCGCGTCCAGATCGGCGGAGCTCAGCCCGGAGAACGCGGCCCCGCCGGCCGTGACGCCGAGCAGGATGACCACGACGAAGTAGATCCACAACGGGGAACCACGGCGCGGGGCCGTGTTCCGTGTGTTGTTCGGGTCCTTCATCACATCCTCGGGGGGTTCGGGGGGCCGTCCCCCGGCACCGGGCGTCCCCGACCTCGGGGGACGCCCCCCGGGTGTTACGTCCGGAGATTCAGGTACAGGTCGTGATGAGAGGGAGGGTACGGCCTCCGCTCAACTTCGCGAAACCGTTTGCGTACGTTCCGTTATGCCGTTCCGTACCCGCCGCTCATCGTTGGGTAACTGGAGTGTACCCCTGAGTAACGCGAACCTGGTGAGACCCCCATGATCACGCGGGGTCATTCATCGGCGCGCAAAGTCACGTTTTTGGCCGCATCCGGCCCCTCGGCGAGCAGGACGCGGAAGCCGTCCTCGGCCAGGACGGGCACGCCCAGCTTGACGGCCTTGTCGTACTTGGACCCGGGACTGTCGCCCACGACCACGAAGCCGGTCTTCTTCGACACCGACCCGGACACCTTGCCGCCGAGCCGCTGCACCGCCTCGGTCGCCGAGTCCCGGCTGTACTCCTCCAGCGAGCCGGTGATCACCACGGTGACGCCCTCCAGCGGGCGCGGGCCCGCGGCGCCCTCGTCCTCCATCCGGACGCCGGCGGCCCGCCACTTGTCGACGATCTCCCGGTGCCAGTCGACCGCGAACCACGTCTTGATCGACGCCGCGATCGTCGGCCCGACGCCGTCGACCGCCGCGAGCTCCTCCTCGGTCGCGTTCGCGATCGCGTCCATCGAGCGCATCTCGCGGGCCAGGTCGCGCGCCGCGGACGGGCCGACGTGCCGGATCGACAGCGCCACCAGCACCCGCCACAGGGGCTGCCGCTTGGCCTTCTCCAGCTCCTCGAAGAGGATCTCGACGGTCTTCTTCGGCTCGCCCTCCTTGTTGGCGAAGAACGACACGACCTTCGGCTCACCGGTCTTCGGGTCGGTCTTCGCCGTGCCCGTCTTGGAGTCGAGCACGATGCTGCGGATCGGCAGCAGCCGGTCGACGGTCAGGTGGAACAGGTCGCCCTCGTTCCGCACCGGCGGGTCGGACGGCTCCAGCGGCTGCGTCAGCGCGGTCGCCGCCACGTATCCGAGCGCCTCGATGTCGAGCGCGTTGCGGCTCGCGACGAAGTACAGGCGCTCGCGCAGCTGCCCCGGGCAGTACTGCGCGTTCGGGCACCGGATGTCGGCGTCGCCCTCCTTCTCGTACGCCAGTTCGGTGCCGCACTCGGGGCAGTGCTGGGGCATCTGGAACTCGCGCTCGGAGCCGTCCCGCAGCGCGGTCACCGGTGCGACGATCTCGGGGATGACGTCGCCGGCCTTGCGCAGCACGACGGTGTCGCCGATCAGCACGCCCTTGCGCTTGACCTCGCCCGCGTTGTGCAGCGTGGCCCGGTCGACCGTCGAGCCCGCCACTTTCACCGGCTCCATCACGCCGTACGGGGTGATGCGCCCGGTCCGCCCGACTCCGACCTTGATGTCGAGGAGCTTGGTGTTGACCTCCTCGGGCGGGTACTTCCACGCGATCGCCCAGCGCGGCGCCCGGCTCGTCGACCCGAGCCGCCGCTGCAGCGCGAACTGGTCGACCTTCACCACGACCCCGTCGATCTCGTAGGCGGGGTCGTGCCGGTTCTCGCCGTACTCGTCGATGTACTCGCGGACGGCGTCCATTCCGCCGACGACCTTGTACCGGTCGCTGACCGGCAGGCCCCAGCCGCGCATCATCTCGTACGCCCCGGACTGGCTCTCCGGGTACGTCCCGCCCCGCCAGGCGCCGAACCCGTGGACGAGCATCCCGAGCGGACGGTGCGCGGTGACCCGCGGGTCCTTCTGCCGCAGCGAGCCGGCCGCCGCGTTGCGCGGGTTGGCGAACGGCTCCCGGCCGGCCTCGACCTGGGCGGCGTTGACCTGCTCGAACCCCTCGACGGGCAGGAAGACCTCGCCGCGCACCTCCAGGACGTCCGGCCAGCCCTCCCCCGCCAGCCGGTCCGGGATGTCGGCGATGGTGCGGATGTTGTTGGTGACGTCCTCGCCGGTGCGCCCGTCGCCGCGGGTGACCCCGCGCGTCAGCCGCCCGTTCTCGTAGACCAGCGCGATCGCCAGCCCGTCGATCTTGAGCTCGCACAGGTAGCCGGCGACCTCGCCGACCTCCTTGACGACGCGCTCGTCCCACGCGAGCAGCTCGTCGGCGCTCATCGCGTTGTCGAGGCTCTGCATCCGCTCCAGGTGCTGGACGGTCGCGAAGTCGGTGACGATCGGCGCGCCGACCTTCTGCGTCGGCGAGTCGGGCGTGACCAGTTCGGGGTGCCCCTCCTCCAGCGCGCGGATCTCCCGCATCCGCTCGTCGTAGTCGGCGTCGGTGAGCGTCGGCTGGTCGAGGACGTAGTACCGGTAGTTGGCCTCGTCGAGTTCTTCGGTCAGCCGGCGGTGCCGCTGCCGGGCCTCGGTGGGAACGCCGTCGCTCATGGTCATGCCCTTATTCTCGCCGCCGCGTCCGACATTATGAGCGCTCCTCAGTCGGCGGCCTCGTAAAGCATGCGGGCCGTTTCACGGCACCGCTTGAGCGCTTCCCGGACGTACCGGGGCGATGCCCCAGCCATGCCGCAGGCCGGAGTGATCACGACCTGTTTCGCGATCTGCGCGGGCGGGAACCCGAGCCGCCGCCACAGCTCCTTCACCGGCTCCCCGGTCGCCTGGAGGGACGGCAGGACGGCGTCGGTCGCGGGCACCGCGCCGAGGAACAGGGCCGTCCCCGCGTCGATCGTCTCCCCCACGGCGTCGTCGTCGCGTCTCGGCACCAGCCGCAGATCGACCGAGATCGCCTTCGCGCCGGCGCCGCGCAGCAGCGCGTACGGGACGTTGCGGGCGCAGCAGTGCACGACGGGGTAGGCGGTGCCGTCCTCGCAGGCCGCCTCGATCACCGCCCGGAGGACGTCCTCGGCGACGGGCTCCTCGATCGCGCGCAGCCGGGAGAACCCGCTGGCGGTGGGGACCGTCCCGGCGAGGACGGCGGGCAGGCCCGGCTCGTCCAGCTGCAGGACGATGTCCGCCGCGGGCAGCCGGCGGCGGACGTCCGCGACGTGCGCGGCGACGCCCTCGGCGAGCGAGGCGGCCAGGTCGCGGACGGCGCCCGGGTCCTTCAGCGCCCGGTCGCCGTGCCGCAGCTCGATCGTGGACGCCAGCGTCCACGGCCCGCACACCTGGATCTTGAACGGGCCGTCGTGCCCGCCCGCGACCTCCTCCAGGACGTCCAGGTCCCGCGCGAGATGGTCGCGGGCGCGCAGCGTGTCGCGGCCGGGGCGGTCGGAGAACCGCCACCCGGACGGCTCGACCCGCACCGGCATGTCGATCAGCAGCCCGGCCGTCCGCCCGGTCAGGTCGGCGCCGGGACCGCGCGCGGGCAGCTCCGGCAGGTGCGGCAGCTCGGGCAGCTCGCCGAGGACGACCCGCAGCGCCTCCGCGGGGTCGGTCCCCGGATAGGACCCGACACCGGTCGCCGTTGCGGCCCGCCAGGGATAATCGGTCACACCGGAAAGCCTAGCGGCGCGGTGATCACACCAGTTCCGCGAGCCGGTCCAGGTAGCGGAGCGTGTCGCCCTCCGGCTCGGTCTTCAGGTTGAACAGCACCTCGTCGACGCCCGCGGCCTCCAGTTCGGCGACGGTCTCGCGCCTGCCGGGCACCCCGAACACCGTGACCGGCACCCGGCGGCCCGCCCGCTCCCGCAGCTCGGCGATCTGCGCGGCCAGCACGTCCGTGCCGCGCCCGTAGATCGGCATCCAGCCGTCGCCGAACTCGACGACCCGGTCGAAGGTCGTCGGCCCGGCACCGCCGATCATCACGGGCGGGTGCGGGTCCTGGACGGGCTTCGGGTAGGAGAACACCGGGTCGAAGTCGACGAACTCGCCGTGGAACTCGGCCTCGTCCTTCGTCCACAGCTCCTTGACGGCCAGCACGCGCTCGCGGAGCAGCCGCATCCGGGTGGTGGGCTCGGTGCCGTGGTTGCGCATCTCCTCCCGGTTCCAGCCGGCGCCGACACCGAGCACGGCGCGCCCGCCGGAGACCAGGTCGAGGGAGGCGACCTCCTTGGCCAGGATGATCGGGTCCCGCTGGATGACGAGGGCGATGCCCGTCCCGACGCGGAGCCGCTCGGTCACCGCCGCCGCGGCGGTCAGCGCCACGAACGGGTCGAGCGTCCGGTAGTACATCCGGGGCAGTTCGGCCCCGCCCGGCCACGGCGACTCCCGCTTCACCGGGATGTGCGTGTGCTCGGCCAGGAACAGCGACCCGAGCCCGCGCTCCTCCAGCGCGCGCCCGAGCGCCGCCGGCCCGATCCCGTCATCGGTCACGAACGTCGAAACACCGAACTCCATGTGCCCACTGTAGTGCCCTTGGCGTCGGGCCCTGGGGGCCCTCCTTCGGCGGGCACTACGGTGCGATCGCTGCATCGCTTCGAACTCGCCTTGGCGGCTCGCTGCGCGATCAGGTTTCTCGCTTCGCTCGCAACCTGCCTTCGGACGCGATCGCAGTGGTTCCGGTTGTCGCGGGGTTGCGGAGGTGGCTGAGGTCCGTGTTCAGTTCCGTGCCTGGGTCAGGCGGGAACAGTGGCGGTTTCCGCGATGGTGGATGAGGCCAGGACGCGGTCGGCGTCGTAGAGGACGGCGGCCTGGCCGGGTGCGACGCCGCGGGCGGGCTCGGACAGGCGGATGCGCAGGTCTTCGCCGTCCTGCTCGGCCGTGCAGGGGTAGACCTCGCCGTGGGCGCGGAGCTGCACCTCGCAGGCGAACGGGCCGCCGCGGGGCTCGCTCAGCCACACCGGGCGCTCGCCGGTGATCTCGCGGACGTCCAGGTCCTCGCGCGATCCGACGGTCACCGTGTTCGTCACCGGCGAGATGCCGAGGACGTAGCGGGGGCGCCCGTCCGGGGCCGGGGTGCCGAGCCGCAGGCCCTTGCGCTGGCCGATCGTGTAGGCGTAGGCGCCGTCGTGCTCGCCGACCTCGTTGCCGTCGGTGTCGACGATCGGGCCCTTGGCCGAGCCGAGCCGCTCGGCGAGGAAGCCGCGCGTGTCGCCGTCGGCGATGAAGCAGATGTCGTGGCTGTCGGGCTTGTCGGCGACCTGGAGGCCGCGCCGCTCCGCCTCCCGCCGGATGTCGGCCTTGGCGGTGTCGCCGAGCGGGAACAGCGCGTGCGCGAGCTGCTCGGGCGTGCAGACGGCCAGCACGTACGACTGGTCCTTGCCGGCGTCGACGCCGCGGCGCAGGACGCCGTCCTCCAGCCGGGCGTAGTGGCCGGTGCAGACGGCGTCGAAGCCGAGCGCCATCGCGCGGTCCAGCAGCGCGGCGAACTTGATCTTCTCGTTGCAGCGCAGGCACGGGTTCGGGGTGCGGCCGGCGGCGTACTCGCTGACGAAGTCCTCCACGACGTCTTTGTGGAACCGTTCGGCGAGGTCCCAGACGTAGAAGGGGATGCCGATCACGTCGGCGGCGCGGCGGGCGTCCCGGGAGTCCTCCAGGGTGCAGCAGCCGCGCGCCCCCGTGCGGTAGGACTGGGGGTTGCTGGACAGGGCCATGTGGACGCCGGTGACGTCGTGCCCGGCCTCGGCGGCGCGGGCGGCGGCCACGGCGGAGTCGACGCCGCCGGACATGGCGGCGAGTACACGCAAGGTCATAGTCCTTCGAGCGTACGCGGCGCGGCCCGGTCGGCAGTCCGCATTTCCGCGTACGATTGGGGCCGCTATGGGAATCTTCCGACGTCCGCGCGAGGCGTCCGCCGTCGCACCGCCCGCCATCAGCGAGTTCTGGGAGTGGTGGGCGCAGGCCCGCCCGACGATCGAGGCGTCGCTGGCCGCCGGGCCCGAGCCCGACGCGCCGGAGGCCGCCGCGCCCGGCGAGGGGTTGTCGGCGGAGACGATCGAGGAGCTGTCGCGCCGCGTCCACAAGATCCACACGGGGCTGCAGTGGGAGATCGGCGGCGCCGACGACCGGAACCCGTCACTGACCGTGACCGGCGGCGGCGACCCGGGGCTGCGCGGGGTCACCGAGCGCTGGGTGCGGGCAGCGCCGACCGGCGGCGCGGCCGCCGGGTGGAGGTTCTACCCCGCGCGCCAGGCCGACCCGGAGATGCTCAACCAGGACCTCATCCTCGGCGACCACGAGTTCGACCTCGAGTACGTCCGGCTGGGCATGCGCGCCGACACCGACCGCGCCCGCGTGCACATCACCGCCTACCACCCCGACTTCCTGTTCGTCGCCGAGGAGCAGCAGCTCCAGGTGGCGCTGAACGTCCTGTACTGGGCGCTCGGCGAGGACGATGTGGCCCGCTGGATCGGCGAGGTCGCGATCGCGACGGAGTCGCCGATCGACTCGCTGGCGCCGTCGATGCTGCCCGCGGTCGTCGAGCAGGTCGCCGAGCCGTTCGCCGAGCCCGCCTGGCTGACCGGCGAGGGCCGCACCCCCCGCGGGCACCCCGCGCGCCTCGGTGCCCGGTTCCCGCTGCACCGGCAGGACTACCCGCTCTGCGACCTGCACGTGGCGATCACCGTCCCGTACGCCAACAGCAACCCCGACAGGCTGCCGGTGGAGCCGTCGGCGGGCGCGCTGCGCGCCTTCGAGAAGAAGCTGAACAAGCTCGGCGACCGCGCGGTCCTCGCCGTCCGGGAGACCGGCGACGGCCTGCGCGTCTTCCACCTGTACGCCGACCCCGACTCGGGCGTCATCTCCGAGCTCGACCAGCTCGCGGCCGGCTGGCCGGAGGGCAAGGCCAAGGTCGCCTCCACGGCCGACCCGGGCTGGAAGGCCCTCGCGCCCTACCAGCCCTGACGGGTCGCGTCCACCTTGCGCCAGCGGGCCTCGCAGAACGAGTAGAGGCCGAAGGTCAGCACGCCCGCGGCGACCGCCGCCAGGCCCCAGGGGCCGGCCGGTGTGTCGGCGAACTCGCGGAGCGCGCCGTCGAGCCCGTGGGCCTTCTGCGGCTGGAAGCTGATGGCGGCGTAGGCGAGGAAGGCGCCGACGGCGACGCCGACGAGGCCGCGGGCGGTGCCGCCGACGATCCCGAACGGCTGGACGAAGCGGCGCGCGGCCTCGCTCATCGCGGCGGTCTCCAGCTCCTCCATGAACTGGCGCCGGACGCCGTTGACGACCACGACGGCGCCCCAGATCACGAAACCGGCGGCGATCGCGAGGACGAGCCACCGGCCGCCCGGCTCGCCCATCAGCCGCGCGGTGAGGGTCTTGGACTGCTGATCGCTCGACGTGCCCTGGTGGCCGAGAAGGAACGCGAGGGTCCCCGCGCAGCCGGCCGAGTACATGACGCCGCGCACGCCCGAGGTCAGCCGCTTGTGGGGTTTGTCACCGTCGGAGACGGGACGTCCGTACACGGCTTCGGCGTACTGCCAGAGGGCGAGCGCGGCGAAGCCCGCGATCATCAGCCAGAGGACGGCCGGGCCGCCGGGCTTGTCGGCGACCGCCTGCAGCGCGCCCTTGCGGTCGGCCTCCTTCCCGCCGCCTCCGAAGGCCACCTGCAGGGCGAGCCAGCCGATGAGCAGGTAGAGGAGGCCCCGGGCGACCAGGCCGACCCGTGACATGCGGTGAAACCAGGGGTGTCCAGCCGCCTGCTTGATCCCGTCGCGCACATCCGTCGTCACGGGCAACGCTGTCCCCGTTCAAGGGACGGTCAAACCAGGACAGATCAGCTGAGCCCCGCGCGGCGGGCGCGTTCGACCACCGGACCGATGGCGTCGGCGAGGGCTTTCACGTCCGCCTCGGTGGAGGTGTGGCCGAGGGTGAAGCGCAGCGATCCGCGGGCGCGTTCGGGGCTCGCATCCATCGCCAGCAGGACGTGGCTCGGCTGCGAGACGCCGGCCGAGCACGCGGACCCGGTGGAGCAGGCGATGCCGCGCGCGTCCAGCAGCATGAGCAGGGCGTCGCCCTCGCAGCCGGGGAAGGAGAAGTGCGCGTTGCCCGGCAGCCGGTCGGCGGGGTCGCCGTTCAGGACCGCGTCGGGCACCGCGGCGCGGACCTCCTCGATCAGCCGGTCGCGCAGCTCGGCCAGGCGGCGCGCCTCGGCGTCCCGGCGGGCGACGGTGGCCTGCACGGCGGCGGCGAACCCGGCGATGGCGGCGGTGTCGAGCGTCCCGGACCGGACGTCGCGCTCCTGCCCGCCGCCGTGCAGCAGCGGTACCGGGTCGAGGAACACCGGCTCCTTCGGCTTGGCGAGCAGCAGCGCGCCGACACCGATCGGGCCGCCGAGCTTGTGCCCGGTGACCGTGAGGGCCTGCGCTCCGCTCGCCCCGAACCCGATGGGCAGCTGCCCGGCCGCCTGGACGGCGTCGGTGTGCAGCGGGACGCCCCGCTCACGGGCGGCGGCGGCGAGATCGGCGATGGGCTGGACGGTCCCGACCTCGTTGTTGGCCCACATCACGGTGGTGAGGGCCACGTCGTCGCCCTCGCCGAGCGCCTCGCGCAGCACCTCGGGGCGGACGCGGCCGAGCCCGTCCACCGGCAGCCAGGCGACCTCGGCCCCCTCGTGGTCGGCGAGCCACTGCACCGCGTCCATCACGGCGTGGTGCTCTATGGCGCCGGCCAGCACGCGGGTGCGGGCCGGGTCGGCGGCCCGGCGGGCCCAGTAGAGTCCTTTGATCGCGAGGTTGTCGGCCTCGGTGCCGCCGGAGGTGAACACGACCTCGCTCGGCCGGGCGCCGAACGCCTCGGCGATGATCTCCCGGGACTCCTCGACGACGCGGCGGGCGCGCCGCCCCACCGCGTGCAGCGAGGACGGGTTGCCGAGCTCCCGCAGTTCGGCCGTCATCGCCTCGATGGCCTCGGGCAGCATCGGGGTCGTCGCCGCATGGTCGAGGTAGGTCACCACGCGGTCAACAGTATCCGCGCCCGCCCTGTTCCCCACCGGTGGCCGGGGGGTTGCGCGGATGCCGGAAATGTCGCGCGGGCACCGGGAATAGCGCACCCGCCGGCCGGGTTGCGTTTGTGTACCGTCCAGCCGGTACAGTGGAGGGGTCATGAAGAGGGAAGCGCTGCTGGACGCCGCCGAGGCCGTCCTGTCCGAGCAGGGGACGCAGGCACTGACGCTCACCGCGGTCGCCGACCGCGCCGGCGTCAGCAAGGGCGGGCTGCTCTACCACTTCCCCACCAAGGAGGCGCTGGTCCGGGCGATGGTGGCGCGGGTCATCGAGGAGTTCGACGACCTGATCGCCACCTACATCGACTCCTACGGGGACGGCGCGCCGAGCGCCTACACCCGCGCCTACGTCGAGGCGACGTTCGAGATCCTCACCGGCGAGGCCCGCGCCTACCGGCGCTGGTCTGCCATCACGGCCGCCGCGGCCGACCCGGAGCAGGCCGAACCGCTGAACGCGGCGATGCGCCGCTGGCACGGCCGCGACCCCGCCGAGGACCCGGACCCGGGCACCGCGATGGTCGTCCGCCTGGCGGCCGAGGGCCTCTGGGAAGTGGTGAGCCACGAGCCGGCCCTGTACGACGCGCAGCAACTCGAAGCGCTGAAACACCGCCTCCTGGCCCTCCTGAAGCCCTGACCCGAGGCGCCCCGGCGCCCCGCCCCCTGACC
>NZ_SMJW01000244.1 GCF_004348335.1 Actinomadura bangladeshensis | reverse complement strand
TCCCCGGCGTCCCCGGCGGCCCCCGCGACATTCGCGGACTCCTCGGCCTCCAGGGAGGGCGCTGATGCGCGCGTCCATCAAGCAGAGAGCACGCCGTACTTCGGCGAGCAGCGAACGGAGAACGGGGCGCGAGCCGTCCCCGCGGCGCGGCAAGCACTTCGCCGACACGGGGACAGGAGAGCGGGGCGCGACCAAGCGGCGTGGGCGGGGAATGGTCGGCTGGGCGCTGGTGGTCGCTGCCGTGGTGTTCCTCGGGTGGTCGTCCTGGGCGGTCTGGCAGGACGGTTCCGGCGAGCAGAGCGGTCCCGACCGTACTCGCGACGTCGTGCTGAACAGTGCGCGGCAGCAGATCTCGGCGCTGAACACCATGGATCCCGCGCAGGTGGACGCGGGGCTGCGGGCGTGGCTGGACGCGTCCACCGGGCCCCTTCGGGAGCAGCTCGAACGGGACGCCGCGCAGAACCGCGTGAAGATCGGGCGGTCGACGACCAGCGCCGCGGCGACCGTGACCGGGGTCGCCGTCACCTCGCTCGACGTCCGGGCGGGCAAGGCGAAGGTCATCGCGTCCGTGCAGGTGAAGCTCACTTTGCGGGGCGGTTCGCCGACGCTCCAGCGCAAGCGGTTCGAGGCCGGGACGGCGCGCACGGCGTCCGGGTGGAGGCTCGAATCGGTCACCGCGATACCGGCGGGTGCGCGATGAAGCGGCTGCTCGTGATCGCGCTCGCCATCACCGTGCTCGCGCTGGCCCTCCGTCCCGCCGCCGGGCTGCTGCGCGAGGACGCGAACCCGCAGGACGAGGCCGTGCTGGACGATGTCGCGACGACCGAGGTCATCGGCGCCGTGTCGACCGCGCTCGGGAAGGTGTTCACCTACGGGCCGGACGACGTCGCCGCCGCCGAGCAGGCCGCGAACAGTGACCTGTCCGGCGCCGCGCTCACGCAGTACCGGCGGCTGTTCGGGCAGGTGAAGCGGCAGGCGCCGGCGCAGCGCGTCACGCTCACCACGCGCGTCGTCCGCGCGGGGGTCGTCTCGCTGAGCGGCGACACCGCGCGGCTGCTCGTCTTCCTCGACCAGACCGCCACGCGCGCCGGGAAGGCCGCCGGCACGCCCGCCGCCGCGCAGCTCATGGTGACCGCGCACCGCGACCGCGGCCACTGGTCGATCACCGGACTGGCGTCCGCGTGAGGGGTGAACCATGATCGACGATACGTTGCAGCGGACGGCGACCGCCCTCCTCGTCCTCGCCGCGCTCTTCGCCGCCTGGGCCGGATGGTCCTGGTACGCGGCGGCGCACGACGACGGCTACGCCTACTCCCGGACGCGCGAGGAGGTCCTGCAGGCGGGGGAGCAGGCCGTCCAGAACCTCAACACGCTCGACTACCGCGACCTCGGGCCCGGCCTGAGCACGTGGCGGGACTCCACCACCGGCGACCTCTACCGTCAGATCACGCAGGGCCGCGCCGCGTTCGAGGAGCAGGTGAAGAAGGCGCGGACGATCACCAGCGCCCGCATCCTGGACGCCGCCGTCGCCGAGCTGGACGAGCGCTCCGGCAAGGCCCGCATCCTCGTCGCGGTCGAGATCACCGTGACGCCGCCGGACGGCGACCCCGTCACCAAGCAGAGCCGCCTCGTCGGCAAGGTCACCAGGACTCCGGCGGGCTGGAAGCTCAGCGAGCTGGGGCAGGCACCGGCGGAGGCGATGTGAGCGCCGCGAGACTGCGCGCCGAGGCGACGTCTCCGATCGCGCTCGGCGTCGTCGCCGTCCTGCTCGCCGTGTTCGGCGCGTGGGCGCTGAACCGGGCGGACGCCGTGCGGGACGACCCGTCCGTCCGCAACACGGCCCTCACCGACGGCGCCGCGACCAGCGAGGTCAAGGGCGCCGTCGCGGACATGGTCGGCAAGCTCTTCTCGTACGACTACACCGACCCCGCACGCACGCGGAAGGCCGCGAGCGCCGCGCTGACCGGCGATGCCGTGCGGCAGTACGAGGAGGTCTTCGCGAAGGTGCGGGACGAGGCGCCGAAGGCGAAGACCGTCCTCGGCACGCGCGTCACCGACAGCGCCGTCACCGCGCTGACCGGCGACCGCGCCGCCGTGCTCGTCTTCGCCGACCAGCAGACCACCCGGACGAGCGACGGCACGAGCACCCACGCCCCGGCGATGCTCACCGTCACCGCCGTCCGTCGCGCCGGCAGGTGGAAGATCGCGGCACTCGACACGTTCACCGCCCGCTGACCGGGCATTCCGCGAATCGGCTTGGCGCGGTCCATGAGGCGTCCGGGCAAAAAGAAATGGCGAACATGCGCGCTGCCTGGGCTTTTGTCAACTGACTCAATGAAACGCCGGCTAACAGGTTATTTCAGGGACAACCGCGATCGGAGGCCATCGGCAATCCTGGGGAAGCGCCCGCATCCCGGCGGGCGCTCGGGCAGGGGGGAATGGCGAGTGGTGGCCACGGCATTGGACGTCCGCGCGTTCGAGGAGGTGCCGGAGTGGGTGGCGCGGCGGCTGCGGCCGCACGCGGACCGCGCGGCGGACGAGCTGCTGACCGAGCTGCGCCGGGGCGACCCGCAGATCGGCGAGCAGGAGGCCGGGCGGGCGCGGGCCGGGGTCGCCGCCGGGATCCGGCACTTCTGCGACCTCGTCGAGGACCCGGACGCCGGCTGGGAGCGGGTCTCGGCGTTCTACCTGCGGGTCGGGCGGCGGCTGGCGCGCGACGGCCGCGACCCCGTGGAGACGCACCAGGCGCTGCGCCAGTCGGCGTGCGTCGCGTGGCGGACGCTCGGGGACCTCGACCTCGACCGCGCCGTGCTCGGCCTCGTCATGGACGCCCAGTTCAGCTACATGGACGCGGTCGCCGAGGTGATCGCCGCCGGGTACGCGGCCGAGGCCGCCGCCCGCGCGCGGCGGCGGCTCGCGCCGGTCGTGCGGCGGCGCCGGGCCCGGCTGCTGCACCTGCTGCTCGCCGAGCCGCCCGCCGCCCCCGACCACCTCGCCGCGGTCGCCGCGGAGGCGCGCTGGGCGCTGCCGGACGCGGTCGCCGCGGCGGCCGTCCGGCGGCGCCGGGACGGTGCCCCGCCCTGCGAACCGCCGGGCGAGCTCCCGGGCGATCTCCCCGGCGACCTGCTGGCCGACCTCGGCGCGCCGGAACCCTGCCTGGTCATCCCCGACCCGGACCGGGCCGGCCGCGGCCGGCTGCCCGCGGCGCTGCTGCGCGACTGGGTGGTCGCGGTCGGCCCGGCGGTGCCGGTCGCGCGGGCCGCCGACTCGCTGCGCTGGGCGCGCGAGACGCTCGCGCTCGCCGTCCGCGGCGTCATCTCCGACGGCGGGCTGATCCGCAGCGCCGAGCACGTCCCGGTGCTGGTGATCTCGCGGGCCGGGGAGCTGATCGACGACGCGGCGGCGACCCGGCTGGCGCCGCTGGAGGCCGTCCCGCCGGCCCGCCGGGAAAGGCTCGCCGAAACGCTGCTGGCATTGCTGGAGCACAATTTCAACGCCGCCGACGCGAGTCGCCGGCTTCGTGTTCACCCGCAGACCGTCCGTTACCGGCTGCGCCATTTGCAGGACCTTTTCGGGGACGAGTTGCGCGACCCCAGGCGCTGCCTGGAAATGGAGCTGTTCCTGCATGCGCGCCTGGTCAACCGCGCCGCCGCCGGCGGGGCGGGCGCCCACTGACCCGCCTTTATCACCCGACTGACAAAAGCGTGGCCGGATCGTTGCGCCGCCTGCATGGCGGACGGCACGGCGGAGGGCCACACTCGGGGCCCTCGTTGTCCAGCGACGAAGGTGGTGTGCGATGTCCGGTGACGCCGACGACTTCGACGTGATCGTGGTGGGCTCGGGGTTCGGCGGCAGCGTGTCGGCGCTGCGGCTGGCCGAGAAGGGCTACCGCGTCGCCGTGATCGAGGCCGGCCGCCGCTTCGACGAGGACACGCTGCCGAAGACGTCGTGGCGCCTGCGCAAGTACGTGTGGGCTCCGCGCCTCGGCATGCGCGGGATCCAGCGCGTCCACCTGGTGGGCGGCAAGGCCGGCGTCCTGGTACTGGCGGGCGCGGGCGTCGGCGGCGGCTCGCTCGTCTACGCCAACACCCTCTACGTCCCGCCGGAGCCGTTCTTCAAGGACCGCCAGTGGGGCCACATCACCGACTGGCAGGACGAGCTCAAGCCGTTCTACGACCAGGCGAGCCGCATGCTCGGCGTCACCGTGAACCCGCTGGTCACGCCCGCCGACGAGGCGATGAAGCGGGTCGCGGACCGGATGGGCGCCGGCGACACCTACCACCCGACCCCCGTCGGCGTGTTCTTCGGCGAGCGGCGGGGCGAGGACACCGACGACCCGTACTTCGGCGGCGCCGGCCCGCGCCGGACGACCTGCACCGCCTGCGGCTCCTGCATGATCGGCTGCAAGGTCGGCGCGAAGAACATGCTCACCAAGAACTACCTGTACCTGGCGGAGAAGGCGGGCGTGCGGGTCATCCCGGACACGACCGTCACCTCGCTCACGCCGCGCCCGGACGGCGGCTACGCGGTGGGCACCGAGCACACCGGCCCGTTCCGCAAGCGCCGCCGGACACTGACCGCCGAGCACGTCGTCCTCGCCGCCGGGACCTACGGGACGCAGCGGCTCCTGCACCGCATGCGCGCCGCCGGCCGCCTCCCGCACCTGTCGCCCCGCCTCGGCGAACTCACCCGCACCAACTCCGAGGCGCTGCTCGGCGTCGAGCGCATGACCGTGTGGCACCGCAAGAAGGACGTCGACCACAGCACCGGCCTCGCGATCACCTCGTCCTTCCACCCGGACGAGAAGACCCACATCGAACCCACCCGCTACGGCGCGGGCAACAACGCGATGGGTGTCATCCGCACCCTGCTGGTCGACGGCGGCGGCGCGCCCCGCTGGCTGAAGTTCCTCGGCCAGTCCGCCCGGCATCCGACGATCATCCTGCGCGGCCTGTCCCTCAAGGACTGGGCCAAGCGGACGGTGATCGCGCTCGTCATGCAGACCGCCGACAACTCGATCACCGTCGCGGAGAAGCGGAGCCGCCTCGGCCGCCGGAAGCTGGTCGCGCGGCAGGGCGACGGCGAGCCGAACCCCACCTGGATTCCCGTCGCGCACGACGCCGTCCGGATGCTCGCCGAGGAACTCGACGCCACCCCCGGCGGGACGTGGTTCGACCTGTTCAACATCCCGACGACCGCGCACTTTATCGGCGGCTGCGTCATCGGGGAGACCCCGGAGGACGGCGTGATCGACCCGTACCACCGCGTCCACGGGCACCCGGGCCTGCACATCGTGGACGGCTCGGCGGTCACCGCGAACCTCGGCGTCAACCCGTCGCTCACCATCACCGCCCAGGCCGAGCGCGCCATGGCGTTCTGGCCGAACCGCGGCGAGAAGGACCCGCGCCCGGCGCCGGGCGCCGCCTACCGGCGCGTCGACCCCGTCATGCCGGACCGGCCGGCCGTCCCCGCGGCCGCCCCCGCCGCGCTGCGGTTGCCATAGTCAGATGGTCGATATATAAAGATCGCATGTCCAAACCGATGCAGGAACCGACGTTCCTGATCCTCACCGCGCTCGCGGACGGACCCCAGCACGGGTACGGGATCATGTCCGACGTCGGAGAGATCTCCGCCGGGCGGACCCGGCTGCGCGCCGGCACCCTCTACGCCGCGCTGGACCGGCTGCAGGGCGAGGGGCTGATCGCCGCCGACCGCGAGGAGGTCGTGGACGGCCGGCTCCGCCGCTACTACCGGCTCACCGACGGCGGCGCCGCCGCGCTCGCCGCCGAGGTCGAGGCGCTGCACCGCCGCACGGAGATCGCCGCCCGCCGCCTCGCCGCCCGGCCGCGCCTCGGCGGCGGCGCCGCCCCGGCCCTCGGGGGGCTCGGATGAGCACGCTCGAAGACCGCTACCGGCGGCTGCTCGCCTGCTATCCGGCCGGCCACCGCGCGGAGCACGAGGACGAGATGCTGGACGTCCTGATGGCCGGGGCCCGTCCCGGGCAGGCGCGGCCGTCCCTCGCCGACACCGCCGACCTCCTCTACGGGGCGGTCCGGATCCGGGCGCGCCGCGCCGCCCGCGGCGGCACCGGATCGCCGTGGCCGGGTGCGCTCGCCGTGGCCGGTTTCCTGGCGATGCTCGTGCTCGTGGGGGACGGCCTGCGGTTCCTGCTCAACGTCCCGCACTCGGCGTCGATCATCGCCGAGCTGCTCGACGAGGGCAGGCCGCTGCCCGGCCAGCTCGCCTACCACTTCGGCACCGGGCCGTACTGGCTCGCGTGGGCGGTCATCGCGGCACTGGCCTGGCGCGGGCCGCGCCGGCTCGCCGCCCGCGCCGCGTGCGCGGTCACCGGCGCCCAGGCCGTCCTCGTGGTCTACGGGACGGCGCTCCCGGACGCGCCCGGCGCCTGGCGCGTGACCGCGCTGACGACCGTCCTGCCGTTCGCGCTGCTGGCGAGCGCGTCGCTGGTCGCGTCCCCCGGCCCCCGGCACGGCGCCCGCCTGCTCGGCCGCGCCCGCGTCGCCCTCGTCACGACCATGGCAGCCGTCGTGGCTGCGGTCATGTCGGAGCTGCTCTTCACGCTCGTCTACCAGGGCGACGTCGGCCCGATGAGGTTCGACGACGTCTACGGGCTGGTCGCGTTCTCGCAGAACTGGCAGTGGCTGCGCTTCGGCCTCGCCCTCGCGGCCGCCGTCGTCGGCGCCGCCGCGCTGGCGCGCACCCGGCAGGGCCGCCGCGCCTGCGCGCTCGTGGCGACCGGCGGCGCGCCGCTGCTCATCGCCGTCAGCCCCTACCACCCCGGGGTGACCGGCGACCTCCCGGCGACCGCCGTGCTGCTGGCGAAGTGCCTGCTCGGCTTCGCCCTGCCGATGCTCGCCGTCCGCCTCGCGGAACTTCCCGCCCGGCGGCGGGCGCCTGCGTAACGCTGTCCACCGACTGGGTCACCACGTCGTTGATCTGCGGCGTGTTGTTGTTTTCGCCGCGCTCATAACAACAACACGCCGCAGGTCAACGCAGCCGCGCTAGTCCTCGGGCTCCTCCGGGGACGGGCGGTGGGTCGCCTGGTGGACGCGGACGGCCAGGATCGCGCGGGCGAACCGGCCGGCGAGCTCGCCGTCCATCTCGTCCGGGACCTGGTCGACGCCGATCAGCCCGCCCGGCTTCGCGACGACCGCGGCGGAGTCGCCCACCCGCACGCCGCGGCCGTCGTCGAGGTCCTCCATGGACGGCAGGTCCAGCGCCGCCCGCAGCGTGTCCTGCAGCGCGCGGACGGTCGCGGCGTCGCGGTCGATGCGGACCTCGGCGGCGTCGGCCCGCTCCTCGGCGGCGTCCGCGCGCTGCTCGGCCCGGTCGGCGCGCGCCATCGCGGCGAGGATGCGGTCCTCGGCCGAGTCGGCGAGCTGCTCGGCGCGCTTGGCGCGGACGGCCTGCTCCTCCGCGCGTCCCGCGGCGGCGTTGCGCTCCACCGTCAGCCCGGCGACCTCGCCCTGGACGACGCTCAGCTCCGCCCGCAGCCGCCGCTCGGCGTCCGCGGCGGCCTCCAGCTTGGCGCGCGCCTCGGCCAGCTCGGCCCGCACGTCGGCGAGGTCGCCGCGCGCGGCGGCCAGCGCGCTCTGCTCGGCCGACAGCCGGGTCGCGAGGTCGTCGCGCTCGCGCTCGGCGTCGTCGCGGGCCTGGTGCTCGCTGCTCCACGCCGCCTCGGCGCGCTTGCGCAGCCCCTCGGCGTGCGCGGCCTCGTTCGCGGACGTGGCGCGGGCCTGCTGGTGGGCGCCCGCCTCCTTCCACGCGTTCGCCTCGCTCTCCTGCGCGGCCGCGAGGCTCGCCTTCGCGGCCGCGAGCGCCTTCTCGGACTCCGCGCGGACCTCGGCGGTCTCCTGCCGGGCCTCCTCGGCGCGGGCCTCGGCCGCCGCCGCGCGCGCGTCCGCGTCCAGCGACTGCTTCCGGGCGCCGCTCGCCTCGGCGAGGGCCCGCTCGGCGTCGTCGAGGACCTTGCGCACCTCGCCGTCCAGCCGGTCGCCCAGCGTCGCGGCCAGCGTGCCGAGCTGGGCCACCAGCCCGGAGAGCCGCTCGACCTCCCGGCCGAACGCGCGCACCGGCCCCGGATCGACCTCGGTACTCGCCGTCGTCTCGCGCTCCACGGCCACCTCCGCCGGTTCGTCCCGGCCGGACCCGCCGGAACCGTGGTCCGGCAGCTGGAGCGGCGCCGTGAGCAGGCTCTCGTCCGGGACCTCTTGATCTTCGCGCACGCGAGCATCCTAGTGAAACGTCCCCTTTTGCACCTCCCCCTCGCGCCCTCGAACCGCGGAACCGCCCGGCCCAAACTTGGGTGACTCCTTATCTTGACTCATTCAAGAAAATGAGCCAGTGTGTGTCGCGTGGCAATGCCCTTGGAGTTCCGGGAGATGCTGCGGGGGGCTCGCCTGCGGGTGACCCGGCCGCGGCTCGCGGTGCTGCGCGCGGTGCACGGGCACCCGCACGCCGACACCGACTCGCTCATCGGCGCCGTGCGCGAGGAACTGCCGGCGGTGTCCCACCAGGCCGTGTACGACTCGCTGCGCGTGCTGACCACGGCGGGGCTGGTGCGGCGCATCCAGCCCTCGGGCTCGGTGGCGCGCTACGAGTCGCGGACCGGCGACAACCACCACCACGTCGTCTGCCGGTCCTGCGGCGCCATCGCCGACGTCGACTGCGCCGTCGGCGAAGCCCCCTGCCTGACCGCCTCCGACGACCGGGGCTTCTCGATCGAGGAGGCCGAGGTCGTCTACTGGGGCCTGTGCCCCGCGTGCTCACCCGAACCGACCCCTGCTTCGTCCTGGAAGGAAGCACATGGCTGAGAACAACGAGAGCGCCGGCGGCTGCCCGGTCGTGCACAGCACGCGCGCCCCGCACCCCACCCAGGGCGGCGGCAACCGCGGCTGGTGGCCGAACCGGCTCAACCTGCGGGTCCTCGCCCCGCAGCCGTCCGAGACCAACCCCTACGGGGAGGAGTTCGACTACGCCGAGGCGTTCAACGGCCTCGACCTGCCCGCGGTGAAGGCCGACATCGCCGCGCTGCTCACCGACTCGCAGGACTGGTGGCCGGCCGACTTCGGCAACTACGGCCCGCTCATGGTCCGGATGGCCTGGCACAGCGCCGGCACCTACCGCATCCACGACGGCCGCGGCGGTGGCGGCAGCGGCCAGCAGCGCTTCGCGCCGCTCAACAGCTGGCCGGACAACGTCCTGCTCGACCGCGCCCGCCGCCTGCTCTGGCCGGTCAAGAAGAAGTACGGCAAGAGCCTCTCCTGGGCCGACCTCTACATCCTCGCCGGCAACGTCGCCCTCGAGTCGATGGGCTTCAAGACGTTCGGGTTCGGCGGCGGACGCGAGGACGTCTACGCCCCCGACGAGAACGTCTACTGGGGCCCCGAGCAGGAATGGCTCGCCGACGAGCGCTACACCGGCGACCGCGACCTGGAGAACCCGCTCGCCGCCGTGCAGATGGGCCTCATCTACGTCAACCCGGAGGGCCCGAACGGCAACCCGGACCCGATCGCCGCGGCCCGCGACATCCGCGAGACGTTCCGCCGGATGGCGATGAACGACGAGGAGACCGTCGCGCTGATCGCCGGCGGCCACACCTTCGGCAAGACCCACGGCGCCGACCCGCACGCCAACGTCGGCCCCGAGCCGGAGGCCGCCCCGCTGGAGCAGATGGGCCTCGGCTGGAAGGGCACCTACGGCACCGGCAAGGGCGACGACGCGATGGGCTCCGGCCTGGAGGTCACCTGGACCGACACGCCCACCACCTGGGACAACAGCTTCTGGGAGATCCTGTTCGGGTACGAGTGGGAGCTGTTCAAGAGCCCCGCGGGCGCCTGGCAGTGGCGGCCGAAGGACGGCGCCGGCGCCGGCACCATCCCGAAGGCCCACTCCGACGAGCGCACCCACCCGACGATGCTCACGACGGACCTGTCGCTGCGCTTCGACCCGATCTACGGGCCGATCTCGCAGCGGTTCAAGGACAACCCCGACGAGTTCGCCGACGCCTTCGCCCGCGCCTGGTACAAGCTGACGCACCGCGACATGGGCCCGGTCGTCCGCTACCTCGGCCCGGAGGTCCCGGACGAGGAGCTCATCTGGCAGGACCCGGTGCCCGCCGTCGACCACGAGCTCGTCGACGACGCGGACATCGCCGACCTCAAGCAGCGGGTCCTCGCCACCGGCCTGTCGGTGCAGCAGCTGGTCACCACCGCCTGGGCGTCGGCCGCGTCGTTCCGCGGCAGCGACAAGCGCGGCGGCGCCAACGGCGCCCGCATCCGCCTGGAGCCGCAGAGCGGGTGGGAGGTCAACGAGCCCGACGAGCTCGCGCAGGTGCTGCGCGCGCTGGAGGGCGTCCAGGAGGCGTTCAACTCCGCCCAGACCGGCGGCAAGAGGATCTCGATCGCCGACCTGATCGTCCTCGCCGGCTGCGCGGGCGTCGAGAAGGCCGCGAAGGACGCGGGCCACGACGTCACGGTGCCGTTCACGCCGGGACGCACCGACGCCTCGCAGGAGCAGACCGACGTCGAGTCGTTCGCCGAGATGGAGCCGACGCACGACGGGTTCCGCAACTACCTGGGCAAGGGCAACCGGCTGCCGGCCGAGTTCCTGCTCCTCGACCGGGCGCAGCTGCTGAACCTCACCGCGCCGGAGATGACGGTGCTCGTCGGCGGCCTGCGGGCCATCGGCACGAACCACCAGCAGTCCAAGCTGGGCGTGCTCACCGACCGGCCCGGCGCGCTGACCACCGACTTCTTCGTGAACATGCTCGACATGAACATCACGTGGGAGCCGACGTCCGAGGACGCCGAGACCTTCGAGGGCCGCGACGCCTCCGGCGAGGTCAGGTGGACCGGCAGCCGCGTCGACCTGCTGTTCGGCTCGAACTCCGAGCTGCGCGCGGTCGCCGAGGTCTACGGGGCCGACGACGCGAAGGAGAAGTTCGTGCGCGACTTCGTCGCCGCGTGGGACAAGGTGATGAACCTGGACCGCTTCGACCTCGCGTGATCCGCTCGTCCAGGCCGGTCCGGTTCCCGGGCCGGCCTGGACGCCGCCCCGTCACGGACGGCAGTTCGGGCACAGCCCCCAGAACGTGACATCGGCCTCGTCGACGAGGTAGCCGGCCTCGTCGACCGGCTCCAGGCAGGGCGCGTGCCCCACGACGCAGTCGACGTCCCGCATCGCCCCGCAGTCGCGGCAGACCAGGTGATGGTGGTTGTCGCCGACGCGCCCCTCGAACCGCGCCGGGCTGTCGCCCGGCTGGATGCGCCGCACGAGCCCCGCCGCCGTCAGCGCGTGCAGCGCCTCGTACACGGCCTGCAGTGACACGTGCCCCACCCGGTCGCGGACCCCGCCGGCGATCGTTTCGACGTCGAGGTGGTCCCCGGCCCGGACGGTCTCCAGCAGCGCGACACGGGCGGCCGTCACCCGCAGCCCGACACCGCGCAACTCGTCGGCGATGCCCTGCGACGCGGCCATGCCCCACCTCGAGACGCGCACGATTCCCGACAACGAATGACAAAAGTGTAGACGAGGCCACCTATCCCCTTGAAAAGGGGACACACCGCCAGGGCTGTCTCTTATACACAGCTG
>NZ_SMJW01000243.1 GCF_004348335.1 Actinomadura bangladeshensis | reverse complement strand
CGTTGGTTTTCTGGCATGCTACGGTCCCCTTCACCTTTCGGATCCAGGTAAGCCATTAGACCCAGAAACCTCCCTTCAGTTCCTCCCGACTGAGCCGGGGATATGACAGAGCGCCTCGTGGCGCACACGAATTTGTAACCAGTTCCGTAACCACGAGCCGGCCGAAGAAATCGTCGGCGTGCCCGAGTTCGGCGAACCGCACGGTCAGATAGCGCCGCGCCTTGGCGGGCGCCCGATCCGTCGGCTCCAGAACCAGCGCCGGCCTCTCCGGCGCAAGAGCTGCAGGTGGCATCGATACGACCTCCGCAATGTCGGGTTGCTTGCTCGCCAATTCACGCAGCCAGAACCCGAGCGAAACCATCAAGCACGAAGGAAAGAGAAGTCGATCATCTTCTACTTGATGACAGCTTGAGGCCACTTGAGTCATCATTGCTGTATGGCACCCTCCCGACAGCAAGGCAAACGCAACGGCGCCTCCCCCATGCTGATCGCCTTTGGCAAGGCGTTCCGCCGTTATCGCACCGCCACAGGACTCAGCCAGGAACGCTTGGCAGTCAAATTGGGCGTAACAACCCAATATGTATCTATGGTGGAACTTGGGCGCAGTCGCTGCACCTACGAGTTCACCGCGGCAGCAGACGAGGCTCTTGGTGCAGATGGCCAACTGAAGGCACTCTGGAACGACCTCGTCATGGATGCGGCATACCCGACGTGGTTCGACTGGCCGACCATCGAGGCCGACGCCGTGGAGATCACGGAGTACAGCCTGACGGTCGTCCCCGGCCTCTTGCAGACACCCGCCTACGCGAACGCGATCCTGCATGGAGACAAGGAGGCCGTGGACGCTCGTCTCAAGCGCCAGGAAATCTTGCGGAAGGACAACCCGCCTGCACTGACCGTGCTGCTGGACGAAGCGGTCCTCTACCGTGAGGTCGGCAACAAGGAGATCATGCGTGAGCAGCTCGAATACCTGCTCAGCATGGCTGGCCCCAACCTCACCATCCAGATCGTGCCAAGTCGTGGCGAGCACGCGGGCAACTCAGGTCCGTTCGTCATCGCAACGCTGGAGGACCGGTCGGAGGTAGCGTACGTGGAGAGCGCGTATCGTGGACTTACCTTGAGTGAACCAGAGGCCCTGGCTACGATCGCAAAAACCCTCCGGGAACTCCGCAGCCTGGCTCTACCGATAGCTGCGAGTCTTGAGCTGATCCGTAGGACGGTGGAAGAGAGATGGACCTGAGCAAGGCCGTCTGGCGCAAGGCCAGCCGCAGTACCTCCAACGGTGGCAACTGTGTAGAAGTCGCAAGCGTTCCGGGAACCACCGCCATCCGCGACAGTAAAGACCCCTCCGGCCCCAAGCTCATCATGAGCCACAACGACTTCCGACGCTTCACTGAAATCCTCAAAAACCTCTAATCCCGGACTGGGCCCACCCGAAGGAGCGGCAGGGATTGAAGTCGAGCAAGGCCGTCTGGCGAAGGTCCTCCTACAGCGGCGCTAACGGTGGCGAGTGCGTAGAGGTGGCTAACATTCCAGGCTCTACCGTCATCCGTGACAGCAAAGACCCCGATGGTCCCATGCTCACCATGAAGCGCAACGACTTCCGCCTATTTGCCGAAAAGATCAGAAACTCTAGTTAGGCCGGTGGGGCGGGATTCAGCGAAGAAGGGGCGTCTCTGCAAAGGAGCTGGGCGGCTTCGATGTATAGAGAATTTCTGTCGAAGAGCGCCTACTCTCTTCGACCGCTGCGTACAGTTCGGTACTCAGTGGTTCCGGTATGGCACCTCGGCCAAGGCCGGCAGACTTCACAGTTGAAGCAAGGTGTGCTTCTTGAGCTGCGGTGAGCTTTCCCTTGAGATCATGGTTTCGTAGGAGGTCTCGCGCAACGTAGCCGTCCTCGACGTCCAGAACCTCACTCACAATGCGGCTGACTATTGGTTCGCCGTAAGCGGGCTCTTCAGCGCCACGGAGGCAGACCGCAGTAAGGGCCATGCGGACACGGAAGGTCGCAAGTCCCGGATTCGGCTCCAGGGCCAGGTATTCCTCGGCCGGAGTCGTGTCTGCGGCCCACGGCGGATGTCCGGCAGCGTGCAGGCAGAACATGGTCAGGCACGCCGCCACGGCCTGTTCCCACGCCTCGGGGGCAGTGCTTTGCTCGAGGGTCGCCAACGCTGCCTCCGGGTCTCCACCGAGCGCCTGGCTGACGATGGCGGCCTGCCGTCCGTCCAGGAGCCGGCGGCCGACACCCCGATGCTGCTGCGCGAATGCGGCCGCCTGCTCCCACCTGCCCGCCGTGGCCAGGGCGCGGATGCCGTCGGCGAGCACGACGCCCCATAACCATTGGCACAGGTCGCGGTGCTCGCCCCCCGAACCGGTCAGCTCGCCGAGCGGGAGCTCCCTGCCGTCGATCCTTGCAGGTTCCCTCATCCGGACGGCCCGATACAACTCTCCGAGCTGGTTACAGGCCGCCTCCGGATTTCCACCCCGCATCCGGAGCCGTGAGAGGTTGACGAGGGGTTCCAGCGCGTATCTCGCCGTTCGTGCGGTCAACGGCCGGGCGCACATGAACAGCTCGAACTGCTGTCGGCACAGGGAGCCGGCGAGTTCGGGCATGCCGCAGTCGCTGGCGATCAAGGCCGCGCGGTTCTGTGCTGCCGCGGCCGCCGCGAGCCGATCAGCGGCGTCAGCCGCTCCAGTTGCGGTTCGCGCGAAGCCCGTGACCTCACGGATTCGTTCCTCAAGCGGCCGGCACGCTGGCCTGGGGCGAGCGACGAGAGGGAATGCCCGTGCGGCCCGATTCAGCACGGGTGTCATTGCCAGGTGATGGTGAGGCGTGTGTTCGGACGCTCGAAGACGAACCGGCCGGGTGCCGGCGCCACCGCCTGCGCCGCCGCTTCGACCGGCGCGATCTCGAACTCGACGGGCCGGGATCGGTAGTCCTGGTCCCAGGTACCGATGGCGTCCGCCACACGGTTGGTCAGGGCGCGTCCGGTCGGGCCGTGACCGATGACCCCGACCTCGTACATCCGGCGGTTGCCGCTCGGCGCGTCCGGATCCTGCGGACGGAGGGTGAGATACGCGAGGTCGCCCTTGTCGGCCACCGCCATAGCGCCCCAGCCGAACTGGGGGCGAACCAGGCCTTCGTCGATCGCCGCCTGCTCGACTGGCATCCGGCTCAACGCGTTGTCCATGACGCACGTGAGCCAAAGGTCGAGCCACTCGAATGATTCGTCTGCCCTGAACAGCACTCCTGTCCATGCCTCGCTGCGCGGGGTCTCCAGGACGCCGCTCAGCAACGACTCGTCCACGGCTTGCTCGCGGTTGGCGTGAAGGCACACTGTTCCGTCGGCGGTCAGCCGAATGATGCGGCGCGCGTCGTCGGCGATGCCTCGCAGGGGCATGAACGTGCACAACAGGCTGTTGCGGCTTAGCCAGCGCCCGTCGTCGCTGCCGTGATCGAAGGCGATCGAACGGGATACGCCTCCGCGCAGTCGCAGTGGGACGACGAGCCGGCCGCCGGGGGCGAGTTGGTCCAGCCACGGCAGGGGCAGGTCACCCGCTCCGACTGTGGCGATGATCCGCTCGTAGGGTGCCCCTTCGGGATTGCCGAGCGCGCCGTCGGCGAGGAGGACCTGGACGTTCTTGGTTCCGGCGGCGGCGAGGCCGTTCCGGGCGCCGGTGACGATGTCCTCGTCAACATCGATCGTGGTGACGTGGCCTTCGTCGCCTACCAGGTGCGCGAGGAGAGCCGCGTTGTATCCCGTACCGGCTCCGAGTTCGAGGACGCGCTGACCGGGCGCCGGCTGGAGCTGTTCGAGCATCATCGCGACGACCGTTGGCTGGGACGCGGCGCTGATCGAGACGCCGGCGCCGTCCTGCTTGGTGTAGACGGCATCGTCGGCGTAAGCCTGCTCAAGCGGAACGCCGGGAACGAACGCGTGCCGGGGAACGGCGCGGAGGGCGGCCTCGACCCGCTCGCTGCGCACCGTCCCCTCGTCGCGCAGCTTGTCAACGAGGGCGTTCCGCAGACGGGTCGCGGTTTCCTCGCTGAGGTCGGGCGTTCGGCGGGTCTGGGTGTCCACCTCGGGGACACTAGGGTCGCCGCCACCCGCGCCCGGTGCGGACGCGCCGTCGTGCAGGGTTCCCATGACTACCTCGCTTGTCAGTAGGGCCAGTGTGTGCTGATCGGTGTAGGGCAGGCCAAGGCGGTTCCACTGGAAGATCACATGGTGGGTCAGGACGGCCCGCAGCCCACGTTCGAGTGCTCCGCGCCCGGCGAGTTCGGCCAGCTGTTCTCCTGCCTGCTCGAAGACCGAGATCCAGGGAGCGATGTCCGCGAGAGGACCTCCGCTGACGAGGTCACTACCTGGCCCGACGTCGACGGTCATGAGCTTGCGCACGGCCGTCCTCAGCTGCGGGGACGGGGAGCGGTCGAGCCGGATGGGACGTTGCCGGGCGACGCGTCTCCAGACGTCTCCTTGCTCGTACCAGTCTTGTCCGGCGGCGCGCATCAGCACGCTGCACAGCAGGACGCCCAACTCCCGACACCCCAAGGTCCGGCTGGCCGACGGTCGCGCCAGTTGCGTGAGGAGGTGGCGGCTGTCGTGATGGAACAGTTCGTGGGCGACTCGCATGCCGACCTCGCCGCCGAACGCGACTGATTCAGGCTCGTAGATGCCCGTCCTCCAGCCGGAGAGCCGGTTCTCCGACGTCGCCCGATTCAGAACGTCCGTGAAGTACGTCCGGACGGAATCGTCGGCGGGGAGGTAGCGAACTCGCCAGGACGGTGCTTTGCGGATGAAGAACCAGCGGCGGATCAGGCCGTGTTCTTCTGCACCGGTCAGTGCAGGGAGCAGGACGTTCACCGCGGTGTCCTCGGCCGTGCGCCAGTCGGGGAAGTCGATGACGACCTGCGGCCAGTCGCCGGTGTCCATGGTCATTCCTCCCTCGAAGGCACTGTTCAGGCGATCAGTGGGCATGAGTCCCAGCCTGAGACGGGCGGCAAGCCGGACGATGCTGCGTGGAGGGCGAGAGCAACGCCTGCGGCCCCTTCGAGGAATCCGAAGCATCCACCTGGTGGCTGGAGGAGTTCCGCGGCGAGTTGTTGTGCATCGGTGTCGTCCTCGATCAGCGCTTGCAGCGGCGACGGTTGGAATCTCGACATGGGGATACTCGCGTCGGCTGCACAACGGCTCGCGATATGGGACAGGCCCGCTCGGCCATGGCACAGCGACGCATCGGTTATCGCGGCGAGCTGTAGTGGATCGGTTAGGGCGCCGACAATGGCGCGTTCAGCCATCTCCCGGCGCGCATGGTCACCGACGGCGAGGGCCGCCAACTGCTGTGCACGCGCTACGCCTGCGGTTCCGTAGCACCAGGATGGACGCGACGGCCTCGACGGAGTCGGCTGAGCGCCGCTCAACTGCGCACGGGTGACCCAGTAGGGCCACCAGGGGCGGGAGGCGTCGTCCTGTCGCCATCGGTCGAGCCAGGTGCAGATGCGGATGATGGCTTCGGCCTGACCGTCCACGGCCTTGCCGTCTCTCATCGTCAGCGCGAGTAACGCGAGTGGGCCAGCGATCCCGTGCGCCATGCCGGTGTTCGCATGCCCGCCAGGGAACTCGGCGGAGAGGCGTCCCGAGGGCGCGAGGGTGGTCCACCAGCCGGGAAGCGGCTCGTCGTGATCCTGTACGGGTTCCGTGAGCCGAACGAGGTAGGCCAAGATCTCGCCGAGTAGCTGGCCGTTCGTATCGCGCTGCCGCAGGTACGCACCGATACCGGTCAGACCACGGATGGCGTCGAATTCGGCCAAGGCGGGAAGCTGGCCGGCGTCCATGCGGGCGTGTGCGGCGTCCAGGCGGCGACGTGTTTCAGCGGCGATGTGGCGGTCGAGGGTCTCCAGGGCGCGGGCATACCTGCCGAGTTCACTGCTGGCCGCGTGTAGGGCGAACGCGACCGCCGGTGCTCCGTAGTGGAGGTGGGAGCCGTTGCCCGCATCGACACCCTCGACCGCCGCGGCGTCGAGCCACTCGTGCGCCCGCTGCCACGATCCCAACCCAGCGTAGGCACGTTCGATGTGCAGCAGCGCGACACCGGCCGCGCCGACCGCGAGGGACTGGGGCCACCACCCGCCACGCAGTCCCATGGAGCGGACGACGGAAGGTGAGGAGAGCCGCTCGGCGATGTCGTCGGCTGCGGCTTGGGCCGCCTCCCTATTCAGCGGCGTCATGCTTGTCGCCTCACGCGGCGAGCCGTCCACGCTTGGGCGGCAGCGCGGGCAAGCCGAAGGGAAGTGCGTTCATCGTCGGGATCAAGCCCAACAGCTCGCATGTGGTGGGCGTGCAGCAGTGAAGCAAGGACGGTGTCAGGATCGACGCTTTCGGTCTCGTGAAGAAGAGCGCGGTACGCCGCCAACGCCCGATCCCGAGATCTCCATGCGTCGACGATGGCTCGGCCGCCGGCAAGCGCACGCAACCTTGCCCAGTCGTCCGTCGGGTCGGCTAGGCGCACGGCTTCGTTCAGGACGTCGCGAGGTGTCGGCATGGGTGCCTTGGCCGTCGCGTGCCGCACCACCCATGACGCCCCGAGTTCCGCACTACCCGTGAAAGCGATGGCTATCGCCAGGAACTGGGCAGCCGCGAGGGCTTGAGGGTGGACTCCGGACCGTTCGGTGAACTGGGTTATGACAGCGTGCGAGTCGGCGCAGAACACGGCCTCTGCCGCCGCCATCAGCGGCCCGACTCCCCAACGTCCGGTCTCGGGGTAGTAGGTGGCGAACTCGACGTCGCGCAGAAGGCCAAGGCGTCGAAGTTGCTGCGCCCAGGTGCCTACGCGGGCGGCAGCCGGCCCGAACTCCGACGCGTCGGACAAGGCGATCCGGAGGCGTACGTGCGGCTCAGGGGCGTGGTAGCGGATGAACCACCAGCCGGGCTGCTCATCCCAAGCGGCAAGAAGGGCGGGAACATGCCGGGCCATCAGTTCCGACTGGTGCTCTGGAGACCCGTACAGCTTGGCGAGCAGCCAGGCCGATGCTCCGGGCACATGCCCATCGCCGCGTCCGGCCACCTGCACGCCGATGGGCTGGCGCGCCTTCGCGGCGCGGGTGGCTGTCAGCTGGACGACGATTTCGTGGGCGCGTCCGTCGCACCATCCGTGGGCATCAGATTCCGCGGCCTCTTCGAGGACCACCCTCCTCGCCGTCCGCAGGCTGGCACGGAGCAGCGCGAGTTGGCCTCGGTCAGCGAAATCCAGCGGCAGCCGGCGATCCCCTTGCACCAGCAGACCCGCATGAGGAAGCCGCCGACGGGCGCTCCACCGCTGGAAGGCGGCTCTCCATTGTGGCCACGGGACGTCTTCCGCAGGGAGATCCGCTGCATCGAGGGTCCAGCGCGCCGGCGAGAGGATCGTGCGTCCGTATCGAATCCGTGGCAGGAACGGCAGGCAACCGGCCGAGCCCCAGTCGAACCCTGTGACCACGGCGGTCTGCGCTCTGCTGATCTCCGCGAGGAAACGGGCGATCGGTGGCGTGTGCGCCCGTAGGTCGAGAGCATGCGGCACCACCGGTTCAACAAGCCGCCCCAGACTCCTGGAGGTCAAGTAGAGCCGTTGACCGTCGCAGCCGACCGCAAGGTCGTCCAAGGGAGCGTGCGTGCTGGCTCCCGTCGGGTGCTCGGCCAGGCTGACGACGTACGGCAGCAACTCGGGGACGCGGCTGACGTTTCCACCGCTGTCATTGAGCGGGGCAAACGAGAGCTGGACGGGCAGCGCATCGGCCTCTTGCGTTGGAAGCTTCTCGAACACGCGCCTCACAGGTGCTTGGTCGGGGTGGCAGAGCGTGCCGATGAACCGGCCGAGCATGGTGGCCGCGCCTCGGGAGATTCCGGTGACGGCGAGGGAGAAGTCACCGTCGTTAGCCGCCGTCACCGATGCCGCACGTAGCTGAAAGGACATCTCCAGGTGGGCCGGCCATCGAGGCGTTTCGTCCGACGCAAGCTGTTCGAGCGCCCGCTCGTCTAGGACGACCTCGTCATGTCCGTCGAGGACGGCGGCCTGCGCCAGCGCCATCATTCGCTCATCACGCTCGGACAATCGCGGACGAGGCTGGGTCGCAGCGCCCAGATATCCGGCCGGGAGCCCGAGCCCGACGTCCGGATTCACCAATTCCAAGACGGGCACGAGCGTGCCGATGCCATAACGCTCGAAGAAGCGGGTGTGGTATGTCTGCCATGCCCGTGTTCCGTGCGGATGGGCAGTCAACCGGGCGAGCGCAGAAGCTGCGGCTTCGGCCTCGCGTGCAACGTGACGAGGCAGAACAAGGCGGCTGTCGAGATGCAGGTCCAAAACGATCGGCGGGGCGGGCTCGGCGCTGGGCTCCCTCATCCGGGACGTGACGTCGGCCCGCGTGCGTCGCCTGGTCGCAAGGTCGGCGGTGTCGTTGTGCCGCGTGAGTTCACCCTGGGTTTGGCGTAGCCGAGCCAGTTGGTCCCTTGCCTGCGGAATGTCGTCCACCGGGGCGGCGTCGAGCTGCCCGATCACATGTCCGAGCACGTCGACGACCGTGGAAGCCGGACGGAGGCTGCTGATCAGGACGTGCTGTTTCGCCAGGTCAGCAAGCATCCCGGCGATCGATGGCAACGACACCGAAGGAAACTCCGCGGCGATTTTCGCGGCGAGTGCGCCGCACCGAATCGGCGACCGGGCAGCTTCGACGGCCAACTGGACTGCCGTCGTGTGTCGAACTGAGACCTCGGCTGCAGGAGGGCGGTGTCGGTCATGGTTCCGAGACGGATACGGCACGATCAATCGATCGCCGCGCTGAAAGCACAGGGCGTTGGTCACCAAGTGGAGTCGTAGGAAGAGTTCCGGGCACGATTCCAACTGCATGATCACGTCCGCCAGCCAAGCCTCGCTGGGGCGCGCGACAACGCGGTGATGATCGCCCCAGCGCCAGGTCAGCCTCTTGCCGAACGACGCCGGGGCCACCCCGGCGAACAGGCCGAATGGGGTGGCTCGGCCCGTCATCCGCAGGAGGTATCGAGCCACAGACGACGCCGCTCGCCGTACTCGTCGCGCATCAACGGCCTCCGCCTCGAATATCGTTCGCACTTCCTGCGCGAGCACAGGGCTGGCGTGGCCGATCGCGTCGGTGACCGCGTCGATCGCCCAGACGTTCCGCAGCCACGTGAGCCACTGGGCGACGTGTTTCGGAGAATCCCCGGAGAGATCAGGGCACGCTGGCACCGGTAGTTCCGTCAACGCGGCGGCACGCAGGAACGCTGAGTCGTCGCATCGGTACAGCCGGCCGTCCACCGTGCCCCTTCCCGGTCCGAACATCCATGCCTTCGCCCGGGTACTGCCGAGACCTGAACTCCCCGGTGCCGGTGCGTCGGCGTCAGCCGACGTTGGTGGCGCAGGCCTTGGGGCACGAGCTGCCGCAGTTGTCGTCCGTCAGGTTGATCAGGGAGGCGGCGGCGTCGCTGGACTCAAGGATCCGGATGTCCAGGTCGAACGGGTCCTCGTACGCCGTCTGCCCGGCGGACGGGAGGGGCTCCATCGTGCTGTGGCTCATCTGCTGGTCCTTCCGTTCGTTGGAGCTCTCGGTAGGTACACGCCCCCGGTGCCGCTGACGGTCGGTGATGGCCGCTGTTCGGTCGCCGCTGGGCGATGTAGTGCGACGTTAAGAGCAGTGGAATCGGCGAGGCGATGAGTGTGACCAGATGTGACAGGTCACTTCTGGTCATCCAGGAATTCGACGGCGTCTTGGAGGAGTCTCCGGGCGTGTGCCCCGTAGACCGCTTCGTCCGCCAGCGAGCCGAAGACCTGCCCGTACATGGCGATCTCGCGCGGGTTGGTGATGGTCAGGTAGCCGGAGACGAGCTCGACGCTGACCTGCTCCCCGTCGTAGATCCAGAAGTCCTCGACCGGGCGGATCACGCGGTCCGGCCTCATCGGGACGATCCCCAGCGACACCGCCGGCTGGGAGGCCGCTTCAGCGAGGTAGGCAAGCTGTTCCCGCATCACGTCCATGCCGCCGGTCCCCGTCCGCAGCACCGACTCCTCGACCAGGAACGCGAACGTTCGTCCGGGCCGGTGGAGGAGCTGCGTGCGTTCCATGCGGACGGCGACAGCGGCCTCGACATCGTCGATCAGCCCGCGGCGCCGCCGCACCGCCCGCAACACGGCCCGGGTGTAGTCCTCGGTCTGGAGGAGGCCAGGGAGCAACCACGACGAGTAAGACCGGAAGGCGCGGGTCCGCTCGAACAACGGGAGGACGGACTCCTGCGCCCGCTTCAGCCCGCTGCGCTCCATACGGCGCCACTCGACCCACATGCCCTCGGCGGTCCGCAACGACGCGACCAGGTCGCCGGCCTGGTCGTCGGCCCGGCACACGCGACACCACGTCCTGATGTCCTCGGCGGACGGCGGGCGGCGAGCATGCTCGATCTGGGAGACCTTCGTCCGATCCCATCCGGCTTCCGCGGCGAGCGCCTTGGCGGTCAGCCCGGCATCAGTGCGGATCTCCTTCAGCTGATCGGCGAGCGCCTGCCGGGCGGCCTGTGCTGACGACGAGGGCGAGCTGGGCACGATGGCGGTCCAGTGGTCTCGGTCAGGCCGGCCGGTAGTCCTCGTGCGGGATCGCCCGTTCCCACACGGCCTCGAACGCCGTCAGGCACAGCGACACCAGGACCGGCTCGTCGCGATTCTCAGGCTGCTTGAGCGACGAGCCGTCCCCGGCGAAATGGTTGAACTGCACCACGCGGTCGTCGAACACCCAGTAGTCGTTCAGCGGCACGGCCAGATCGAGCGCCCGGCGGCGGGGTAGCCACCGCACCTGCTCACCGGCGGCCACGTTCATCGGCGTGACGCCGTGCTCGAACCAGATGTAGTCGGTGACCGGCTCGGAGACGATCCGGGCCCGGCGAACAGACACGCCACGCGCGACCAACGGCGCCACGAGGTCGATCCAGTCGCGTCCCCACTCGATCGGGTCGAAGCGATCGCCGTCCCGCCACCTCAGGAAGTCGGGATTGGCCGGGGTGTAGACATCCCGCTGCTCCAAGTGCACGGCGGAGAACCGGCACCCGGTCAGCAGAGAGGTGAACGACTCGGGAACCGGCGCTCCGGTCTCCTCATTCGCCGTGGCGGCCTGGCCCGCGCCTCCCTCGCTCGTACGTGCCATTGATCGCCTCCAGGATGATGTCCTTCATCACCGGCGGCAGCTTCACCACCACCTCGTGCTCGCCGATCGGGCTGTGCCCAGCGACCTCGGCCAGCGCTCGCGGGTCGGTGACCTGCTCGCCCTGGAACCAGACGTCGCCGGTGTCCTCATCGACGTAGACGGCCGGGCACTCATTGGTCGGGGTGTCCGGCGTGATACCAACGAAACTTAGTCGCACGACAGCCTCCAGCGTCGCGAGTGTGACCAAGGGTGACGCCCGCCTGCTCGACTTTCACCCGCACCCCGAACACCGTCAAGTCTCCAGACGGACGGACCCTGCAACCGTCGTGGAACACTCGTAAGGCAATCGGGTAGCGGCGCTTCGCTGAGGTGCTCAGGAGCGTTTGAGAGCGCGCTTCGAGGCGGGTGAGAGCTTGGCTGGGTGCGGGGGCGGGGGCTTGTGGGGCTTGTAG
>NZ_SMJW01000242.1 GCF_004348335.1 Actinomadura bangladeshensis | reverse complement strand
CCGCGACCCCGTCGCCGGTCCCCTCCCCGCCGGCGCCGCCGACCGTGACCCCGTCGCCCTCGGAGCCGGCCGCGATCCCGTCGCCGTCGGCGCCCACCGCGACCCCGTCGCCGTCGAAGCCGTCGCACGGCGGGTAGGTGCGGTCTGTCCACGTTGAGCGCCCAGGAGGTCCGCGGGGCGGAGGCCACGTTCGAGGAGTTCGTCGCCGCCACCGCGGGCCGGCTGCTGCGCACCGCCGTGTTCCTCGTCTACGACCGGCACCTCGCCGAGGACCTGCTCCAGACCGCCTACGAGCGGGTCGCGCGGCGGTGGGGACGGCTCGCCGGCGGGGACCCGGAGGCGTACACGCGCCGCGTCCTGGTCAACCTCGCCATCGACGAGAGCAGGCGCCGGGCGCGGCGCCGCGACACCCCGGCGGGGTCCGTCGCCGACCTGGAGCGGCTCGCGGGCGCGCCCCCGGCGCCGGGGGCCGCCGGGGGAGACCTCGACGAGGTGCTGCGCGCCCTCCCGGCGAAGCAGCGCGCCGTGGTCGTGCTGCGCTACTGGTGCGACCTGAGCGAGCACGAGATCGCCGAGGCGCTCGGGATCTCCCGGGGGACGGTGAAGAGCCACACCGCGCGGGCCATGGCCGCGCTGCGGGTCCACATGAAGGAGGGGCGCGCGTGAACGAGGACCTGGACGCCCTGCTGCGCGACCACTACCGCGCCGCCGCCGACGAGATCCACGCGGACGCCGACACCGTCCGCCGGTTCCAGGACGCGGGGCGCGCCGCCGCGCCCGCCCGGACGAGCGTGCTGCGCCGCTGGACGTTCCCTGCCCTGGCCGCCGCCGTCACCGCCGCCGTGCTGGTGGCGGCCGCCGTCCTGTTCTGGCCGGACGCGCACCGCCCGGAGCCGCCCCGTCCCATGGCGCCGCCCGCCACGCCCGCGCCGACGCCGACCGCGGAACCGTCCGTGCAGCCCTCCGTGCAGCCCTCCGTGCCGCCGACGGCGACACCGAGCCCGAGCGCGGCGGACCGGTCGCTCCGGAGACCCGTGCCCAGGCATGCCGTCGCGCCCACCGCCACACCGGCCCCGTCCACCGCGACGGCGGGACCCGGCGGCCCGGGCTAGCGGCGCTTGTACAGACGGACGTAGGTGCCGTCCCAGCCCGCGCGCAGTTCCATCAGGTCGACCAGGAGGCGGACGGTCCACAGCCCGAACCCGCGCTGGAGGGCGGAGTCGGGCGGGATGAAGCCGGTCAGCGGGCTGGGCCGCCAGAACCCGTGGTCGGCGATCTCGCAGATCAGGTCGCAGCCGTGCCGCCACGTCCACAGGCCGATCGGCGGGGTGCCGTGCTGCAGCGCGTTCGCGGCGACCTCGTTGACGGCGGTGACGAGGTTCTGCGCGGACTGCTCGGCGAGGCCGTGCCGGCCCGCCCGCTCGGCGACGAACGAGCGCAGGGCGTGCAGGTCGGCGCCGTCGATGGGCAGGTACTCGGCGTCGTGCGGGCGGTCGAAGCGCAGGCCCCGGTCGAAGCCCGACCCGAAGGTCACCGGGTCGATGTACTCGGCGTTGTCGCCGTCGTGGCCGGGGGCCAGCAGCAGCGGGTGGGTGCGCCGGGCCTCGGCGAGGATCCGGGGCGGCAGCGCCGCCGCGTCGTAGGGGCACAGCGCGCGGGCCTCGGTCTCGCCGAACACCACGTTGATGAGCGACTCGTACCGGATCCACTCCAGGGTCTGCCGCTCGTCCCAGCCGTCCCAGACCGGTTCGGCGAGCGCGCACACGCCGCGCGGGCCGCTCTGCTTCACGATGGCCTGGTAGTCGCGCAGGGTGTGGACGGGATGCCGGTAGAAGCTCGCCGCATCGATGTAGGTGACGTCCTTGTCGCCGACCGTGTCGCGCAGCGCGGTCAGGCCGGGTTCGCGCGCCACCGCGATGACGGTCTGGCCGCGCTCCAGCCCCGATTCCAGGAAGGGCGCCGTCACCGACAGGAAGTCGTCGGTGCCGTCGTACAGGAACGCCTTGTGCTCCAGCGTCATCAGGCGAAGTCCTCCGTCTCCGGGAGCCCCCGTCCGGCGCCGCGGGCGATGCCCGGGAGCCGGTGCCAGCCGACCGTCGTGATGAGGTTCTCCACGTTCGGGCGGAGGTGATCGAGGACGAGCGATCCGTCGGCGGGCAGCCGGACGGCGTGCCGGGCCAGCAGGTTCAGCCCGCCGAGGTCGATGAACCCGAGCCGGGACAGGTCAAGGTGGACGCTGCCGCGCTGCGCGCCCACCCGCATGAGCGTCTCGGCGAGCACCGTGTGCCGGGCGGCGTCCAGTTCGCCCTCGATCCGCAGCCCGGCCGGCTCGAAGGTGCGCACGATCTTCAGGACGCCGTCGTCGAATTCGGGGTTCACTTCCACGAGGACCTCGTGTGTGTCGCGGAGGGCGTTGAGCTGGTCGGGCGGGCACGCGCGCCGGTCGATCTGGCAGATCGCCATCGCCATCGTGCTCGGCGAGACGGTGTCGCCGACCCGGTGCTCGCAGCCCAGCATCCGGCCGAGGTCGGAGCCCGCCTCGCGCAGCAGCGGGCTGTAGTCGGTGGTGATGCGCACCGCGCGGAACCCCTGGCCGAACGCCTCCTCGACCTCCCGCGCGATGGTGTCGAGCATCATGGCCGGGGCGAACGCGCCGCCGCGGTCGCGGCACGCGTCCCGCGAGACGACCAGCAGCCCGCGCTTCCGGACGGCCGCGGCGATGTCGATCTCGTCGCCGGCCTCGGGCCCGAGGCCGGGCAGCCGCTCGGCCGGGACGTCGGTGACGTACACGACCTTCTCGCCGGTCAGCAGGCCCTCGCGCAGGAAGGGCCCGATGACCCGGTCGCGTTCCTCCGGGCCGGAGTAGGCCAGCCAGCCGTGATCTCCGGGCCGGACGTCGCTGACGGGACGCTTGGCGAACCAGGGTGTCTCCATGGCCTGCCCATCGGGTTCGGGGCGGATCTGTTCAGCGTACGCCGCCGGAGCGGTATTGGAAGCCCAACGCATGGAGTTCCTCACCCTCCGTCTATTGCGGCCGGTCGGGGCGGGGGAGCGTGAGCCGCAGCCGCACGACGGTGCCCCCGTCGCCGGTGCGGATCTGGACGGTCGAGCACAGCAGCCGCACGGCCCACAGCCCGAACCGCCCGCCGGACGAGGTGTCGGCGGGGCGCGGCGGGAGCAGCCCGTATCCGGCGCCGGGCGGCCAGCGCCCCGCGTCGGCGACCTCGCAGAGCAGCGCCGGCTCGCGGTCGGAGGCGTCCGTCCACATGCGCAGGACGATCGGCGGCGCGCCGTGCCGGAGCGCGTTGGTGACGACCTCGGTGACCGCGACCAGCAGCCGCTGCCGCCCCTCCTCCGGCAGCGGCGTCGGCCGCGCGCAGTCGGTGACCCAGGCGCGCAGCCAGAACAGGTCGGGCCGGGCGTCGAGCTCCAGCGTGTCGGCGCCGGCCGGCGGCGGGGGCAGCGGATCGGCGTCGCAGCGGGCGCAGAACGTCCACGGGTCGACGAAGCCGGGGTTGCGCAGGGCGCGGGTGCCGCGCACGGTCTCCGGGTGGGTCTTGCGGGCCGCCGCGACGACGCCCGCGGGCAGCGAGGCGGCGTACGGGCACAGGACGGCCGCGCCGGTGCCGCGGATCGCGATGTTCAGCAGCGCCTCCGCCCGCTCCCACTCGACGACCTCCAGCGGTGACCGCGACGCCCACGCCGGCTCGCCGAGCAGCCGCAGCCGGCGGCCCTGCCGGCTGCTCTCGTCGGCGTCGCCGAGGCAGTCGGCGAGCGTCCGGGAGGGGTGGCGGTACCAGCTGGCGGCGTCGCGGAACAGCACCGCGCCGGCGGCCGGGCCGAGGGCGTCGCTCAGCAGCATCCGCCGCGCGGACCCGCACACGGCGAGGACGCGGTCGCCCGTGTCGATGCCGTCCCTCAGGAAGGGCACGGCGCCGCCGAGGAACTCCTCCACCCCGTCGTAGGGGAGCACGCGATGCGTGAAATCGTCGCTCACGACGGCCCCGCCGATTGTGTGATCATGATGTCACCGACTGTGCGTGCCGGACGGACCAGACCAGCCTAGCCCTCCGCCCCGGGCCTGCCGAGTCCCCTTTTTCACATACCGCCCCCCATCGTCCGGGGGCCTGCCCGCAACCACGGCGGCGGCCTGTCCCTTACCGGGTGCGGGGGCGCGGCGGCGGGTGGAGGACGGCGCGCAGGCCCGGTGCGAGGCGGGCGATTAATTCATCGGGCGCCATCGACGCGGCGGGTTCCACCCGCATGATGTAGCGGACGAAGATCAGCCCGGCGAGCTGGGTGCCGAAAGCCCCGGCCCGGGCCCGCGCGCCGGGACCGCCGATGTGCTCGGCGATGCGGTCGATGATCTCGTGTTCGAGGAGGTCGCGCAGCAGCCGGCTCAGGTCGGGCTCGGCCACCGCGGCGCGCACCAGCAGGACCAGCCGCGCGCCGCCCTCCGGGTCGTCCCACGCGGCCAGCAGCGCCCGCAGGACGCGTTCGGGCAGCGTGGCGGGGTCGCCGGGCAGCGCTCCCGCGAGCACCTCGGGAGGGTTGGCGACCAGGCCCAGCACCGCGCCGAACAGCCCCTTCTTCGACCCGAAGAAGTAGCTGATCAGCGCGGCGTCCACGCCCGCCTCGGCGGCGATGGACCGCATCGTCACCGGCCCGTAGCCGTCGGCCAGGAAGCGGCGGCGCGCCACGGCGAGGATCGCCTCGCGGGTGTCCGGGCTGCCGCGCCGCCTGCCCCGCGTCCCCTTCTCCGTTCCCGCCCCAGATTTATTCATCAGGATTGAAATATAGCCGGAGCGGGAGCGAGGGTCGAGGCATGAACACCACAGCTCCGGATGGCCCGGGCACCGTCCACCGCGCGGTGCTGCCGGCCGTGATGCTCTCCCTCGCCACCGTCGTGTCGGCCGTGGCCTCCCTCAACACCGCGGTCCCGTCCATCGCCCGCGACACCGGCGCAGGGCTGACCGAACTTTCGTGGATCATCGACGCGTACGCGCTCGTGTTCGCGGCGCTGCTGCTGCTCGGCGGCGCCATCGGCGACCGCTACGGGCGCCGCCGCGCGCTCGCCGCCGGGCTGGTCCTCTTCGGCGCCGGGTCCGCCGCGGCGGCGCTGGCGAGCGACCCGAACTGGCTGATCGCGATGCGCGGCGTGCTCGGCGTCGGCGCGGCGCTGGTGATGCCGGCGACGCTGTCGACGATCACCGCGACGTTCCCGCACGCGCAGCGGACCCGGGCGGTCGGCACCTGGGCGGGCGTCGCGGGCGCCAGCGCCATCTTCGGGCTGCTCGTGTCGGGCGGCCTGCTGGAGGCGTGGTCGTGGCGGTCGGTGTTCTGGATGAACGTCGTCCTCGCCGTCGTCGCGCTGGCCGCGACGCTCGCGGTCGTCCCCGAGTCGGCCGAGCCGGACGCGCCGCGGCTCGACGTGACCGGCGCCGCGATCACCGTCGCCGGGCTCGGCGCCGCCGTCTACTCGATCATCGAGGCGCCGACCGCGGGCTGGGGCAGCGCCCGCACCCTGCTCGGCCTCGCCGCCGCGCTGGTGATCCTCGCCGGGTTCGTCCTGTGGGAGCTGAAGCGGCCGAACCCGCTGCTCGACCCGCGGCTGTTCCGCATCCGCGCGTTCTCCGCCGGCGCCCTCTCGCTCACCCTGCAGTTCTTCGCGTTCTTCGGCTTCGTCTTCATCATCCTGCAGTACCTGCAGCTGGTGAAGGGCGACAGCGCGCTCGTCGGGGCGCTCAGCCTGGTGCCGATGGCGCTGGCGATGATGCCGTTCGCCCGCGTCGTCGCGCCCCGGGCGGCGGCGAAGCTCGGCCCGCGCCGCGTCATCACCGCGGGGCTGCTGCTGGTCAGCGTCGCGATGCTGGTCTTCTCCCTGCTGGACGAGGACAGCACGTACTGGCTGCTGCTCGCCGGGCTGCTCCCGCTCGGCGCCGGGGCGGGCCTCGCCATGACGCCCGCGACCGCGGCCATCACCGACGCGCTCCCGGCGGACAAGCAGGGCGTGGGCTCGGCGATGAACGACCTGGCCCGCGAGCTCGGCGGCGCGCTCGGCATCGCCGTCCTCGGCAGCCTGCTGCAGTCGTCCTACCGCGCGAACCTGGATCTGGAGGGCCTGCCAGGCCCGGCCGCCGAGGGTGCGCGGGAGTCGCTCGCGGGGGCGATGCGGCTCGGCCCGCAGGTCGCCGAGCAGGCGCGGGCGGCGTTCGGCGACGGCGTCCAGGCCGCGTTCCTCACGGCGTCGATCGCGCTCGCCGTCACCGCCGTCATCGTCGCGGCCCTGTACCGCGCGCCCCGCCCGGACGCCGCGAATTCCGTTGCGGGCCCCGCCGATCAAGCCGCTAAGCTGACCGGGAAGGGCACCGGCGGGCGTGGCGAAATCAGGTATACGCGGCAGGTTTAGGTCCTGTTGGTGGCGACACCGTGGGGGTTCGAATCCCCCCGCCCGCACCCGGCCCGCGCGTGCCGCGCGGGCCGAGGCGCCGGTTCGGACGGGAGCCGGGTCAGACGCCCAGGTCGCGGCGGAGCCGCTCCACGTGGCCGGTCGCCTTCACGTTGTAGTACGCCTTCTCGACCTTGCCCTCGGCGTCGATGACGAACGTCGACCGGATGACGCCGACGACGACCTTGCCGTACAGCTTCTTCTCCCCGTACGCGCCGTAGGCCTTCAGGACCTCGGCGTCCGGGTCGGACAGGAGCGGGAACGTCAGCCCCTCCTTCTCCCGGAACTTCGCCAGCTTCGCCGGCTTGTCGGGGGAGATGCCGACCACGGTGACGCCGGCGGCGTCCAGCTCGGCCAGGCTACCCTCGAAGTCGACGGACTCCTTCGTGCAGCCGGGCGTCATGGCCGCCGGGTAGAAGTAGAGGATCACGCGCCTACCGCGCAGCGAGGCCAGCGACACCGCGGCCCCGTCGGCGTCGGGAAGCTCGAAACCGGGGGCGACGTCGCCCGGCTGCAGCCGCTCGGACACCCTGACCCGCCTTTCGCATCGATGGTGGGACCCACCGTACCGGCCGGGGTTGGGCGGACGTCCACGGGCAAGACCTGCAACACTGTTCGGATCATGCTTCGCTCGCGGCCCCGCCCCGCCGCGAGTTCGCCCGACACGGTAAGGAAACGGCATGGCTGACTGGAGCAGCGACCCGGAGGAGCTGGAACGCCATATCGAGCGTTCCCGCCGGGAGCTCGCGCGGACGGTCGACGAGCTCGCGGACCGGCTCAGCCCGCGCAACGTCGCGCACCGGGGCGTCGAGCGGGTGAAGGAGGAGGCCGATCAGGTCGTCAAGGCGTTCGGGACGCTGGTGCGCCCGTCCGGCGACGACGAGGACGGTCAGGGCGGCGTCGACAAGCGGGTGGTGCTCGCGGGCGTCGGGGCCGCGGTCACCGTGGCCGCCCTGGTCCTCTGGCGCCGTAGGCGCAAGCGCCGCTGAGACCCATCCTGGAGGCGCCGGTCCGCGGTCCGCGGCCGGCGCCTTCGCGTGCCGGGCCGGGGCGGACCGAGTGCGCGAGCAGCTCGGCGACGGTCCGCAGCTCGGCGAGCTCGGCGCGGCAGGGCGGGCAGCCGCGCAGGTGCGCCGACAGCGCGTCGGCCTCGTCGCCGCCCAGCCGTCCGATGGCGTAGACGCCGAGGCCGAGCCGGTACACCCCGCAGTCGCTTCCTCCCACACCCTGAGTACGGCAGGGCGCCCCGCGCCGTTCAGCGGAACTGCGGGAGGTGGTCGCGGTGGGCGGCGAGGCCCTCGTCCAGAATCTTCTCGGCGGTGTGCTTGCTCCGGACGAACGGGTGCGCCATGAGCGCCTGCAGCGCGGTGCGGCGGTCGCCGGTGACGGCGGCGTCGGACGCGAGCCGTTCGTAGGCGTGGATCGCCTGGGTGAGGCCGCGCACCGGGGCGGGCAGCGGGCCCATCGTCAGCGGGACGGGCCCGGACCGTCCGACCAGGGACGGGACCTCCGCGATCGCGTCGGCGTCCAGCGAGGAGACCGCGCCGTTGTTGCGCGTGTTGACGATCATGCGGCGGCCCTCGTCGCGGTGCAGGGCGCAGATGACGTCGACGGCGAACTCGCCGTGCTCGCCGCCGCCGCGCTCCCGCGACGGGTCGGGGTCGGGCTTGCGCGACTCGGCGGCGACCTGCTCGTAGTAGCCGGGCAGCATGGCGAGGATGTCCTGCGCGCGGGTCGTGCCCTTCGCCCGCAGCTCCTCGACGACCTGGTCGTGGAAGAAGTAGTACTTGGCGTAGGAGTTCGGCAGGAGACCGAGCGTCTTCGCCAGTTCCGCCATGCGGGACGGGTCGCGCCACGGGGTCGCGCCGCCGCCGGGGACCTCCAGGTCGTCCAGCAGGAGCGGGAGGTCGAGTTCGCGGCCGTCGAGCCGGAGCCGCTCCGCCCAGGTGGCGTGGTTGAGGCCGATCCAGTCGGCCTCCAGCCCGTCGGACGGCAGCCCCAGCAGGTCGGCCCACATCTCGGTGTCGCCGATGTACTGGTCGCACAGGCCGATGATCCGCGCGCCGGTGCGGCGGGCCACGGCGTCGGTGACCACGTTCGTCGGGTTGGTGTAGTTGACGATCCACGCGCCCGGGTCGGCCTTGGCGGCGACGTCCAGCAGGACGGGCACCGACCGCAGCGCCATCAGGAACCCGCCGGGGCCCGCGGTCTCCTGCCCGACCACGCCGTGCTTGAGCGGGATCGACTCGTCCAAATGCCGTGCCGCCAGCCCGCCGGGACGGAACGTCGTGAACACGTACGACGCGCCGTCCAGCGCCGCCTTGAGAGCGGTGTGCGACGACACGGTGAACGCGGCGCCCCGCGCGGCGAACATGTTCCGCGCGAGCCGCGCCATGACATCCAGGTGCGCGGAGTCGATGTCGTAGCAGGCCAGCTCGGTTCCGGCCAGGTCGTCGGCGCGGTGCAGCAGGCCCCGGACGACGCCCGGCATGTAGCCGCTGCCGGCCCCGATGACCGCGATCTTCACCGCGGCTCCAGGTCGGGCTGCGTCGCGGTGAAGCGCGCCTCGACGGTCGCGCGGACGATCTGCGTCTCCGGTTCCAGGTCGATCGGCTCGGGCTCCTCGGCGTTGTCGCCCAGCCCCCGCCCGTACGCGGCGGCCAGCGCGACCGGCGCCTCCGGGGTGCGGCCGACGCCCTCGTCCGACAGCTCGACCAGGCCGGTGAGCCGCGCCCCGAGCGCCTCGGCGTAGCCGCGCGCGCGGGACACGGCCTCGTGCGCCGCCTGCCGCGCCGCCCGCTCGTACACCTCGCTGTCGCGCCGCAGCTCCCACTCGGGCCCGCTGACGAAGGTGCGCTCCAGGTCGCCGAGCCGTGTGACCAGCTCGCCGAGCACCCCGAAGTCGACCACCGCGATCTTGATCCAGACGGTGCCCCGGTAGGCCCGGACGTCGCCCTCGCGCCGCTTGTACTTCAGCAGCGGCGTGATCGCGAGGCCGCCCGTCTCCACCTTCTCCACGGCGTCCCCGTACGACCTGACGAGGTCGAGGCACCGCTGGTTCCGCTCGGTGAGCCGGTCGAGCGCCGCCCGCCGGTCGGACTCCTGCGACTGGACGTGCACCGACAGCCGCGCGACCTCCGGCTCGGCCTCCAGCACCGCCTCACCGCGAACACTGATCAGGGGAGCGTCCATCCCCCCAACCTACGTCCTACAGGAAGGTCTTGCCTTCGCCGCGGTAGGTGGGGACGGTCTTGATGAGGCGGTCGCCTTCGATCAGGTGGAGGGCCTCGAAGCGTTCGCACAGTTCGCCGGCCTTGGTGTGGCGGAACCAGACGCGGTCGCCGAGGGACAGCAGGTCGGCGGCGTGGCCGAGCAGCGGCGTCTGCACCTCGCCGGCGCCCTCGTCGGGGTCGTAGGACAGCCCGGTCGGCAGGTACGGCTGCGGGAGGCGGACGGCGTCGGCCGGGCCGGACGCCAGGTAGCCGCCGCCGAGGCAGGTCGCGACGCCGGGGGCCGGGCGGCGGACGACGGGCAGCGCGAACAGCGCGGCGGGGCGTCCGGTGAAGTTGGAGTACTGGTCGAACAGGTGCGGCTGGTACAGGCCGGAGCCCGCCGCGACCTCGGTGACGGCGCGCTCGGCGGCGGTCTTCTCGACGCTGCCGGTGCCGCCGCCGTTGACGAACTCCAGTTCGGTCAGCTCCCGCACGGCCCGGACGATCGCGGCGCGCCGCCGGGCCAGCTCCAGCCGGGACTGGCGCTGCATGGCGCGGATGACGCGGCCGCGCGCGGGGCGTCCGGGCGGGACGTCCCCGACGCCGGCGATCTGCGACTCGTAGGCCATCAGCCCGACGAGGTCGAGGGAGGGGCGCTTGAGGATCCGCTCGGCGAACGCGCACACCTGCGCGGCGGTCCGCAGCGGGGAGCGCAGCGCGCCGATCCGGACCCGTCCGCCGAGCGGGCGGTAGGAGGCGTCGATGTCGATGCAGACCCGGATCCTGCGGTCGCCGGCGGCGGTCTCGATCAGTTCGAGGTGCGCCGGGGAGTCGACCATCAGCGTGATGACGCGGGCGGCCGCGGGGTCGTCGGCGAGCGCGGCGATGGCGGTGCGGTCGGCGGTCGGATAGGCGACGAGGATGTCGTCGCTGACGCCCTCGGCCGCGAGCCACAGCGCCTCGGGCAGCGTGAACGCCATGATCCCGGCGAAGCCGTCCATCGCGAGGGCGTCCTCCAGGAGGGCCCGGCAGCGCACCGACTTGCTCGCGACGCGGATCGGCTTGCCGGCGGCGCGGCGGACGAGGCCGGCGGCGTTGGCGCGGAAGGCCGCCAGGTCGACGACGGCGAACGGCGCCTCGATCGCGGCGGTCGCGGCGTCATAGCGGTCCCGGAGGTTCATGGCGGTCACACTGCCACACTACCGGCTAATGTGAAAAGCTCTCACGATCCGCCGCGGGGATGGGCGGCGAAGAAGTCCCAGAGCATGGGACCGGCCTCGTCCGGCCACTGGTGCCCGCCGCCCTCGATCTTGCAGAACGTCACCGCGACCCCCTGCGCCCCCTTGCCGGTGCTCGCGCAGTTCGTGCCGCCGCCGAGGGCCTTCACGGGCTTGTGCGGCTCGGGCAGCCCGGCGCGCTTGCGCCAGAACTCGACCGCCTTGGACACCGGCGGGAAAGGGCGCTTGTCGTTGAAGTCGCGGTTGCCGCCGCCGTTGAACGGGACGCTCCGGTCCGCCGTCCCGTGGAAGATCATCGCCGAGACCGGGCGGTCCGGGTCGCAGGGGGTGACCAGCGCGCCCTCGACGACGCCGATCGCCGCCACCTTGTCCGGCTTCTCGCAGGCCATCTTGTACGCCATGCCCGCGCCGTTGGAGAAGCCGGTGACGTAGACGCGCTTCGGGTCGGCCAGGCCGGCGCCGGTGAGCTTGTCGATGAGCTTGGTCAGGAACCCGACGTCGTCGATGTCGCTGACTTTGGCGGCGCCGCAGCAGTCGCCGGCGTTCCAGGTGGTCATGAACCCGTCGGGGTAGGCGACGAGGAATCCGTGCTCGTCCGACAGCTTGTCGAAGCCGCTCAGGTCCTCCATCTTGCCCATGTTGGCGAGGCCGCCGTGCAGGGCGACGACCAGTGCGGGCGGGTCGGCGGGCTTGCCGTCCTCCCACGTGCCGTCCGACACCTTGGCCGGGACGTGCAGCAGGAACTCGCGGTGCCCGAACGTGCCCACGTCCATCTTCTGCTTGTGCGTGCCCTGCGCGGTGGGGACGCCGTCCACCTTCGCGGGGCGCCCACCC
>NZ_SMJW01000241.1 GCF_004348335.1 Actinomadura bangladeshensis | reverse complement strand
GCGCGGCGCGGGACGGCGTCCGGGGAGGGCCGGTGCCGCTCGGCGGGCCGGCCGGGCGCCGGGTCGGCGGGCAGCAGGCCGGAGGTCTCCAGGTACTGCCGGCCGCGCGGGGTGAGGTCCCAGGCGTTGTGCCGCCACTCCTTGCGGCGCCACACGACGCCCGCGGACAGCAGCTTGCGGCCGACGCGGCTGATCTCGGTCTCGTCGGTGCCGAGTTCGGCGGCGAGCTGCTGGTTGGACAGGCCCTCCCGGCGGGCCACCGCCACGAGGAAGCGCGCGGCGTACCCGTCGGGCTGCAGCGCGAGCTGGAGGCCGGAGGGCAGCCGCTTCAGCGCCCAGTGCACGACGTCGATCAGCCCGAGGATGCGGCCGTGCTGCTCGCGCTGCGCGCCGTCGAGGGCGTCGACGTCGAGATAGTGGCGGTGCAGCCACTGGAGACCGTCCTGGCACTCGGTCAGGGCGGGCTCGTCCGCGCTCAGCGAGGCGTCGGTGATCAGCATGCCGAGCGCCGAGAAGTGGCCGTCGCTGATGATCTTTGCGTGTTCCATCGCGTCGATGAGGCGCCGGATCTCGGTCCTGCGGTCGCGGTGGTCGGGGGCGGTGTCGGTGGACGGGTTCACGGCTCACTCCTGGGTCGACGAGCATCGCCGGACACCTCCAGGGTGCGCCTGTGCCAAGTGAATGTCAAGTGATGGGCGCCGCACGCGCCTCGGCCGCTCTGTTGCGGACGACACGGTGCCGCGCACGCGGGAGAGTTAGCATCGACCCACCACCAGTGACCGTGCCTGTCGACCCCCGGGGGCGCTTATGCAGGATCAGTTGGCAGCAGCCGCGCATCCGGCCGAACCAGCTGATCTCTTCGTCCTGCTCTACGACGCGATGCCCGACGACGTCTTCCAGGGCTGGACGGCCACCCGGTGGTACGAGGACGAGCTGGTGCGGCGGCGCGCGAACGAGATCGGCGAGATCGTCCTGGACCGGGGCGTCCTCGACCCGGCCGTCACCGAGGAGATGATCGCCGAGTACGGGGACCGCGGCCGGTTCATGCTCCTGCTCGGGCTCGACATCGCGCTCGCGCACGCCAGCCCGTACGCGCCCTACCACGGCGCCCCCGCGCTGGCGGGCGTGCTCGTCAACTACCTGACCGAGGGCAGGCTCAACGGGCCGGGCACGACCGGCGCGCTGCTGCCCCGCTGCGCCTTCCCCGGCCGGCCGCGCGGGCTGCGGTCGAAGGCGGAGTTCTTCGGCGTGCACCGCGTCCCGCAGGCCGCGTGGGACATGATCGAACACGCGGTCCTGCCGACCGTGCAGGACCCGCACTTCAGCCGGGACGAGCCGATCGCCGTCGGCTGCGCGCCGGTGCTGGAGACCTACGACGACGTGGAGATCGAGTTCGCCGAGCGGGACGGCGCGACCGTCTACCGGCTCCGCCCGATGGACTCCTCGGGGCTGCGCAGCCGGATCAAGGCGATCCTCCGGACGCTGGACGAGTCCGGCGCGCAGCTCGCCGTGATGCCCGAGGCGTCGCTGTCGGACCCGCTGCTGGAGCACTGGAAGGAGGTCGCGTTCGACACGGCCGGGCGCGACCGGAACCGCCGGCCGCTGCGGTTCCTCCTGCTCGGCAGCGGCCCGCTCGGCGGCGGCGACCCGCCGCCGAACCGCGCCGTCCTGCTCGACCGGTGGACGGGCGGGGAGCTGCTCGTCCAGGACAAGATGTCCGGCTTCACGCTGGACGCCGCGCAGATGCGGCTGTGGCGGCTGCCCGACCCACCGGACGCGGGCACGGCCGCCGAGCACATCCAGCCCGGCCGCAAGATCAGCGTGCTCGACTCGTCCCTGGGCCGCCTCGCCGTGCTGATCTGCGAGGACCTCGGCCGGTCGATCCGCTGGGACCGCGAGCTGCTGGCGTGCGGGGTGTCGCACCTGCTCGTCCCGATCTTCTCCAAGCCGATCCTGGAGCACCGCTGGGAGGAGCAGGGCGCCGAGGCGCGGGTCACCGAGCTCGGCGCCTGGGTGGCGGTCTCCAACAGCCTCGCGGTGGGCGCCGCGATCCCCGACGGCGAGCTGCCCGGCCCCCGCCACACGTGCCTGGTCGCGGGCCCGCGGAGCCTGACCCGCACCGCCTACGCCACGGAGCTGCAGTTCGGTGCCGCGCGGACGGGCGCGGAACTGGGCCGGCTGCCGACGTCGGAGCTGCCGCGGGTGCTCCCGGGCGCCGCCTACGACGCCTGGCACGACCACTGGCGCGACGCTAAGTAGGCGGCTCGACCACGAACGCCTCCGGGCTCGCCGCCGCGCCGGCCGGGGTGCGCACGACCGGCGACGCCGAGGTCGCACCCTCCGGGACGACCGCCCGGATGAGCGTGTCCGTCACGTCCGCGGCCGGCGACCGCACCGTGCCGAACAGCACGTCCGTCGCGGACGCCAGGCCGGTCCCCGTGATCGTGACCCGCGTTCCGGGCGGGCCGCCGGCCGGCTCGATCCCGGTGACCGTCGGCGCCAGGACGTGGTCGCGGCCCTGCGGCGCGGGCGCCAGCAGGGTCGCGAAGACACTGTGGAACTTCTCCGCGGTCTCCCGGGAGAACTGGCCGACCAGCGCGGCGATGGCCGTGATCCCGTACGGGTTGATGTCGGCCGCCCCGCCCGACGGGGACGTCAGACCGCCGCGCACCACCAGGTAGACGATGAGGCCGAACAGCGCGCCGACGAACGGGAGCAGCAGGTACATCGCCAGCCAGCTCCGGCGCAGCGCCCGGTTGCCGACGTACCAGTAGAACGACCGCAGGACGTGCGCGATGCCGCCGAGCGCTCCGCCGGCCATGACGATGATGAACAGGCTCGTCTCCCGGGACAGCGTCGGCGACCAGCCCGGGAAATGGGCGGTCTTCGCACCGGGGGTGATCTCCGTGCGCCCGTCCGGGCCGATCCGCGGGCCCTCCGGCCACGCCTGGACGAGCACGACCACCAGCACCGCCGTGGCGATCAGCAGGACGGCGAAAACGGCGACGATGTCGCGGGTGCGGGCGTACTTCCCGCCGGACGACTCCGGCGGGGCGGGCGGCTCGGTCACGGCCCTCCTCGGTGGTTCGGAACGGCCTCCAGCCGGTCATCCAATCGGGCCCGCGAAGCGTTTCACAAAGGCCGGGTCGAGCGTCGCCCAAGATTGCGACAATCCGTTGCAAATTGGTGGAGTCTTCATTAACGGTTCGCCGACCCGCCGATGCCCCGCCCTACTCTCCCGCCATGCGCCGAACAGCAGCAGCACTCGCGACCGTCCTGGCCGCCGGCCTCGCCGCCGGCGTGCCGGCGGCCGCCGCGGCGGAGCCGCCCACCTGCGGCACTCCCGCCGACCACCAGATCGCCGACGTCCAGGGCAGCGGGGGCGCGAGCCCGCTCGCCGGGCGGACCGTCCGGGTCGAGGGCGTCGTCACCGCGGACTTCCAGCGGTCCGACCAGCTCAAGGGCTTCTTCGTCCAGGACCCGACACCCGACGCGGACCCGCGCACCTCCGACGGGCTCTTCGTCTACTCCACCACCGAGGTCTCGGTCGGCGACCGGGTCCTCGTCACCGGCAAGGCCGTCGAGTACAACGGGCTCACCGAACTGTCGCCCGTCTCGGCCGTGGACGTGTGCGGCACGGGCCGGGTCGCCCCGGCCCGCGTCCAGCTGCCGCTGCGCGGCGGCGCCGCGCTGGAGCAGTACGAGGGGATGCTGCTGCGGTTCGGGCAGCGGCTCACCGCCACCGAGGTCTACCAGCTCGGACGGTACGGGGAAGTCACCGTCTCCGCGGGCGGCCGGCTCTTCCAGCCGACCGACGGCCACGGTTCGACGCAGGCGGGGAACGACGCCCGGAAGCTGCTCGTCGACGACGGGTCGAACGTCCAGAACCCGGACACGATCCCCTACACCGACCCGCGCGTGCTGCGGATCGGCGACTCGACGCAGGGGCTCACCGGCGTCCTCAACTACGGGTTCGGCGAGTACCGGCTCGAACCGACCCGGACGGCGCACTTCGCCGACACCAACCCGGCGCGGAAGAAGCCCCGGCATGTCGGCGGCGACGTCCGCGTGGCGAGCTTCAACACGCTCAACTGGTTCACGACGCTGAACAAGCGCGGCGCCGACACGGCCGAGGAGCAGGAGCGGCAGCTCGCCAAGCTGACCGCCGCGCTCAAGGGCCTGGACGCCGACGTCGTCGGGCTCATGGAGGTCGAGAACAACGGCGACACCGCCGTCAAGGCCATCGTCGACCGGCTGAACCGGGAGGCCGGCGCCGGGACGTACGCGTGGGTGCGGCACCCGTACCCGGGGACGGACGAGATCCACGTCGCGCTCATCTACAAGCCGGCGAAGGTCGCCCCGGCCGGCGCCGCGCGCTCGTCGCAGGACCCGGTCTTCGACCGGCCGCCGCTGGTGCAGACGTTCCGGCCCGCGTCCGGCGGGACCGCGTTCACGATGATCGTGAACCACTTCAAGTCGAAGGGATGCGGCGACGCGACCGGCCCCGACCTGGACCAGGGCGACGGGCAGGGCTGCTACAACGCCCGCCGCGTCGCGCAGGCCGAGGCGATCAAGGCGATCGCGGACGGCGTGCCGAACCCGCTCGTCGTCGGCGACCTCAACGCCTACACGGCCGAGGACCCGGTGAAGGTGCTCACCGGCGCCGGGCTCGTCTCGCAGACGCAGCGGTTCGTCCGGCCCGCCGACCGGTACAGCTACGTGTTCGACGGGCAGTCCGGCGAGCTGGACCACGCGCTGGCGGGCCCGGGCCTGTCGCGGCGCGTGACGGGCGCGACGATCTGGCACATCAACAGCGACGAGCCGGTGTTCCTCGATTACAACACCGAGTTCAACCCGCCGGAGTTCTACCGGCCGGACGCGTTCCGCTCGTCCGACCACGACCCCGTCCTGCTGGGCCTGAACCTGCGCTGACCCCGCACTGAACGTGCGCCGACACTCTGCCGGGGCCGGCCGTCCGAAAGGGGCGGCCGGCCCCTCGCGCGGGACGATCACGACGCGTATGATCCAGGTCACATTCTAGAGATCGGTGCGCTGAGATGACCGAAACCGCCCCCGCCGCCGCCTCCGCCCCCTCGCTCGCCTTCGGTATCGGCCCGGACGGGACGTACACCCGCTCCGGACAGGCCACCGCCTTCGTCCTCGGCCTCCTCACGACGTTCGCGTTCCTGCCGCTGACCGTGGTCGCCGCGCTCCTCTACACGCGCGCCGAGACCCGGTTCACCGAGGACCCGGCGCGGGCGCGCACGCTCGTGAACTGGTCCTGGCTCTGCGTCACCGTCCCGGTCGTGATCGCCGTCGCCGCCGGGGCCGCCGTGGCACTGGCCAGGTAGCCGGGAAGAGGACCGGCTCCGGGCGGGTTGGCACCGGGTATGAGCGTGCGCTTCTCCGTCCTCGACCTCGCCCCCGTCGTCAGCGGCTCCACGTCCGGCCAGGCGCTGCGCAACACCCTGGACCTGGCCCGGCACACCGAGCGGCTCGGCTACCACCGGTACTGGCTCGCCGAGCACCATGCGATGCCCGGCATCGCCAGTTCGGCGACCGCCGTGCTCATCGGGCAGGTGGCGGCGGCCACGTCCCGGATGCGGGTCGGGTCCGGCGGGGTCATGCTGCCGAACCACGCGCCGATGGTGGTCGCCGAGCAGTTCGGGACGCTGGAGGCGCTGTACCCGGGCCGCATCGACCTCGGCCTCGGCCGCGCGCCCGGCACCGACCAGGCCACGGCGCTGGCGCTGCGCCGCTCCCCCGAGGCGCTGTCGGTGGACGACTTCCCCGAGCAGGTCATCGAGCTGCGCAACTACTTCGGCGCCGACAGCAAGGTGACGCCCGCCGCCGGGAACGAGCCGCCGATCTGGCTGCTCGGCTCCAGCGGCTACAGCGCCCGCCTCGCCGGCCTGCTCGGGATGCCGTTCGCGTTCGCGCACCACTTCAGCGCCGAGAACACCGTCCCGGCGCTGGCGCTGTACCGCGACTCGTTCCGGCCCGGCGCGCTGGACGAGCCGTACTCGATGATCGGCGTGTCGGTCACCGCCGCCGACACCGACGAGCGGGCGCGCGAGCTCGCGGCGCCGCAGGCGCTGTCGTTCCTGCGGCTGCGGCAGGGCCGGCCCGGTCCGCTGCCGACGCCGGAGGAGACCGCGGCCCACCCGTACACGCCGCTGGAGCGGCAGATGATCGACGCGCGGCTCGCCGACCAGGTGATGGGCTCGCCGCCGACCGTCCGCAAGCAGCTGGACGCGCTGATCGGGCGGACCGCGGTGGACGAGGTCATGGTCGTCACCCAGGTGTTCGACCACGCCGACCGGCTGAAGTCCTACGACATCCTCGCCGGCCTCTACGAGGACGGCTTCGCGCCCGGCCCCGCCTGAGCCCGGTCAGTCGTCGAACGCCTCCGCGAGGATGTCGAGGCCCTCGTTCAGCAGGTCCTCGGGGATGACGAGCGGCGGCAGGAAGCGCAGCACGTTCCCGTAGGTCCCGGTCGTCAGGACGAGCAGGCCGCGCTCGTGGCAGCGCTTGGCGACCCGCGCGGTCAGTTCGGGGTCGGGCTCCTTCGTGCCCTCCCGCACCAGCTCGATCGCGACCATCGCGCCGCGGCCGCGGACGTCCCCGATCGCCGGGTGCCTCCCGGCGAGGTCGCGCAGCCGGGGCAGCATGATCTCGCCGATCCGGCGGGCGCGCTCGGTGAGCTTGCCGTCCTCGATCTCCTCCAGGACGGCGAGCGCCGCCTCGCAGGCGAGCGGGTTGCCGCCGTAGGTGCCGCCGAGGCCGCCGCCGTGCACCTTGTCCATGATGTCGGCGCGGCCGGTGACGGCGGCGAGCGGCAGCCCGCCGGCGATGCCCTTCGCGGTCGCGACCAGGTCGGGGACGATGCCCTCGTGCTCGCAAGCGAACATGTCGCCGGTCCGGGCGAAGCCGGTCTGCACCTCGTCGGCGATGAACAGGATGCCGTTCGCGCGGGCGAACTCCGCGAGAGCGGGCAGGAACCCGGGCGCGGGCTCGATGAACCCGCCCTCGCCCTGGATCGGCTCGATCAGCAGCGCCGCCACGTTCGTCGCGCCGATCTGCTTGCTGATCCTGTCGATGGCCTCGGCCGCCGCCTCCGGCCCGCAGTCGTCCGGGCCGGTCGGCCAGCGGTACGGGTACGCCAGCGGCATCCGGTACACCTCGGGCGCGAACGGGCCGAACCCGTGCTTGTACGGCATGTTCTTCGCGGTCAGCGTCATCGTCAGCAGCGTCCGGCCGTGGTAGCCGTGCTCGAACACCACGACCGCGTCCCGCCCGGTGGCGTACCGGGCGACCTTGACGGCGTTCTCCACGGCCTCCGCGCCGCTGTTCACCAGGAACGACCGCTTCTCGTGGTCGCCCGGCGTGATCCGGTTGAGGTTCTCGCACACCGCGACGTACGACTCGTACGGCGCGACCATGAAGCAGGTGTGGGTGAAGCGGTCGGCCTGCGCCTTCACGCGCTCGGCGACCCGCGGGTTGGCGTTGCCGACGTTCGTCACCGCGATGCCGGAGCCGAAGTCGATCAGCGAGTTGCCGTCCGCGTCGACGACCACACCGCCGCCGGCGTCCGTCACGTACACGGGCAGGACGCTGCCGACGCCGGGCGGCACGGCCGCGGCCCGGCGCTCCTGCAGCGCCCGGGAGCGCGGTCCGGGGATCTCGGTCACGACGCGGCGTTCCTGCGGCAGACGGCCGCCGCTTGCCCCAAGGGCAGAGTCCTGGCTGGTCATGGCCTGAACATAAGCCGGGGTCCGCCTACGATGAACCGTACGGGACGGCGAAATCCGTCCGGCGAGGTAGACACTTTGCACAGGGATTGAGATGCCGCCCACTCTGGCCGCCGTGGCCGCGCTCCGCCAGCTCGGCCTGCGGTCCCGCACCGGCCCGCTGCCGGACGCCCCGGTCGTGTGGGTCGCGGTCAGCGAGCTGGAGGACCCGACCCCGTTCCTGGAGGGCGGCGAACTCGTCCTCACCACCGGCATGCGGCTGACCTCCGCGAACGCCGCCGCGTACGTGGCGCGGCTGGTCGGGCGGGGCGTCGCCGGGCTCGGGTTCGCGGTCGGGGTCATCCACGAGACGATCCCGCCGGAGCTGCTGGCGGCGGCGCGCGACCAGGGGCTCGTGCTGCTGGAGGTGCCGCGCCCGACCCCCTTCATCGCGATCGGCAAGGCGGTGTCGCGGATGCTCGCCGCCGAGTGGTACGAGGACGTCACCCGCGCCTACCAGGCCCAGCGGGAGCTGACCCGCGCCGCGCTCACCGGCCCCGGCGCCCTGGTGACCCGGCTGGCGCGGCTGCTCGGCGGCTGGGCGCTGCTGCTGGACGCGTCCGGCGCCGTCCGGCACGCCGAGCCCGCGGGCGCCCGGAGCCGCGCCGCCGCGCTGGCGCCCGAGCTGGCCCGGCTGCGGCCCCGTCCCGCCGCGAGCGTCTCGCTGGCCGTCCCCGACGACCACATCGCGGTGCAGCGGATCGGGCTCGGCGGGCGGCCGCGCGGCTTCCTCGCGGTCGGGACGGACGCGCCGCTCCCGCACGCCGCGCACACGATCGTCGGCGCGGCCGTCGCGCTGCTGACCCTGCAGTCGGAGACGCCCCGCACGGGCCGCGAGCTGCGGGCCTCGCTCGCCGCGCTGCTGCTCGGCCGCCCGGACGAGGGGCCGTCGGTGCCGCGCGGGCCGGTCCGCGTGCTGGCCTGCGCGGGCGGGACGGCCGTCCTGGACGCGCTGGAGTCCGATCCGGCGGGGGCGCGCTGCCCGGCGCTTCCGCTGGACGGGCACTGCGCCGTGATCGTCCCGGACGAGCTGGCCGGCGCGGTCGAGGCGCTGCTGCCCGGCCCGATCGGGGTCAGCGCCCCCGCCACCGGGGACCTCGCGGCGGCGCTGCGGCAGGCGGAGCAGGCCCTGGCCGCGGCCGCGCAGACCGAGCAGGACGTGCTCCACTACACCGACCTTCCGGGGCAGGGCGTCCTCGGCCTGCTGGAACCCGGCCTCGCGCATGCCTTCGCCGACACACTTCTCGCACCACTCCGCGAGGAGGACCTGGTGGAGACCGTCCGGGCCTATGTCGCGGCCAATGGGCACGGCGAGGCGGCGGCGCGCGCGCTGGGGGTCCACCGGCACACCCTCCGCGCGCGGATGCGGAAGGCGGCCGAACTCCTCGGCCGCGACCCGGACGATCCGGCCGTCCGCGCCGAACTGTGGATCGCACTCGCCGTCATGTCCAGTCGGAGCGGTCAGATTGGCCATCGTGGAGACTCGAAATCGGGCCCGCCGCGACTAGCGTGAACGGCATGAACGCGACCCCATTCTGGCTGGCCGGCCGGCCCGAGACCGGTGACGGCGAGCTGACCGTGACGCACCCCTACGACGGCCGGGTGGTCGGGACGGTGTCCGTCCCGACGCCCGCGCAGGTGGAGGAGGCGGTCGCCGCGGCGGACGCCGTCCGCAGGCAGGCCGCCGCGCTGCCGCTGCACGCGCGGGCCGAGGCGCTCGCGCACGTGTCCGCGCGGATCGCCGAGCGGGCCGAGGAGATCGCCCGGCTGATCACCGCGGAGAACGGCAAGCCGCTGCTGTGGGCGCGCGGCGAGGTGAACCGCGCGATCTCCACCTTCCGGTTCGCCGCCGAGGAGGCCCGCCGCTTCAGCGCCACCACGCAGCGGCTCGACACCGACCCGGCCGCCGAGGGCCGGATGGCCTACATCACCCGAGTGCCGAAGGGCCCGGTGCTCGGCATCTCGCCGTTCAACTTCCCGCTGAACCTCGCCGCGCACAAGATCGCGCCGGCGATCGCGGCGGGCACCCCGATCGTCCTGAAGCCCGCGCCCGCGACGCCGCTGTCGGCGCTGCTGCTCGGCGAGCTGCTCGCCGAGACCGACCTGCCCGCCGGGATGTTCTCGATCCTGCCGGTGCCGAACGACCGCGCGTCCGACCTGGTGGACGACCCGCGGCTGCCGATCGTGTCGTTCACCGGTTCGGTCCCGGTCGGCTGGGCGATCAACGACCGGGCGCCGCGCAAGCACGTCACGCTCGAACTCGGCGGGAACGGCGCGGCCGTCGTGCTGCCGGACGCCGACCTCGACTGGGCCGCGGGGCGCATCGGGCTGTTCGCCAACTACCAGGCCGGGCAGAGCTGCATCGCCGTCCAGCGCGTCTACGTCGACCGCTCGGTCTACGACGCGTTCGTGCCCAAGCTCGTCGACACCGTCGCCTCCCTCGTGACCGGCGACCCGTGGGACGACAAGACCCAGGTCGGCCCGCTCGTCAGCCAGGAGGCCGCCGAGCGCGTCGAAGCCTGGGTGGACGAGGCCGTCGCGGCCGGCGCGAAGATCCTCACCGGCGGCACCCGCGAGGGCGCGGCCTACGCGCCGACCGTCCTCGCCGACGTCCCCGCCGACGCCAAGGTGTCCCGCGAGGAGATCTTCGGGCCGGTCATGCTCGTCCAGCCCGTGGACGGCGTCGACGAGGCGTTCGACCTGGTCAACGACTCCAGGTTCGGCCTCCAGGCGGGCGTGTTCACGCGCAGCCTCGACATCGCGTTCCGCGCGCACCGCGAGCTCGACGTCGGCGGCGTCGTGATCGGCGACGTCCCGTCCTACCGCGCCGACCAGATGCCCTACGGCGGCGTGAAGGACTCGGGCGTCGGCCGGGAGGGCCTCCAGTCGGCGATGGCCGACTACACCGAGGAGAAGGTCATGATCCTCACCGGCCTGCCGCTCTAGCCGTCGCCGCGGCGCCCTGCGTACAGCCCGGTGCGCAGGGCGCCGGCGGCCTCCGACAGCGCCTCCCGGAACCGCCCGCCGAGCGACCACATGTTCGCGAACCCGTGGATGAGGTCCTCCTGCCGCCGCACCGCGACCGGCACCCCGGCCTTCTCCAGCCGCTTCGCGAACTCCTCGCCCTCGTCCCGCAGCGGGTCGAACCCGGCCGTGGCGAGGTAGGTCGGCGGGAAGCCGGTCAGGTCGTCGGCCAGCATCGGCGACGCCTTCACCTCGGCGCGCCGCTCCACCGGGCAGTAGCGGTCGCCGAACCAGTCCATGTCGGCGTCGGTCAGGTAGAACCCCTCCGCGAACACCTCCCGCGACCGCCGCCGCCCGGACAGGTCGGTCGCCGGGTAGAACAGCAGCGCGAAGTCGGGCCGGCGCTCCGCCAGCACCCCGACGACCGCCGCGAGGTTGCCGCCCGCGCTGTCGCCGCCGACCGCGACGGCCGTGGGATCGGCGCCCAGGTCCGCGGCATGCGCGACCACATGCGCATAGGCCGCGAGCGCGTCGTCCGGCGCCGCCGGATACGGGTGCTCGGGGGCCAGCCGGTACTCCACCGACAGCACCCGCACCTCCGCGTGCACCGCCAGATACCGGCAGACCGTGTCGTGGGTGTCGATGTCGCCGATGACCCAGCCGCCGCCGTGGTAGAAGACGAGCAGCGGCGACCCCTCCGGGAGCCCCTTCGGCGTGTAGAGCCGCGCCGGCACTCCGCCCGCGTCGACGCTCCGCGCCGCCACCGGCCGCGCGGGCGCCTTCGGCAGGTACACCCTCGACCGGGCGAGCCCGGCCCGCGCCGCCTCGACGGTGCCGCCGGCGAGCCGCCGCTCGCCCTCCAGCCGCATCATCGTCAGCAGCAGTTGCGCGTCCAGCGCCAGCCGCTGCCCGTCCCGGCGCACCGGCGCCCCGACGATCAGCCGCTTGACGGCGTCCGGCAGCGCGAACACCCCGCGCAGCATCCCGCCCGCCACCGAGGGCGGCACCATCTCGACCAGCGACGCCATACGAACCTCCAACCCCAGGGATCAAGCCACCGTACTCCCCAGTAGCCGT
>NZ_SMJW01000240.1 GCF_004348335.1 Actinomadura bangladeshensis | reverse complement strand
GGGCCAGGGCGCCGGGGAGGGCGGAGGTTCCGCCGGTGAGCACCGAGCCCGCGCGGGCCGGGGCCGGTACCGGCCCGCGCGGGGCGTTGGCGGCGCCGCGCACGTTGATGCCGGTGGACGGCGGTGCGGCGCAGTGGGCCGCCGTGTTGAGCGCCGGGGCGGGCGAGGTGTCGAGGCCGTTGCGGTACGTCGTGCCGCCGTAGCCGGACGTGCAGTTGGGCGGGTCGAAGAAGGTCGTGACCATCCCGAAGTTGAGCTTGCCGTCCTGCACGACGGACCTTCCGGAGGCGACCGCGTCCGGCAGCTTGGCGAGGAGCTGCTCCAGGCCGTCCGAGCGCGGCGCCAGGATGTCGGACGTGGTGAGCAGGTTCGCCACCAGGACGCTGAGGGACGGGTCCAGGTCCCGTATCAGTGTTCGGAACTCACCGGCGGCGCCGGGCGCGGTCGACACGAGGTTCCGGAAGGTCGGGTCGGATCTGCGCAGTTGCGCGGCGAGGAGCCGCGCGTTGCGTCCGAACGACGTGAGCGACGCGGCCTCCTCGTTCTGCGTGCGCAGGACGGTCTCGCCGTCGCCGATGAGGGACGTGGTCGGCCCGGCGTTCTCGTTCGCGGCCTGCGTGAGGGAGCGCGCGTTGTCGAGCAGGACCTGCAGGTTCGGTCCCTGCCCGGCGAACGCCTGGCCCAGCTCGCCGACGACCGTCCGCAGCGAGTCGGTCGGAACGGACGCGGCGAAGTCGTTGAGGCTGGTCAGGAGGTCCGTCACGGGCGCCGGCGTCGCGGTCGACGTGCGCGGGATGACCGAGCCGGACGCCAGGAACGGCCCGGACGCGGTGTCGGGCCGCAGGTCGATGTACTGCTCGCCGATCGCCGACCGGTTCGCCACGACGGCTCGCGTCCGCGCCGGAATGTCCGGCGCCGACTTCTCGATCTTCAGGTCGGCGAGCACGCCGTCGCCGGTCAGGTGCAGCGCTCCGACCCGCCCGACCGAGGTGCCCCGGTAGGTGACGTCGGCGTTCTCCGCGAGCCCGCCCGCCTCGGCGAGGTCGGTCCGCACCGTGTAGTAGTCGCGGTATCCGATATATCCGCCCAGGTCGGCGTAGTTGAGCCCGACATAGCCCATCGCGAGGGCGCCGACGATGAGGAAGACGATGTTCTTGACCCGGGTGGCGGCGGTGACCATCAGTCCCCCTGCGGCGGTGCGATCGGCGGAATGACCTGGGTGCCCGGACGCGCCGTGACCTGCAGGTACACGTTCAGGTAGTCGCCCTTGACCGCGGGCAGCACGGCGTCGGTGAACGGGTAGGTCAGCAGGACCTGGAGGGCGTCCGGCAGGTCGTGGCCGGCGTCGGACAGCTTCCGGAGCGTCGGTTCCAGGGCCTGCAAGTCGGCGATCAGGTCGTCCTTGCTCCGCCGGACGGTCGTGACGGCGACCCGCGACAGCTCGTCCAGGGACGCCAGCATCCGGACGAGCGCGCCGCGCTGCTCTTCGAGGACGGCGAGGCCGGGTTCGATGTCGTCGAGCGCGACGCCGATCTGCGCCTTGCGGCCGCGGAGCGTGGCCGACAGCCGGTTCAGGCCGTCGATGGCGTCGGTGATGCCCTTCTTGTTCGCGTCCAGGTCGCCGACGAGCCTGCGCGCCTGCTCCAGCAGCGACCGGACCTGCGGTTCGTTGCCGCCGAGCGCCCGGTTCAGCTCGCCGGTGATCGTCCGCAGCTGCGCGATGCCGCCGCCGTTGAGCAGCATCGACAGCGCGCCGAACACCTCCTCGACCTCGGGGTTCCGGTTCGTCCGCGACACGGGGATGACCGCGCCGTCCGCGAGAGTCCCGGTGCCCGCGGACGGCGCGTCCCCGCCCGGCGGGGCGCCGCCCGGCGCGGCGGCACCCCCCGGGACGTTCGTCGGACCCGCGCTGAGCTGGACGAACTTCTCGCCCAGCAGGCTCGACTGGCGCAGTTCGGCGCAGGCGTTCGCGGGCAGTTTCACGTCGTCGTCGACCTTCATCGTGACCTCGGCCGTCCAGCCTTCGCGGGGCAGGGAGACCTTCACGACCCGTCCGACCGCGACGTCGTTGACCTTCACCGCCGACTGCGGAACCAGGTTCAGCACGTTCGCGAACTGCGCCTTCACCGTGTACGGGTGGTCGCCGAGGTCGGCCCCGCCGGGCAGCGGAAGATCTTGGACCCCCGAGAACCCGCACCCGGCGAGGGCCGTGGAGGCGACTGCCAGACAGGCGATCCGCCGCAGCGCGGCGGGAGGACGGGGCGCGGGGCGGGTCATGGTGCCGCCTTTCGAGTGCCCGCCACCGGCAGCGGCGGGGTCAGTTCGCTCAGGTTCTGGCGGCCCATGAGGGTGCGGGTGCGCGGGTCGTAGGCGTTGAGGATGTTGGTCGCGTTCAGCGGCTGGACGTCGAGCGCCTCCGCCAGCGACCGCCGCTGCTTCACGAGCAACTGCGTGATCTTCGCGAGCTTCTCGACGTTCCCGGCGACCTGCTCGCGGTTGTCGTGGATGAAGACCTTGACCCGGGCGAGCGCCTCGGTGAGGGCCTTCAGCGCAGCGTCCAGCTCCCGCCGGTCGGCGGCGAGGAAGCCGGACACGTCCGCCAGCTGCCGCTCGGCCTGCCTGACCTGCCCGTCGTTCGTCTTCAGCATGGTCGTGAACGTCTGGAGGCCGCGGATCGTCGCGAACAGGTCCTGCTGCGACCCCGACAGCGTCTTCGCCGCCTGCGCCATCCGCTCGGTCGTGGTGCGGATGTCGCGGCCGTGGCCGCTCAGGTTCTCCGCGCCCGTCTCCAGGACCCGCGACATCGCGCCGTCCTTGTTGAGGCCCTTCGGCCCGAGGTCGGTGGCGAGCTTCTTGATGCTGTCGTAGACCTTGTCGAGTTCCATCGGCGTCGCCGTCCGGTCGGCCGGGATGACGGCGCCGGACGCCATCTTCGGCCCGGACGTGTAGGCGGGCGTCAGTTGCACGTACCGGTCGGCGACCAGGCTCGGCGCGACCGCGACCGCCTTCGCGCCGGCCGGGACGTCCACCCCGCGATCGACCGTCATGACGGCTCTGACCTGGGGCCCCTCGGCCCGGACGGAGTCGACGGTGCCGACCTTCACGCCGAGCACCCGGACGTCCGAGCCCTTGTAGATCCCGACCGCGTCGCGGAAGTAGACGGTGACCCGGGTGCCGGACGGTCCGTGCAGGGCCACGAAGGCGCCGGCGGCGGCGACGATGGCGATTCCGGCGGCGAGCAGCGGCGTGCCCAGTCTGCGCAGCATCACCGACCGCCGCCTTTCATCTGGGAGGACGACCCCCCAGGCCCCCCGGCAACTGCCTTTTTCGGCGGCATGCAGCCCTTCTCAGGTGCGCTCGGCCGGTACTCCCTCGGGACGAGCCCGCACAGGTACCCGTCCATCCAGCGGCCGTTGCCCAGCGAGTTGCCGAGCAGCCGCGTGTACGGCCCGGCCGTCTTCAGCGCCTTGTCGAGGTTGTCCTGGTTCTTCTGCAGCAGGTCGGTGACGCGGCCGAGCGCGCGCAGCGTCGGATCGAGCTGCTTCTGGTTGTCGTCGACAAGCCCGACGATCTGCCGCGACAGCTCCTGCGTCCCGGCCAGCAGCGCGTGGATCGCCTCGCGGCGCCGCCGGATCTCGCCGAGCAGCAGGTTCCCGTCGCGCAGCAGCGCCTCGATGTTCGTGCTCTGCTCCGACATCGTCCCGGTGACCTGCCGGGTGCCGGCGAGGAGCCGCGCGAGCTCGGCGTCCCGGGACGAGACGGTCTTCGACAGCGCCGAGACGCCGTCCAGGGCCTTGCGGACGCTCGGCGCCGTCCCGGCGAACGTCGTGGAGATCGCGTCGAGGCTCGCGGCGAGCTTCGCCGAGTCGATCTGTCCGACCGTCCCGGCGAGGTCGTCGAACGCCTCGGTCACGTCGTAGGGGGACGTCGTCCGGGTGAGCGGGATGCGGCGGCCGGGGTCCTGCCGGTGCGCGCCGAGCGGGTCGACGGCGAGGAACTTGTCGCCGAGCAGCGTCTTGATCGCGATCGCGACCGTGCTGGCGTCCCCGATCCAGGTGTCGCGGACGCGGAAGTCCACGGTGACCTTCGCGCCGTTCAGCCGGACGCCGGTGACCTCGCCGACCTTCACCCCGGCGACCCGCACCTCGTTGCCGGACCGCAGCCCGGCCGCCTCGCCGAAGTCCGCGCTGTAGCGGGTGCCGCCGCCGATGACCGGCAGGTCCCTGGCGTTGAACGACAGCAGCGCGGCGGCGGTGATCAGCGCGAGCGACACGACCGCGACGGCGATCGGGTTCCGCTCCCGGACGGGTTTCAGCCGTGGCCGGCCTCGTCTGGGGGGCCGACCCCCCAGGCCCCCCGGTTCGCTCCGCTCATTCCTGCTCATCCGCCGCACCTTTCCGCCGTCAACGGGATGCCGGTCGGCGGCGGGTGCTGCTCGCCCGGGTACTGCTTGTAGGTGACGCCGCTGAGGCCGGCCTCGCAGAGGTACAGGTTCAGCCATGACCCGTACGAGGCGATCCGCCCGATCGCCGCCATCTTCACCGGCAGCAGCCGCAGGAACGCGTCGACCTTCGGGGAGTCGTCCGAGAGGTTGCGCGACAGCCGCCCGAGCTGCTCGATGTCGCGCTTGAGCGGTGCGCGGCCGTCCTTCAGCAGGCCGGTGGTGGTCCCGGCGAGGTCGTCCAGCGCGCTGATCGCCTCGCCGATCGCGGTGCGGTCGGCGGCCAGGCCGGACACGAGCCGCCGCAGCGTCCCGATCAGGGTGCCGAGGTCGTCGCCGCGCCCGTTGATCGTGCCGAGGACGGCGTTCAGGTTGTCGATCACCTGCCCGATGACCGCGTCCTTGTCGGCGATGCCGCTGGTCAGCGACCCGATCGAGGACAGCAGGCCCTCGACCGTCCCGCCCTCGCCCTGCACGACCTGGATGATCGAGCCGGCGAGCCGGTTCACGTCCTTCGGCGACAGCGCCTGGAACAGCGGCTGGAAGCCGTTGAACAGCTGGGTCAGGTTCAGCGCGGGCGTCGTCCGCTCGACCGGGATCGTCGCACCGGGCGCCAGCGTCCCGGCTCCCCCGGCGCCGCGCTCCAGTTCGACGTACCGCTGCCCGATGAGGTTCAGGTACTTGATCGTCGCGGTGGACGATGCCGGGAGGCGGTGGCCTCGGCCGACGCCGAACGAGACGAGCGCGACCCGGTGCTCGACCACGCGGATCCGAGCGACCCGCCCGACCTCGACGCCCGCGATCCGGACGCTGTCGCCCTCGCGCAGGCCGGACGCGTCGGTGAACCGCGCCCCGTAGGAGACGGTGTCGCCGCCGCCCGCCCGCGTGATGCTGAGCGCCAGCATCGCCGTCGCGACCGCGGTCACCGCGACGAACGCGACCGACTTGGCCATCGGCGCCGCGAGGCTCTTCATCGCAGCCTCACCTCCGTCCCCCGGTAGATCGGGCCGAGCAGGACGCTGCTCCAGTCGGGCAGCGCCTCCGGAACCTCCTGGAGGCCGGGCGCGAGCAGTTCGTTGACGAGGCGGTTCTCCTCGGGGGAGTTCGGCGGGCCGAGCGCGCCGGGGGCGACGGCGACGGGCGAGTCCGCGTTGAGCGGCGCGGACTTCACGGTCGCGCCGACCGGGTAGCAGTGCGGGCCGCTCTTGTCGGTGTAGCGCGGACGGTCCCTGCCCGGCAGGTACCGCCCCTTGGACGGCAGCGTCTTCACGTTCACGTGCAGGCCCGGCTGCTCGGTGCCCTTGCCGAGCACCTCGTCCATCACGGGGACGAACTCGGTCAGCATCCGCAGCGTGCACGGGTACTCGGGCGCGTACTTCCGCAGCAGTTCCAGCGTCGGACGGCTCGCCGCCGCCAGCCGGATGACGTTGCCCGAGTTCTCGTGCAGGAAGTCGGAGAGGTCCTGGGACGCGTCCGTGACCGCCGCGTACAGCCTCGCCAGGTTCGTCCGCTGCTCGGCGATCGACCGGCTCGTGTAGGCGAAGTCGTTCAGCGCCTGCAGGATGTCGGGCGCGGCCTCGTCGTAGTGGCGGCCGACCTCGACGAGCCGCCTGATGTCGCGGTTCAGCGCGGGCACGCTCGGGTTGATCTTCTTCAGGTAGGCGTCCAGCTCGACCAGCGTCCGCCCGAGTTCGGTGCCGCGCCCGTCGAGCGCCTGCGACACGGCGGTGAGCGTGGCCGCCAGCTCGGCCGGCCGGACGGCGGTGAACAGCGGATACAGGGTGTCCATCACCTGCTGCAGCTCGATCGCGTTGGCCGACCTGTCCTGGCTGATCACGCTGCCGGCGGTGAGCCGCGCGCGGACCGGCGCGGCCGGCGGGATCAGTGCGACGAACCGCTGCCCGAACAGCGTCGTCGGGAGCAGCTGCGCCGACACGTTGCGCGGCAGCAGCCGCACCTTGTCGGGCTGGAGCGCCAGCTTCAGCGTCGCGACGCCGCCGTCCGAGGAGATCTCCCGGACCTCGCCGACGACCACGCCGCGCAGCTTCACGTCCGCGTGCGGATGCATCTCGCCGCCCGCGCTCGCCGTCTCCAGCGTCACCCACGTGACCTCGGTGAACTGCTTGTCGTAGACGGCGATCGACAGCCAGACCAGCAGCACCGGCACGAGCAGGAACGCCACGCCCGCGAGCCGCCTCGGCACCATCTCCCCGGCGCCGTCCCCGGCGCTCATCCGGCCACCTTGACCGTGGTGTTCGTCCCCCACAGCGCGAGGCTGAAGAAGAAGTCGCTGACGCTGATCAGCACGATGGACGTGCGGACCGCGCGGCCGACGGCGCGGCCCACACCGGCCGGTCCGCCGACCGCGCGGTAGCCGTAGTAGCAGTGCGACAGGATCACCAGGACGCTGAACACCAGCACCTTGAAGAACGACAGGACGACGTCCACGGGCGACAGGAACAGCCCGAAGTAGTGGTCGTACGTGCCGGCCGACTGCCCGTTGAACACGACTGTGACCTCGCGGGACGCCAGGTACGCGCACAGCAGCCCGATCGCGTACAGCGGGACGATCGCGACCGCGCCCGCGACGATCCGGGTCGTCACCAGGTACGGCAGCGACGGGATGCCCATCACCTCCAGGGCGTCCACCTCGTCGCTGATGCGCATCGCGCCGAGCTGCGCGGTGAACCCGGCGCCGACCGTCGCCGACAGCGCGAGGCCCGACACGACCGGGGCGATCTCGCGGGTGTTGATGTAGGCGGACGCGAACCCGGTGAACGCCGACGTCCCGATCTGCTGGAGCGCCGAGTAGCCCTGCATGCCGACGACGACGCCGGTCGCGAGCGTCATCGCGACCATGACGCCGATCGTCCCGCCGATGACGCCGAGGCCGCCGCTGCCGAACGCCACCTCGGCGAGCAGCCGCTGCACCTCCTTGCGGTAGCGGTGCAGCGCGCGCGGCGTCCACAGCAGCGCCCGGACGTAGAAGACGCCCTGGTCGCCGGGCTGGTCCAGCCAGGCGAACCAGCGGGTCGGGCCCGCTCTCAGCACGGCCATTCTCAGCCACCCTTCGGCGGGACGACCTGGAGGTAGATCCCGGTGATCACGAGGTTGAGCAGGAACAGGAGCAGGAAGGTGATGACGACCGCCTGGTTCACCACGTCGCCGACGCCCTTCGGCCCGCCCTTCGGGTTCAGGCCCCGGTAGGCGGCGACCACGCCGGCGACGAACCCGAACAGCAGCGCCTTCGCCTCGCCGACGTAGATGTCGGGGAGCTGGGCGAGCGCGGAGAAGCTCGCGACGTACGCGCCGGGCGTCCCGCCCTGCATCAGGACGTTGAAGAAGTAGCCGCCCGCGACGCCGACGACCGACACGAGGCCGTTGAGCAGGAACGCGACCGCCATGCAGGCGAGGACGCGCGGGACGACGAGCCGCTGGACCGGGGAGACGCCGAGCACCTCCATCGCGTCCAGCTCCTCCCGGATCGTCCGGGCGCCGATGTCCGCGCAGATCGTGGCGCCCGCGACCCCGGACACCAGCAGCGCCACGATCATCGGACTGGCCTGCTGGATGACGACCAGGACGCTCGCCGCGCCGGTGAACGACTGCGCGCCGAACTGCTGGGTGAGCGAGCCGACCTGGAGCGAGGTCACCGCGCCGAACGGGATCGACACGAGGGCCGTCGGCAGGATCGTGACACTGGCGATGAACCAGAACTGCTCCACGAACTCGCGGAACTGGAACGGCCGCCGGACCGACATGCCGAGCACGGTCGCGGCCAGCGCGAACATCCGGCCGGCTTCACGCAGCGCGCCCACCGGATATCCGAGCACGGGCGTCATGATCCGACCTCCTCTCCCACTCGGTGCGTCCCGTTCAGCTCGTGCAGGCCGGGGCCTTGGCGAACGCCGCGTTCAACGTCGGGTCCTTGCGCAAGTCCTGTTCGGGGCCCTGGTAGCTGCTGTAGCGGCCGAACGCCTTCCCGATCTGGCCGACCGCGCGCCGCAGCGACTTCTTGTCGTCCACCTTCGCCCGCTCCAGTTGCCGGGACGCGGTGGTGACGGTCGAGTGCGTGCTGGTCAGGTTGCGCATCGCGCCGGAGAGCAGCGCCTGGCCGTTGTCGACGGGCGGCGCGCCGAGCCCGGACAGGCCCGTCTCCAGCGTCCGCATCCGGGCGGAGATGCTCTCCAGCAGCTTCACCAGCGACGCCTTGGACTTCAGGACGTCGGCGCCGTCCAGCTTCGGCACCTGCAGCGGGGCGCCCTGCGCCATGACGCCGCACGCCTTGGCCGCCCACGCGACCTCGGGCGGCTCCTTCTTCTCCGAGCCGCAGCCGGCCGCGGAAAGGACCACCACCGAGGCCAGCGCCACCGGCGCGATGAATCGCCGAACCATGTCTTCCTCCTTCAGCAATCGGACGTGGCGGTCTTTCCGGCGAACCGGTCCGCGAGGAACGCCATCGCGTCCGCGTTGCCGCGGTGGACGAGCGTGATGTGGCTGATGCCGTCCCATGCCTTCCAGGTGACGGGCACGCCGAGCTTGCAGTAGTTGTCGCGCAGTTCCTCGGCCTGGCCGAACGCGACGATCTCGTCCGCCGTCGAGTGGTACTGGAAGACCGGGACCTTGACCGGCTCGGTGCCGAGCTGGTTCTCCGCGACCCGGTTCAGCCACGCCTCGTTCGCGAACGGGCTGGTGGTGAAGTAGTCCCCGATCGTCTTGCCCTGGTAGTCGAGCAGCAGCTCGAGCGTGCACCCGCGGTCTTCCAGCCCGCCGACCATGGCGCGGCCGGCGTCGTTCAGGTAGGAGTCCAGGTTCAGCTCGGGATAGGCGTGGTCCAGGCCGACGATCTCGTACAGCAGGAACCCGAAGGGCTTCGTCCCCTCCAGCGGCAGGCCCACGGCGGCGAGGTCGGCCGGCACGCCGCCGCCGACGACGCCGGTGAGCTTCAGCTCCGGCGCGTACGCGGGCTGCTTCTGCCCCGCCCACATCGCGGCGGCGCCGCCCTGCGAGTAGCCGCGGAACGCGACCTTCGCGCCGTCCGACAGCCCCGCCTCGGGCAGCCGCTGCGCCGCGCGCACCGCGTCGATGACCGCGTACCCCATCGAGCCGACCACGTAGGTGGTGGCCGGGTCCTCGTGGTAGCCCTCGTAGTCAGTGACGGCGACCGCGTAGCCCTTCGCGAGCATCTCGTTGAGCGCGGCCTGCTCGTAGAAGGCGCCCTGGTCGATGAACCGCGACGGCGCGCAGCGGAACGCGGGCCCGCTGGTGCCGGGCCCGAACCCGACGATCGGGGCGGACGCCGGGTCCGCCTTCTTCGGCACCAGCACCATCCCGGTCACCGCGACCGGGGCGCCCATCGCGTTCGTGGACAGGTACATGACCTGCCACGCGTCGGCGAGCGTCCGCGCGGTGGGCGGTCCCGCCTTGGCCGGACGCGCCCGGATGACGTCCCCGGGCGCTCCGGCGGGCAGCGGCGACGGCGGCGTGGAGAACGCGTCCCCCGCGGGCCCCGGCTCGGCGGCGGGCGCGGCCGGCCGCGCGGCGGCCGCGGGCTGCGCGGCGGCGGTGCCCGGGACGGCGACCGCGCCGGCCAGCAGGACTCCGGCGACGGCGATCGGCAGCCCGCGCCGGCGGGAGTGGGTCGGCATCGTCCGGCTCCTAGTTCTTCGGGGTGAGGGTGACGGTGATGGCGTTGCCAGGACCGGCCAGCGCGGAGCTGAGGGCGCCGGTCAGGAGGCCGCAGTCGACCAGCGGGGCCAGCGTGTAGACGCCCTTGAGGTCGCCGCCGGTCTCGGGGTCGAAGCCGGGCGCGGAGGCCAGGGTGATGTCGGACGGCGCCGAGGCGCGGCAGGTGTCGCCGCCGCCGATCGGGATGGCGCCGAAGGCGTTGAAGGCCGGGAAGGTCGCGGTCACCTTGGACGTGGTGGTGAGGACACCGTCCTTGTAGGTTCCGGTTCCGCTCTGCGCGGCGAACGCGATGTCGGCCGTCATGGGGAGGAAGCCGAGGAGCTGGAACTGGGCCTTGGACGGGTCGAGGGTGAGGCCGGCGGTGACGTCCTGCCCGTTGATCTCGGTGGTCAGCGCGCCGGTCAGCGGGACGTTCGCCGTCTTGATGGTGGTCGTGCCCTTGAGCGCGTACCCGTGGCCGGCCGGTTCGTTGTCGTCGACGATGTCGAAGCTCGCGAGGACGTTGTTCTGGCCCGGGTCCTGCGTGCATTCGGATTCGAAGGTGCCGAGCCCGGATTCGCCGCCGTCGTCCGTCCTCGGGGTGAGCGTCAGGACGAGGTCCCCGACCGAGATCTCGCCGGTGCCGGCCTGGGTGAAGGTGAGGTCGGGCGCCGTGCCGCGCCCCTTGACGGTGAAGCCGCCGGACGCGGGGATCGCCGTCTTCTCCAGGACGGAGTCGACCGCGACGGCCAGGCCGTCCGGCATCTCGGGGACGGTCAGGGTCGCGTCCGCCAGCGCGTGCCCTTCGAGCGTCGTCGCGTACAGCGCGGTGAGGCCGCGCGCGGACTCGGCGTTCACCGCCGACACCGAGTCGACGACGATGCCCGGCATCGTCGCGCCGACGGACACGCGGTCGGGGACGTCGGCGGTGAGGCCGACGTGCACCGGCTGCGGGCCGAGCAGGGGGAACGTGCAGTGGTAGTCCAGGCCGAGGGCGGCCGTGGCGGCGGCCGGCGCGGCGGTGGCGGGGGCCGCGCAGGCGAGGCCGGCCGCGGCCAGGGCGGCGGCGAGCGCGGCGGCGATTGCGTTGCGGTTTCTCACGTGTCGACCTCGTTGCGGGGCCGGCCCCCGCCGCTTCCGGTGCGGCGGGGGCCGCCTCTCTAGGGACCGTCCGCTCAGGCCTTGGGCGTGAGGGTCAGGTCGATGGTGTTGCCGTCACCGGCGGTGAACAGGCTGAGGATGCCGGTCAGCGGTCCGCAGTTCTCGATGTCGGACAGCGAGTACGTGCCGCTGATCTTGCCGCCGGCGCCCGGGTCGAAGAACTCGCCCGCGGCCGACTGCAGCTTGACGTCGGACGGCTCCTTGGTCTGGCACTGGTCGCCGCCGCCCAGCGGGATGGCGCCGAACGCCTTGAACGACGACAGCTTGGTGATGACCTTGGTGTTGGTCGTCAGCTGCCCGTCCTTGTAGAGGCCGGTCGTGGCGCCCTGCGAGTTGAGGCCGATGTCGGCGGTCACCGGCAGGAAGCCGAGGATCTGGAAGTTGCCCTTGGTCGGGTCGAGCTTCAGGTCCGCGGTGACCTCGCCCGTGTCCAGGTTGAGGTCGGCGCCGACGGAGCCCGTCAGCGGCGCCTTGCCGTTCGGGCCCTTCACGAACGTCTCGCCGGCGATCGTGAAGTCGTAGTGCTCACCGCCACCACCGGGGGGCGTGGGGGTGGGGGTCGGAGG
>NZ_SMJW01000023.1 GCF_004348335.1 Actinomadura bangladeshensis | reverse complement strand
GCAGGACGACCTGGCCGCCGTCGACGACCTCGACGAGATCCTCGAGATCGGCGACCGGCGCCGCAGGAGCAGCGACGTCCCCGGGATGCTGGCGGCCTGGCGCCGGTTCGACGCCGTCGCCGAGACGACCGAGCCGACGCCGCTGCAGCGGGCCCGCCGGCTGGACGCCCGGGGCGTCGAGCACGCCGTCGACGGCGACGGCGAGAAGGCGGCCGCCGCCTGGGAGGAGGCGTCCCGGCTGTTCGGCGAGCTGGGCGACGAGACGCGCCGGCACCGCACGCTGGGCCGTCTCGGCGCGGTCCGCGTCGACCTCGGCGACGAGGACGGGTTCGACCTGCTGGTCACCGCGGCCGACCACTTCACCGCGAACCCCGGGGAGGCCGCCGACACCGCGTCCGCGCTGCTCCGGCTCGCCACCGCGCACATCCGCTTCGACCGTCCCGGCGACGCCCTCGCCGTGCTGGACGGCGTACCCGAGGACACGTCCGACCAGGCATCCGACTACGTCGGCGAGTTGTGGTTCCTGCGCGGGCAGGCGCTCCTGCTGACCGACCGCGCCGACGAGGCGGCGGCCGCGCTGCGCCGCTCGATGGAGGCGGCGCGGGCGTCCGCCGATCCGGAGCTGGTCGCCTCGCCCGCACTGCTGCTGGCCCGGACGCTGGCCCGCCGGGAGAGCGGCCCGGACGACGAGGTGTTCGCCCTCCTCGACGAGGTGATCGGCGTGGTGCCGGGGCCGTCGCCGATGCTCGCGGCGGCGCATTCCGAGCGCGGCCTGGCGTTCCTCGCCGTCGACCGTCCCGCCGACGCCGTCGCCGACCTGGTGGAGGGCATCGCGGCGTGGACGGCCGCGGGCCTGCACCCGCAGGCCGTCGAGCTCCGCGTGGACCTCGCCGCCGCCTACCTGTCCACGGACCGCGCCCTGGAGGCCGCCGAGGCCGCCGAGGAGGCCCTGCCGGGCCTCGACGGCGACTACGCGCGGCGCTGCCGGCTGATCCTCGCGCACGCGCAGAAGCAGCTCGGCGAGGAGGAGGCCGCGACCCTGTTCACCGGCCTCGCCGAGGATGCGGCGCGCGAGGGGCAGCACGACGCCGTCGCGCACTTCCTCAACGAGGCCGCCGACGTCCTGACGGCCCTCGACATGGACGCGCAGGCCGCCGAACGCTACGCGCAGGCCGCCGAGGCGTACGAGAAGGCCGGCGACCCGTTCGGCGTCGTCCGCACCCGCCGCCGCGCCGCGCTGTGCCTGATGTGGAGCGGCGATGGGGACGCGGCCGTCACCGCGATGGAGACGGCCCGCGCGGCGCTGGCGGGCCTGCCGCCGGACAACGAGCCCGCCCGCGTCTGGGAGACCGCCCTGACCTCCTTCGAGCAGGCCCGCGTCCTGGCCCAGGCGGGACGGCTGGACGAGGCCGCCTCCCACGCGTCCGCCGCCGTGGACGGCTTCACCGCCCTCGACCAGACCGAACCCGCCGAGGACGCCACCCGCCTCCTGGAGGACATCCGCGCCGCCCTCACCTGATACCCGGCGCCTGTCGCCCGGCCTTACCGGACGCGGCGGGCGCCGTCCGACGGGACGGCCTCCAGGAACTGCGGGGCCGTCCAGCCGCGCTTCTCGTACGCCGCTGTGACGGCGTCGCGGACCTTCTCGGCGCGGGCCGCCGGCGTCAGGACGATGACGGAGCCGCCGAACCCGCCGCCGACCATGCGCCCGCCCCGGGCACCGGCCCGGAGCGCCACGTCGACGGTGGTGTCGGCCTCCGGCCACGACACCTCGAACTGGTCGCGCAGCGACAGGTGGGACGCGTTCAGCATCGCGCCGAACTCCGGCAGGGCGCCCGCGCGCAGCAGGCCGACGCCGGCCTCCACCCGGTGGTTCTCGGTGACGACGTGCTGGACGCGCCGCCGCAGCGCGGGATCGCGCAACGTCCCGAGCGCGGCGGCCAGGTCCGTGACGTCGCGGAGCGCGTCCACGCCCAGCAGGGACGCGGCCTCCTCGCACTCGGCGCGGCGGTGGCCGTACTCGCCGCCGGTCAGCGTGTGCGAGGCGCGCGTGTCGACCACCAGCAGCGTCAGTCCGGCGGCGGCCGGGTCGAACGGGACCTGGGACGACAGCTCGCTGCGGCAGTCCAGCATGAGCGCGTGCCCGGCCGTGCACAGCAGCGACGCCGACTGGTCCATCAGCCCGCACGGCATGCCGACCTGCTCGTTCTCCGCGCGCTGCGCCAGCCGCGCCAGGGCGGGACGGTCGATCTCGACGCCGTACAGGTCGCAGAGCGCCAGCGCCGTCGCGCATTCCAGCGCGGCCGACGACGACAGCCCCGCGCCCTGCGGAAGATCGGAGTCGATCAGCAGCGACGCGCCGCCCGTCCCGTGCTCGCGCAGCACCCGTGCGACGCCGACCGGGTACGCGGCCCAGGCGTGCTCGGCGGGCCACCCCTCGGAGACGACCGGCGGGCCGTCCACGGGTGCGGTCACGGCGGCCGGAGCCTGGCGCGACCGCACCTCGATCATGCCGTCGTCGCGGCGTGCGGCGGTCACGGAGACCCCGCGCGACAGCGCGAACGGCAGCACGAACCCGTCGTTGTAGTCGGTGTGCTCGCCGATCAGGTTGACCCGGCCGGGGGCGCGCCACACCCCCTCCGGCGCGCGTCCGAACGCGGCGGTGAAGTCCTCGGTCATCGGGACCGCAGGAAGGTCCAGGCGTCGTCCACCATGGTGCGCAGGTCGCGCTCGGGCTTCCAGCCGAGCCGCGACTGGATCTTGTCCGACGAGGCGATCAGCACGGCCGGGTCGCCGGCCCGGCGCGGCGCCACCTCGGCGGCGATGCCGCGCCCGGTGACCTCGCGGCACACTTCCACGACCTCCCGGACGGAGTAGCCGGTGCCGCTGCCCAGGTTGAAGATCTGGTGCGTTCCCGGCTCGCAGGCGTCCAGCGCCAGCAGGTGGGCGCGGCCGAGGTCGATGACGTGGATGTAGTCGCGGACGCAGGTGCCGTCCGGCGTCGGGTAGTCGTCGCCGAACATCTTGACCGCCCCGCCGTCGCCCTGCGCGATCTTCAGCACGTTCGGGATCAGGTGGGTCTCGACGGTGTGCCGCTCGCCCTGCCGCCCGTAGGCGCCCGCCACGTTGAAGTACCGCAGCGACACGCCGCCGATGCCGTGCAGCCGCGCGTACTCGGCGAGGGCCGTGTCGATCGCGAGCTTGGACGCGCCGTAGGGGTTGGTCGGACGGGTCGGGTCCGTCTCCAGGATCGGCGTCGACTCCGGCTCCCCGTACGTCGCGGCCGTCGAGGAGAACACGATGCGGGGGACGCCTGCGGTGCGCATCGCGTCCAGCAGCGCCAGCGACTCGCCGAGGTTCTTGTCCCAGTACAGGCCGGGCTTCTCCACCGACTCGCCGACCAGGGACCGGGCCGCGAAGTGCAGCACGGCGTCGAACCCGGCCCCGGCGAGGAGGTCGGCGGCCGTGTCGCGCAGCGTGCCGCGCACCAGCCGGGCGCCCTCGGGGACCGCGTCCTCGTGCCCGGTGGACAGGTCGTCCAGCACGACGACATCGTGCCCGGCCTCCACGAGCAGAGCGGAGACGACGCTGCCGACGTAGCCGGCGCCTCCGGTGACGAGCAGCTTCACTGACGGACCTCCACGATGAATGCGAGCACCTGAGACTCGGGCACGGCCGATTCGGGACCCCGGGGCCCGTCCAGGCTATCCGGAAGGCCGAACGGGGAAGGCTGAACCCATGGACCGGACGCCGCCCCGGCCGCCCGCGGGCCCCGTGCGCCCGCTGGTGTGGCTGCTGTCGCGCTCGGCGGGCCTGGTGGTCCGGCTGTCGGGCGGCGACCCGGCCGCGCTGCGCGAGGAGATCACCGCCGAGCGGATGCGGGCGCTCATCGCCGAGAACACCCAGCTCACCGCGGAGGAGCGGGCGCTGATCGGGGAGGTGTTCGCGGCGGGGGACCGGCCGCTGCGCGAGGTCCTCGTGCCGCGCACCGAGGTGCTGTTCCTGGACGCCGCCCTCCCGCTGCGCGAAGCCGCCCGGCTCGCCGCGCGCAGCCCGCACTCCCGGTTCCCGGTCTGCCGCGAGTCCCACGACGAGGTGGTCGGATTCGTCCACATCCGGGACCTGCTGGCCCCCGACGCGCCAACGGAGAACGCCGTCGTCGGCGGCCTGGTACGTCCGGTGAAGTTCCTGCCCCCCTCGAAACGGGTACTGCCGGCGCTGTCGGAGATGCGCCGCGAGGGCTGCCACCTGGCGATCGTCACCGACGAGTACGGCGGTGTGGCCGGGATCGTCACCCTGGAGGACCTGCTGGAGGAACTGATCGGCGACATCCGCGACGAATATGATGTGCAGGACGCGCAGGCACGGCGCCTGCACGGCGGGGTTGTCGAGGTCGACGGCCTGCTCAACCTGGACGACTTCGCCGCCGAGACCGGCATCCGGCTGCCGGACGGGCCGTACGAGACGGTCGCGGGGCACATCATGGCGGTGCTGCGCCGGGTCCCCGCCGAGGGCGACTCGGTGGAGGCCGGCGGCCGCCGCCTCGCGGTGGCCCGGATGGACGGCCGGCGGGTGGCCCGCGTGCGCGTCATGCCGCGGGCGACGCCGCAGGCCGCACCGGTGCCGCCCGGCACGCCGTCCGCGACCCCGCGGGCGGTGCCCGGCGACGCCGCCGGCCCGCTCACCGCCCCGCCCGGCGGCGTGGGCACCGGCGGCGAAGTCCCCACGTGACACCTGAGAGAATCGTGCCCATGCCCGAAGCGTCCAGCCAGCCAGCGTCCGGAACCACCGCGGCCGAGCCGCGCGTGCTGTCCGGCATCCAGCCCACCGCCGACTCGTTCCACCTCGGCAACTATCTGGGCGCGCTCCGGCAGTGGGTCGCGATGCAGGACACGCACGAGGCGTTCTACTGCGTCGTCGACCTGCACGCGATCACCATCGAGCACGACCCGGCGCTGCTGCGCCGCCGCACGAAGGTCGCCGCCGCGCAGCTGTTCGCGATGGGCCTGGACCCCGACCGCGCCCACGTGTTCGTGCAGAGCCACGTCCCCGAGCACGCCGAGCTGGCGTGGATCCTCGGCTGCCTCACCGGGTTCGGCGAGGCAGGCCGGATGACCCAGTTCAAGGACAAGTCGTCCAAGCAGGGCACGAGCGGCACCAGCGTCGGGCTGTTCACCTACCCGATCCTCCAGGCCGCCGACATCCTGCTCTACACCCCGGACCCGGCGTCCGGGCGGCCGCTGCGCGTCCCCGTCGGCGAGGACCAGCGGCAGCACCTGGAGCTGACCCGCACCCTCGCGGGACGGTTCAACCACCGGTTCGGCGAGACGTTCACGCTGCCGGACGCGCACATCCCCGAGGGCGCCGCGAAGATCACCGACCTGCAGGAGCCGGGCGCGAAGATGAGCAAGTCGGCCTCCTCGCCGCAGGGCATCATCGACGTGCTGGAGGAGCCCGGCCCGATGCGCAAGAAGATCATGCGCGCGGTCACCGACACCGGCTCCGAGGTCGTCTACGACGAGGAGAAGAAGGCCGGCGTCACGAACCTGCTGCGGATCTTCTCCGCGCTGGAGGGCACGTCCGTCCCCGACCTGGAGGCCCGCTACCAGGGCTCCGGCTACGGGCAGTTCAAGAAGGACCTCGCGCAGGTCGTCCTCGACACCTTCACCCCCATCAGGGAGCGCACGCTCAAGCTGCTGGACGACGAGGAGCACCTCGACCGGCTCCTCGCCCAGGGCGCCGAGCGCGCCTCCGAGGTAGCCGTGCGGACGATGGAGACCGTGCGCGAACGGGTGGGATTCGTCGTACGTGGTCGCTGACCGCGCACCGCGCGACGCCGCCGCGGCGGGCCAGGGGGAGGCCCGCTCCGCGGCCCACACCACGATGGTCGGCGGCATTCCGGCGGTGAGCGCGCCCGGCCGCCGCGCGATCGGCGTCGCCATCCCCGTCCCCGACCCGCACGGGTCCTACCTGCAGGCCAGGCGCGCCTCGTTCGGCGACCCGCTCGCCCACGCCATCCCGACGCACATCACGCTGCTCCCGCCCACGGAGGTGGACGAGGCCGCGCTGGACGGCATCCACGCGCACCTGCTGAGGGTCGCGCACACCGAGCGGGCGTTCCCGATCAGATTGCGCGGCAGCGGAACGTTCCGGCCGGTGTCCCCGGTCGTGTTCGTGGCGCTCGCCGAGGGAATCGGCGGCTGCGAACGCGTCCAGGAGAGGGTTATGGCGGGCCCGCTGGCCCGTCCACTGCCCTTCCCGTACCACCCGCACGTGACCATCGCCCACCACCTGCCCGACGACGTCATGGACCGCGCGTTCAAGGAGCTCGCCGGCTACGGCGCCGACTTCCACGCCTGGGGATTCTCCCTCTACGAGCACGGCCTGGACGGCATCTGGCGCCGCCACTGCGACTACATCTTCGGCGACGGCGCCGTCCCCGCCCCCGGGTGATCTCCACCGGGCCGATCGGTACGGGGTCCGGCCGTTGCGGGGTCGATTCGCTGGGTTGAACGAGTGATTACCGAAAGTGGCATCGAGTGGGGCGGTGCGGGTACGTTCCGTGCATGCGGCAGGTGATCAACGGGGTACAGGGGCGGATCGAGTCCCTGTTCGGTCAAGGGAAGGGCCTGCTGCGCGACGCGCGGGAGCGGTGGAGATGGCTCGACCACCAGGCGCGCGCGTTCGAGCGGTACCAGGACCGGCGCGGGGACCGGCTCGCCGCCGCGCTCACCTGCTACGCGTTCCTGTCGTTCTTCCCGCTGCTGGCGCTGGCGTACTCGCTGCTGGGGTACCTCGTCGGGGTCAGCGCGCAGGCCCGCGACTACTTCGTCCGGGCGATCAACTCGCAGCTGCCGGGCCTCGCGGGCCAGCTCCAGGTGGAGCAGATCGCCCAGTCGAAGACGGCGGTCGGGATCGTCGGCCTGGTCGCGCTGCTGTTCACCGGGCTCGGCTGGGTGCAGGTGCTGCGCGAGTCCCTGCGCGACATCTGGGGCAACGAGCCGGGCGGCGGCGGCAACTTCGTCCTCAAGCGGGTCTGGGACGCGGCCGTGCTGGCGTTCCTCGGCGTGATCCTCATCTGCGGCATGGCGGTCACGACCGTCACGACGTCCGCCACGCACACCGTCCTCGGCTGGTTCGGCTGGGACCACGTAACCGGGGCCGGGACGGGGCTGCGGCTGCTGGCGCTGGCCATGGCGGTCGTGTTCGACACCGTGGTGTTCCTGGTGCTGTTCAGCCGGCTGTCGGGCACCCGCGCGCCCTGGCGGCGGATCATCCGGGGCGCGTTGTTCGGCGCCGTCGGGTTCGAGATCCTCAAGCAGGGCGCGGCGATCCTGCTCGCGCGGACGACGCAGAACCCCGTGTACGGGACGTTCGCCGTCCTGGTCGGGCTGATGGTGTGGATCAACATCGCGTCCCGGTTCGCGCTGTTCGCCGCCGCGTGGACGGCCACCCGCCGCGTCGTCCTCACCGCCGACGCCGAGAACCCGGAGAACTGCGCGGACAAGGCCGAGGTCGAGGCCCTCCACCACCGCGCCGACTCCGACGGCGAGCCGTCGTCCGCGCCCTCCGCGCGATGAACGTGGCCCCGTCACCCTCTCGTTGACCTGCGGCGTGTTGTTGTTTTCGACGCGCTCATAACAACAACACGCCGCAGATCAACGCACTCGGCGGGCTATGGAGGCGGAGCGGGCCGCCTCCAGGCGGCGACGGCGCCGCAGGACGACGAACAGCACGGCGATCGCCAGCAGGGCGCCGGCCGCGCCGCCGCCCACGAGGAGCCACCTGCGGGACGAGTCGTCCGAGGCGAGCGGGGCGTCGGGCAGCACACCGCCCGCGTGGCCGTCCTTCTTGGCCTGCTCCACCTCGCCGGGCGGAACGAGCGCGCCGACCGGCCGCACCTTGCCGCGGGCGGCGAAACCCCAGTCGAGCAGCTTGGCCGCGTACGGGGACGGCGGCCGGTCCGCGCGCATCAGCGAGATCACGATGGTGTGTCCGCCGCGCCGCGCCTCGGCGACGAACGTCTGTTTGGCGGCGATCGTGTAGCCGTTCTTGCCGCCGACCATGCCCGCGTAGGCCGCGCGCTCGCCCGCCAGCATGTGGTTGTGGGTGTGGATCGGGTACCCGCCGACCTTCTTGCCCTTCTTGCGCTCCTTCTTGGTGGGCGGCGCGGGGAAGTGGAAGTCGATGGCCTGCATGTAGGCGCGGTACTGCGGGTTCTTCATGCCCTCGCGCAGGATCAGCGCCAGGTCGTAGGCCGAGGTGTGCTGGGTGCGGACGTCCAGCCCGAGGTCCTTGTCGAGCCCGTTCGGGGACCCGGCGAGGGTGTCGCGGGCGTTGATCCGCTTCGCCTCGGCGTTCATGTCGGCGAGGGTCTTGCGCACCCCGCCGTCCGCCTCGGCGAGCGTGTACGCCGCGTCGTTGGCGGACATCATCAGCATCGCGTGGAACAGGTCGGAGACCTTGTACTGCATCTTGGGGGTCAGCCCGACCTTGGTGCCCTCGACGTCGCACGCCTTCTGCGAGGGGCGGACGAGCCGGTTCGGGTCCAGCTTGGGGATCAGCGTCAGCGCGGTCAGCGTCTTGATCGTGCTGGCCGGGAGGTAGCGGCCGTGCGGGTCCCGGGCGGCGAGGACCTCGCCGGTGTCGGCGTCCGCGATCAGCCAGGAGGACGCTTTGATCTTCGGCACCGCCGGGACGCCGGGCGCCGCGTTGACGACGACGCCGCGGGCGGCCAGTTGCGGCCCGCCGACGGGCTCGGCCGTGGGCGAGGGGGCCGCGTCGACGGGCACCGCGGTGACCGGTGCCGCCGCGGTGGCGGGCGCCGCGACCAGGACGGGCGCGGCGGCGACGGAGGCCGCCGCGACCGGAATCGTGACCCTCGTCAGGGCGCGGCGGACGCCGGCCGGCCCTCGTCGCTCGGCTCGCAAGCTCTCGACGCTCCTCTTTCCGGTGGGAGCGGAACCGCTCCCGACGCGCAGGCGCCCAACGCCCATGACTCCCCCGAAGACTAGGCGACGTATCCGGCGAAGAGGTACCCGACCGTGAAGACGGCAAGCACGGGACGGACGCGACGCATGGCTCAGACGTGATATGACGGTACGTAAGGGACACTCGACATCGATCACGGTCCGTCACGCCAGCTATTTTGGGACGGGCTGACTAGTTCGATCTAGTGGTGTCCCGAACAAGATCGGTGACCGAAAAGTAGGACCCCCGGACGTCCGCCCCCGCCCGCATGAGTCAAATGATCCGCAAAGGGCATGGACAACCGGCAGGGTGGCGGGCACGGACGCCATCATGGAGCGAACACGTGACCTGGACCGGCGTTTGTCCAGGCTTAGGGACCCGCTGGCTGAATTGCGCCACGTGCCACGCAACGACCTGCAAGGATTGTGGACGGAGGTTGGCCGTGGCCATTGACTTCAACGCATCGAGCGGCGCGACGCTCGGCGTCGAGTGGGAGCTCCAGCTCGTCGATGCGGAGACCAGGCACCTGCGGCAGGACGCGCGCGAGGTGCTCGCCGACCTGCCCTCGCTCAGCCTGGACGGCGACAACCCGCGCATCCGCCACGAGCTGATGGAGTCGATGGTCGAGATCGTGACCGGGATCTGCAGCACCGTCGGGGAGGCCAAGGCCGACCTGGCCGGCACGCTCGGCGCGCTGCGGGGCGCCGCCGCCGACCGCGGCATCGCGCTGGCCTGCACGGGCACCCACCCGATCAGCGACTGGCGGGACGCCGTGACGGCGCCGATGGGCCGCTACGCCCAGCTCGTCGAGGAGATGCAGTGGCTGGCCCGGCGCATCCAGACGTTCGGCGTTCACGTGCACGTCGGCATCTCCGACGGCGCCAAGGCGATCCCGATCGTCAACGCGCTCTCGTCCTACCTTCCGCACTTCCTGGCGCTCACCGCGTCCAGCCCGTTCTGGAGCGCCGGGGACACCGGCCTCGCGTCCTGCAGGGCGATCGTCTTCGGCCAGATGCCGACGGCCGGACCTCCCCACCTGTTGGACGACTGGGCCGCCTTCGAGGATTACATGGACACGCTGATGCGTTCGGGAACCATAAGGAGCATCAAGGACGTCTGGTGGGACATCCGCCCGCATCCCGACTTCGGGACGATCGAGATCAGGATGTTCGACGGCATTCCCACCCTGCGTGAGGTGGGGATGGCCGCCGCGCTGTGCCAGAGCCTGGTCACGCTGTTCGAGCAGCAGCTCGACCGGGGCTACACGCTGCCGAGGCCGGCCGCCTGGGTCGTGCGCGACAACAAGTGGCGCGCCACCAGGTACGGGCTCGACGCCATCGTCATCACCGACGACAGCGGCAACACCGCACCGCTCCGCGACGACCTGTACGAGCTGATCCGGGAGCTGGAGCCGGTGGCCGACCGGCTGGGCTGCGCCGAGGAGCTCAAGGTGGCCGGCGAGGTACTCGAGCACGGGGCCCCGTACGAGCGGCAGCGCGCGATCCGCGCCGAGGGCGGGACGCTGGAGAACATCGTCGACGCGGCGATCACCGAGCTCGCGGAGGACCGGTTCGTCACACTGGGGGAGGTCGTACATGCCGGAGCCTGACAGGCCGCAGCGGACGGCCCGCCCCGGGGAGCGGGTCCGGGCGGTGGACGGGTCGGGCGCGGCGACCCCGGCCGGGCCCGTGAACGCCCGGGCGCGCAAGAGCGAACAAGTAGCAGAGAACGTTCCCGAGAACGAGAACACCACCGGGCGGACGCCGTTCGGCTCCGCCGTCGCGCAGGGGGCGCAGATGACACATCCGGGACCCGGGGTGATGCCCGGCCTTGAACCACCCACCGCCGCGGACCCCGCGGAGCGGGACGCCGGCGCCGACGCCGCCCGCCTGAACGGGGCCGCGGCACCCGGCGAGGCCGCGTCCTCGCCGATGCCCGCGCCGGTGCCCGCGCCCGTGCCCGCCGCCGGGACCGCCCGTCCGGCCGTGCCGCTCGGCGGCGCCGTCCTGCAGCCGCAGCTCGACGCGTTCCTGGCCGCGCACGAGGACGAGCTGATCGCCTTCCGCCGCGACCTGCACGCGCACCCCGAGCTCGGCTACGCCGAGCACCGGACCACCGCCAAGATCGCCGAGCGGCTGCGCGCCGCCGGCCTCGACCCGGTGATCCTGCCCAAGGGCACCGGCCTGTTCTGCGACATCGGCCCGGCCGACGGCACCACGGTCGCGCTGCGCGCCGACATCGACGCGCTCCCGCTGCAGGACGAGAAGGAGAACGCCCCGTACCGGTCGACGGTCCCGGGCGTCGCGCACGCGTGCGGCCACGACGTCCACACCACGATGGTGCTGGGCGCGGGCCTGTTCCTCGCCCAGCAGGCCGAGGCGGGGCTGCTGCCGGGCCGGGTCCGGCTGCTGTTCCAGCCCGCCGAGGAGACCCCGGGCGGGGCCTTGGACGTGATGGCCGCCGGCGGCATCGCCGGCGTCGACCGCGCGTTCGCGCTGCACTGCGACCCGCGCATCGAGGTCGGCCAGCTCGGCCTGCGCTCCGGCCCGATCACCGCGGCCTGCGACAAGGTGTACGTGAAGGTCACCGGGCCCGGCGGGCACACCGCCCGGCCGCACCTGACCGCCGACCTCGTGTACGCGCTCGCCAAGATCGTCACTGAGCTGCCGTCCGCGCTGTCGCGGCGCGTCGACCCGCGCTCCAGCCTGTCGCTGGTGTGGGGCCGCGTCTCGGCCGGGTCCGTCGCCAACGCGATCCCGGACGACGGGATCGCCGAGGGCACCGTCCGCTGCCTGGACGACGAGGCGTGGCACCGCGCGCCGGAGATGATGAAGGCGCTGCTGCAGTCGGTCGCCGCCGCCTACGACGTGGAGGCGTCGCTGGAGTACGTCCGGGGCGTCCCGCCGACCGTGAACGAGGCGGCCAGCGTGCAGATGTTCCGCGACGCCGCCGCGCAGGTCATCGACGAGGAGGGCGTCGTCCCGACCCCGCAGAGCCTCGGCGGCGAGGACTTCGGCTGGTACCTGGAGTCGATCCCCGGCGCGCTCGCCCGGCTCGGCGTCCGCACCCCGGGCTCGTCCGGCGAGTACGACCTGCACCGCGGCGACTTCGACGTCGACGAGCGGTGCATCGCGGTCGGCCTGCGGGTGCTCAGCGCCACCGCGCTGACCGCGCTGTGGGAGGGCGGCCGTCCCGGTGACGCCGCGTCCATCGAGGGCGCCGCCCTGGCCTAGCCCTCCCGGCCGCGTGATCATCTGGCCTGATCGCGCGGACTGATCACGCAGCGTGATCTTCCGTCCCCCGCCCACGCCCGCGGGACAGGGGCGTGCGGCGATGCCCGCTCGGGCCGGCGTCTCGCCGCTGACCTGTGGCGATATGCGTACGCATTGGTAACGGACCTGTTGCGAATCGGTGCAGGCGGGAAGTTTGCCCTCTTTCGCGGGGTAGCGTCCGATCGATTTCGGTGACCGAAGCGGTCGCCGACCCGTGGGTGGGGAACGGAAGGAGCGCTACCTTGCGCCGTGGACTGAAGACGACGCTCGTCGCCGTGGCGGGTGCGGCACTGACGCTGAGCGGTGCCTCCGCGTGCGGCGGCAAGAAGGCGGACACCGGCGGCGGTGACGAGGGCGCCAAGAAGACCCTCAAGGTCGGCCTCGCCTTCGACATCGGCGGGCGCGGCGACCAGTCCTTCAACGACTCGGCCGCCGCCGGTCTGGACAAGGCCAAGACGGACCTGAACCTCCAGACGGAGGAGATCTCCGCCAAGCCGGACGAGCCCGACTCCGACAAGGAGTCGCGCCTGCGGCTGATGGCCAACAAGGGCTACAACCCGATCATCGGTGTCGGGTTCGCCTACACCGCCTCGGTCAACAAGGTCGCCAAGGACTTCCCGGACACCAAGTTCCTCGTCGTCGACGCCGACCAGTGCAAGGTCGAGGGCGCGAACGTCAGCGGCTCGTGCTTCGCCGAGGAGCAGGGCTCCTTCCTGGTCGGGGCGGCGGCGGCGCTGAAGTCGAAGTCCGGCACGATCGGGTTCATCGGCGGCGTCAACGTGCCGCTGATCCAGAAGTTCCAGGCCGGCTACGAGGCGGGCGCGAAGGCGGCCAAGCCGGGCATCAAGATCCTGCCGGCGAAGTACCTGACGCAGCCGCCGAACTTCAACGGCTTCAAGGACACCAGCCTCGGCAACGAGGCCGCCAAGGGCCAGCTCGACCAGGGCGCGGACGTCATCTACCACGCCGCGGGCGGCGCCGGCATCGGTGTCATCAAGACCGTCGGCGCGGCCGGCAAGTGGGCCATCGGCGTCGACTCCGACCAGTACAACCAGCCCGCGGTCGCCGGGGTGAAGGAGCACATCCTCACCTCCATGGTGAAGCACGTGGACGTGTCGGTGTTCGACTTCGTGGAGAGCGTCGCCGACGGCTCGTTCAAGGCCGGCACCAAGACCTACGACCTCAGCAACGACGGCGTCGGCTACTCGACGTCCGGCGGCAACGTCGACGACATCAAGGCCAAGCTGGACGAGCTGAAGGCCAAGATCGTCAGCGGTGAGATCAAGGTCCCGACGAAGCCCTGACCGGCGACCGGGAGTGCGGGGGGACGTCCCCGCACGGTGACGTGGGGCCGTTCCGCCCGGCCGCGACCGCGCACCGGGAGCCACCCGCCGGGTGGCCTCCGGTGCGGCGGCGCGCTCACCCCCGGGACGTTCATTCCGAGACGTTCATTCCGAGACGCGGCGACGTCCACCGCCCAAGACAGCGCGTTCGAGGCAGGAGGAGGGGCACTCGTGCCTGACCAGGTGCCGGCCGTGCGGCTGACATCGATCACCAAGCGGTTCCCCGGAGTGGTGGCCAACCGCGACATCAACCTCACCATCGAGCGCGGCGAGGTGCACGCGCTCTGCGGCGAGAACGGCGCCGGCAAGTCCACGCTGATGAAGATCCTGTACGGGATGCAGAAGCCGGACGAGGGCACCATCGAGGTCGGCGGCGAGCAGGTCTCGTTCAAGACCCCGGCCGACGCGATCAGCCGCGGCATCGGCATGGTCCACCAGCACTTCAAGCTGGCCGACAACCTGACCGTGCTGGAGAACGTCGTCCTCGGCGCCGAGCCGCGCGGCAAGGGCCTGCGGCGCGGCCGCATCGACTTCGCCGCCGCCCGCGCGAAGATCAAGGAGATGTCGCAGGCCTACGGGCTGCACGTCGACCCGGACACGCTGGTCGAGACGCTGGGCGTCGGCGAGCGTCAGCGGGTGGAGATCCTCAAGGTCCTGTACCGGGGCGCCCGCGTGCTGATCCTGGACGAGCCGACCGCCGTGCTCGTCCCGCACGAGGTGGAGGAGCTGTTCGGCAACCTGCGGGACCTGCGCGCCGAGGGCCTCACCGTGCTGTTCATCTCGCACAAGCTGGACGAGGTGCTGACCGTCGCCGACACGATCTCGGTGATCCGGCGCGGCACCACCGTCGCGACCCGGCTCGACCCCCGCGAGGTCACCTCGCGGCGGCTGGCCGAGCTGATGGTCGGGGCCGAGCTGCCGACGCCGGAGCTGCGCGAGTCCACCGTCACCGAGGACGTCGAGCTGGAGGTCGCCGGCGTGACCGTGCTGACCCCCGGGGGCCGTCCCGTGGTGGACGACGTGTCGCTGCGCATCCGCCGCGGCGAGATCGTCGGGCTGGCCGGCGTCGAGGGCAACGGGCAGAGCGAGCTCATCGAGACGATCATGGGCATCCGGTCGGCGGACGCCGGCACGATCGTGTACAGCGGCGACGACATCACGCACTGGCCGACCCGGCGGCGCCGCGAGGCCGGCATCGCCTACATTCCCGAGGACCGGCACCGGCACGGGCTCGTCCTGGAGGGGTCGCTCTGGGAGAACCGCATGCTGGGCCACCAGACCCAGCGGCCGAACGTCCGCGGACCGTGGATCGACCGGCGCGGCGCCCGCCGCGACACGACCCGGATCGTCCGGGAGTACGACGTCCGGACCCCCGGGATCGACGTGCCCGCCGCCGCGCTCTCCGGCGGCAACCAGCAGAAGTTCATCGTCGGGCGGGAGATGTCCGGCGAACCGCACCTGCTGATCGCCGCGCACCCGACGCGCGGCATCGACGTGGGCGCCCAGGCCGCCATCTGGGACCATCTGCGGCAGGCCCGCGCGGACGGGCTCGCCGTGCTGCTGATCAGCGCAGACCTTGAGGAACTCATCGGAATGTCCGACACCCTGCACGTGATCCTGCGGGGCCGGCTGGTCGCGGAGGTCGATCCGCGGACCGTCACCCCCGAGGAGCTCGGCTCCGCCATGACCGGCGCGGGCGGCGCGTCATGAGCGACCCGAAGGACCCGAGGCCGCCGGGCGGCGAGCCGGAGGGACGCGAGCCGTCCGTACCGGAGCAGCGCGAACCCGACCCCTCGGAGACCATGTCGGACGAGCCCGAGCCCGCGCCGGAGCCCGCGCCGGAGCCCGCGCCGGAGCCCCCGCCGGGGCCTGACGCCGGTGAACCGCCCGCGTCCGGCGGGACGGCGACCACGCCCGGTGCGGCGGAGACCGCCGCGGTGCCGGCCTGGAAGGCGATCATCAGGGGGATGGGCCCGACCGGGCTCGGCCTGAAGATCGGCGCGCCGGTGCTGGCGCTGCTGATCTCCCTCGGCATCACGATGATCCTGCTGCGGATCACCGGCGCGGACCCGATCAGCTCGATCCAGAGCATGATCGACTACGGCACCACCGAGAACTCGATCGTCGACATCGTCAACCGCGCGACCCGCTACTACCTGTCGGCGGTCGCGGTGGCGATCGGGTTCCGGATGGCGCTGCTGAACATCGGCGTGGACGGCCAGTACCGCATCGCCGCGTTCCTCGCCGCCGCGCTCGGCGGCGCGCTCACCCTGCCCGCCCCGTTCGGGCAGCTGCTGGTGATCGTCGCCGCGATGGTCGTCGGCGGGCTGTGGGCCGCGATCGCGGGCGTGCTGAAGGTGACTCGCGGGGTCAGCGAGGTGCTGTCCACGATCATGCTGAACGCGATCGCGACCGGCGTCATCGCCTACCTGCTGAACGACAAGCGGCTCGCCGAGGTGCGGCCGGGCAGCAACAACGTCGCGACCGCGCAGATCCCCGAGTCGGGACGGGTCGGCGGGCTGAACGGGTTCCTGGCCTCGATCGGCATCGACCTGCCCGGCGACGTGTACGGGCTGCTGCCCCTCGCGGTCCTCGTCGGGATCGTGTTCTGGGTCGTCATCAACTACACCCGGTTCGGGTTCGACCTGAAGGTCTCGGGGCTGTCGGCGTCCGCCGCGCAGGCCAGTGGCGTCAACGCCCGGCGCATGATCGTCTACACGATGATCGCGTCGGGTGTGGTGGCCGGCCTGATCGGCATGCCGGAGCTGCTCGGCGCGTCGTATGAGTACTCGCTGAACTTCCCGGCCGGGCTCGGCTTCACCGGCATCACGGTGGCGCTGCTCGGCCGCAACCATCCGGCCGGCATCGCGCTCGCCGCGCTGCTGTTCGCGTTCCTCGACCAGACCTCCGACGTGCTGCAGGAGGTCGACGTGCCGAAGGAGATCGTCGGGGTCATGCAGGGCGTGGTCGTGCTGACCGTCGTCATCGTGTACGAGCTCGTCCGGCGCTGGGAGATCCGGCTCCAGCAGCGGGCCGTCGCCGCCGAGCTGGCCACCGGCCACGACCTGGCCCGCGAGGCCGCTGGGAGCGCCTCATGAGCGCCGCGACCGAGACGGTGGCCGCCGTGAAGGCCGGCACCCGCAAGATCCAGTTGCGCTGGCCGCACTACGCGCTGATCATCTCCGGGCTGCTGGTGCTGCTGTCGCTGGTCCGCGTGATCGACGACGCCGACCCGGTGACGTCCAGCGGGACGGTCAGCGCCGCGCTGCGCCTCGCCGTGCCGATCTTCCTCGCCGGCCTCGGCGGGCTCTGGTCGGAGCGGTCCGGCGTGATCAACATCGGCCTCGAGGGCATGATGATCCTCGGCACCTGGACGGGTGCGTGGGCCGGCTACCAGTGGGGCCCGTGGATCGGCGTCCTCGCCGGGATCATCGGCGGCGCGCTCGGCGGCCTGCTGCACGCCATCGCGACGGTGTCGTTCGGCGTCGACCACATCGTGTCCGGCGTCGCGATCAACATCCTGGGGCTGGGGCTGACGCAGTTCCTCGCCGGGCTGATCTTCGACACCGGCGCGGCGAAGGCGCTCGGCGGCGGGCCCCGGCAGTCGCCACCGGTCGATCCGATCATGACGTTGACGCTGCCGGTGCTGTCCGGCGGCAAGATAGGCGACTGGCAGAGTCCCGACTGGCTCGGCTCGCTGGAGGGCCACCACTGGTTCCTGCTCTCCGACGTCGCCGGCATCGTCCGCGGGCTGACCAGCGACATGTCGCTGCTGACGCTCGTGTCGCTGCTGCTCGTCCCGCTGAGCTTCCTGATCCTGTGGCGGACCCCGTTCGGCCTGCGCATCCGCTCCTGCGGCGAGGACCCGTACGCCGCCGAGTCGCTCGGCGTGCAGGTGTACCGGATGAAGTACGCCGCCGTGGTCATCTCCGGCGCGTTCTCCGGCCTGGCCGGCGCGTTCCTCGTCACCGTCGCCGCCCCGCTCTACCAGGACGGCCAGACCAACGGCCGCGGCTTCATCGGCCTCGCCGCCATGATCTTCGGCAACTGGCGTCCGGGCGGGCTCACCGCGGGCTCGCTGCTGTTCGGGTACACCGACGCGATGAACGTGCGCGGCGGCGGGCAGTCCGTCCACGCGCTGCTGCTGTTCGTGGCGGTGCTGCTGGTCGCCGTCGCGGTGTGGCAGGGGATCCGCGCGAACCGGCTGCGCGGCGAGCTCGCCAGTGACCTGAACCGCCGCGAGATGCGCAACGCCTACCTCGGCGCGGTGCTGGCGCTGGTGTCGGCCGCCGGGCTGCTCGCCTGGTTCCTGATGAGCGAGATCGTCCCCGGCGAGCTGGTCTCCTTCACGCCGCACCTGACGACGCTGCTCGTCCTGGCCCTGGCCAGCCAGCGGCTCCGCATGCCCGCCGCCAACGGGATCCAGTACCGCCGCGGTGAGGCACGATAAGGACATGGAGATCGACTGGCCGGCCCTGCGCGACGCCGCGCGGGAGGCGATGACCCGCGCGTACTGCCCGTACTCCGGTTTCCCGGTCGGCGCCGCCGCCCTGACCGACGACGGCCGGGTCATCACCGGGTGCAACGTGGAGAACGCCTCGTACGGGGTCGGGCTCTGCGCGGAGTGCTCGCTCGTGTCGGCGCTGCACGGCCCCGGCTCGTCGGCGCGGCCCCGGCTCGTCGCCGTCGCGGTCGTCGACAAGCACGGCGACCCGGTGATGCCCTGCGGGCGCTGCCGCCAGCTCCTCTGGGAGCACGGCGGCGCCCCGATGCTGCTGGAGACCGTCCGCGGCATCCTGCCCATGTCGGACGTCCTGCCGGACGCGTTCGGCCCCGACGACCTGATCGAGAGAGCGTGATCCGTGGACGCCATTGACGTCATCCGCGCCAAGCGCGACGGGGGCGAGCTGACCCCCGCGCAGATCGACTGGGCGGTCGACGCCTACACGCGGGGCGCGATCGCCGAGGAGCAGATGTCGGCGCTGGCGATGGCGGTCCTGCTGAACGGCATGACCCGTCCCGAGGTGGCCCGCTGGACGGAGGCGATGATCCGGTCGGGCGAGCGGATGGACTGGTCGTCCCTCGACCGCCCGACCACCGACAAGCACTCGACGGGCGGCGTCGGCGACAAGATCACCTTGCCGCTGGCACCGCTGGTGGCCGCGTGCGGCGCCGCCGTCCCGCAGTTGTCGGGCCGCGGCCTCGGCCACACCGGCGGGACGCTCGACAAGCTGGAGTCGATCCCGGGCTGGAAGGCGTCGCTGTCGAACGCGGAGATGCTGGACGTCCTGCGGTCCGCGGGCGCGGTGATCTGCGCGGCGGGCAGCGGCCTGGCCCCGGCCGACCGCAAGCTGTACGCGCTCCGCGACGTGACGGGCACGGTCGAGTCGATCCCGCTGATCGCCTCCTCGATCATGTCGAAGAAGATCGCCGAGGGCACGGGCGCCCTGGTGCTGGACGTGAAGGTCGGCTCCGGCGCCTTCATGAAGACGGCCGAGGACGCCCGCGAACTGGCCGAGACGATGGTCGCGATCGGCACCGACCACGGCCTCCGCACGATCGCCCTGCTGACCGCCATGGACCGTCCGCTCGGCAACGCGGTGGGTAACGCCGTCGAGGTCGCGGAATCGGTCGAGGTTCTCGCCGGCGGCGGACCGTCCGACGTGGTCGAGCTGACCCTGACCCTGGCCCGCGAGATGCTCGCCGCCGCCGGCCTGACCTCGAAGGACCCGGCGGACGCGCTGAAGGACGGCTCCGCCATGGACGTCTGGCGCCGCATGATCACCGCCCAGGGCGGCGACCCGGACGCGCCGCTGCCGTCCGCCCGCGAGACCCACACGGTCGCGGCCCCGTCCTCCGGCGTCCTGACGGAGCTGGACGCCTACGGAGTCGGCGTGGCGGCGTGGCGCCTGGGCGCGGGCCGCGCCCGCAAGGAGGACCCGGTCTCGTTCGGCGCGGGCGTCATCTGCCACGCCAAGCCGGGCGACACCGTCAAGGAGGGCCAACCCCTCCTGACCCTCCACACCGACGACGAGACCCGCCTGCCCCGAGCCCTGGAGTCCTTGGAAGGCGCCTACGAGATCGCCGACGGCGGAACCCCGTCCCTCCACCCATTGATCATCGACCGAATCGCCTGACCCGGCATCCCGCGTTTCCCCGGCGGTCAGCCGGGGTAGCGGATGGCCTCGTCGATCTCGAAGCGGCCCGAGTCTGCGATGACCTGGGGCTTAGGGGGAATCTCCTGAACGGCCACCGTGTCCTCCAGCCGGATGTGCGGCGGTAGCTCTCGCCACCGGTCGGCCGTGTCCTCGTGCCGTTGATCAGCGCTCATATCGCCATGATGCCGCCTTGGGTGCATTTTGGACATGCCTGTACCGGCGGCCGTGTTCTTCTTTGCCGTGGTGTGATGGGATCTTTCTGCTGACCGAACTGCTGGGGTGAGGATGTCTGAGTGGCTCGGCGGCTACCGGCTGGTCGGGGTCCTCGGCAGGGGCGGGCAAGGGGTCGTTCACCTCGGTGAGGCGCCGGACGGTGCCCAGGTCGCGGTGAAGGTCCTGCATGGCGGGTTCGCCGAGGACGAACGCGCTGTGAGGCGCTTCCTGCGGGAGGCGGAGTCCGCTCGGCGGGTCGCCCAGTTCTGCACGGCGCGGGTGCTGGACGTCGGTTCCAGCGAAGGCGTCGCCTACATCGTCAGTGAGTACGTCCCGGGGAAGTCGCTCAGGGAACTCGTGGTCAGCGAGGGGCCGCGTGACCACGGGGCGCTGGAGCGGCTGGCGGTCAGCACGCTCTCGGCGCTGTCGGCGATTCATCAGGCCGGCATCGTCCACCGCGACTTCAAGCCCAACAACGTGCTGATGGGCCCGGACGGGCCCCGCGTGATCGACTTCGGCATCGCCCGTGCCGCGGAGGCCGCCAGCGCGTCGTCCAGCGGGCTGATCGGCACGCCCGCCTACATGTCTCCCGAGCAGGTCGCCGGGAAGGCGGTCGGCCCGGCGTCGGACCTCTTCTCCTGGGCCGCCACCATGGTGTTCGCCGCGACGGGCGGGAACGCCTTCGGGGGAGAGTCGCCGGCGGCGTGCATGTGGCAGGTCGTCCACGGTGAGGTCGATCTGCCGGACCTCCCGCAGACGATGCGCGACCTGGTCGAAGCCGCTCTGGCGAAGGACCCGGAGCGGCGTCCGGACGCCACGGAAGCGCTTCTCGCGATGCTCGGCCACCGGGGCACGTCCGCGACGCTCCAGGCCACGATCCCCGGTGGTGACCACCAGGACGCCGACCCGACCAAGGAGATCACCGAGACCGGCGCCGATGCGACGCTGCTCGGCGAGATGGAACTGCGTCAGGAGGTGGAGGAGCGCCTGCGGACGATGGGCCCCGATCATCCCGGCACCCTGGACGGCCGGCATGAACTCGGCTGCTTCCTGACGACGCTGGAGCGGCACGAGGAGGCGGCGGCCTACCTGCGCGGAGTATGGAGGGACCGGACGCGCGTCCTCGGTCCGGAGCACCCCGACAGCCTCGCGAGCCGCCATGCGCTGGGCTGGGCCCTGGAGATGTCCGGACGGGGCGCGGAGGCCGAAGAGCATCTGCTCGCGGCGTGGCGGGACCGGGCGCGGGTGCTGGGCCCCGACGACCCCGAGACGCTCGACAGCCGCCACATGCTCGGCTGGGCGCTGGAAGGGCTGGGACGCCTCGCGGAGGCCGAGGAGCACCTGCGTGAGGTGTGGGAGGGGCTTCAGCGGGTCCTGGGCGCCGACGATCCCCGGACCCTGCGCGGTCGCCACAACCTCGGTCGCGTCATGGGACTGCACGGGCGGGCTTCCGAAGACCTGCGGCGGGCCGAGGAGGGCGTGGCGCATCTGCGCGGCACGTGGGAGATGCGGGTGCGGCTCCTGGGCACCGGTCATCCGGAAACCCTGAGCAGTCGCTATGAGCTGGGGTGGATGCTGACGGCGATGGGGCGGTACGAGGAGGCCGAGCCGCATCTGCGCGCGTCCTGGGAAGGGCGGGCGGAGGCCTTGGGCCCGGACGCCTCCTCGACCCTGGCCAACCGCCACGTCCTCGGCTGGACGCTGGAGCGGCTGGGACGGTACCTGGAGGGGGAGGCTCATCTGCGCGCGGCGTGGGAGGGCCGGGCGCAGATCCTCGGTCCGGACCACCCGCAGACGCTGGACAGCCGCTTCGTGCTCGGCTGGTCCCTCGGGAAGCTGGGCCGGTTCGAGGACGCTCAGGCGCATCTGCGCGCGGTCTGGGAAACGCGGTCGCGGGTTCTCGGCCCGGACCACCCCGAAACAGCGGAGAGCCGCCGCGCGCTGGACTGGGTGGTCGGCGCCGGCTGAAACGCCGGACCGGCCGGTATCGGCGCCCACACGCCGGTGGACGCCGATACCGATCACGTCAGGCCGCTGACGCGGCGCCGGTCAGGTGCCGGCCGAAGAACCGCACGGCGCTGTCGGATTCGAACCTGGGCACCTCCTTGTGCGTGCCCGCGTTCGCGTGCAGCGTCTTCTCCTTCGAGGCGAAGGCGTCGAACAGCGCGAGGCCGGATTGGCGCGGGATGTGCTGGTCGTCCCACTGGAGCGCGAACTCCACCGGGACGGTGATGCGGCTCGCCACCTCGGCGAGGTACTCGTTGTGCCAGAAGATGCCGAACGCCGCGGCGGTGATCCTGGGGTCGGCCGCCGTCAGCGGCATCCCGATCGCGGTCCCCATGTTGAGGCCGTAGTAGCCGACCGGGCCCTCGTCGCCGATCTCGGGCAGCTGCTGGAGGGCGTCGAGGGTCGCCTGCCATTCCGGCACGGCGCGCTCCGCCAGATGCAGGTTGTAGGGGACGACGATCGGGCCGACCGGCTCGCCCGAGGCCATCGCCGCCTGCATCGCGGCGATCTCCCGGTCGTCGGTCTCGGTGCGCGGACGGTCGCCGTGGCCGGGCGCGTCGATGGCCGCGACGTTGAAACCGCAGCGGGTGACGAGGAGGCGGGCGCGGCCGGCCGTCGGCGGGGCCTTGCTGTCACGGCCGCCGCCGTGCCCCACCAGGACGAGCGGGGCGCGGTCGCCGCCGGAGGCGGGCGTCCAGAGCATGCCGGGGATGTCGCCCACGGAGAATTCGCGTTCGAGGACACCGCCGGACGATGTCTCCGCAAGGAAACGCACGGAATGAACGGGTACAGAGCTCATGGGTTCTGCCTTTCGGGAGTGCCTTGCCTGCTGCGGCGCTCCCGGCGACCCCTGCGTCGATCGCCCTACCGTGAACGACGAGGGAGCACCCACATCGATACAGCGTTCATGGGTCTCACCTCCTCGCGTGATGTCACGGCCTCCGGCACGTTAACACCCGGGCGCCGTCCGTCCAACCCTTTTCCGTCGACCTGCATCAATGCCGGACGACGGGCACTAGAGCGCCCCGCCCGCCGAAACCTTGGCCGCCGAAACCTTGGCAGCCGCACGCGCGATGCTGGAGAAGATCGCGGGAACACCGCTCCCGGCCGCGCTCTCCGACCGGGACGCGCTGCTCGTCGGAACCGGCCGCCGGCCCCCGACGGACGCGGAGAAGGCCCTGCTCGGGAAGCTGTCCGCGAGGCTTCCCCTCGTCCTCGGCTGAACGCGACCTCCGCCGCTAGGACGACCGGCCGCGCTCGCCCCGTCCGGTTGGCGGGGACGGCCAGGTCTCTGCCAGGATTGCGGAGTTTTGTCATCCTTGAGGCGACTCATGGCGTGGATCGGCGGGGGACCATGGTGTCGGTGATCGTTCTGCTTCTCGGCATCCTGGCCGGGCTGGTCATCACCCCTGTCCTCTTCGTCCGGGGCCTCGTCCTGGGTGTTTCGCGGAAGCGGCGCTCGCCGGGCGTCCCGTGGAAGGTCGCCGCGCTCCTGGCCGGCGCCGTGGCGACCGGCGTGTACGTCTGGGGCATGTTGCTGGTGTTCTCCGACGTCATGTCCGCGGAGGACGGCGGGGCCGACTCGTCACCGCTGCTGCCCTGCCGCTCCGCGGGCATGGCCAAAGCGATGCACGTGGTCGACTACGGGATCGACTTCGTCCCGCTTCGCTTCGAATGCCGTCTCAACGGCGGCGGAAGCTATGCCACCTCCTCGGTGCCCGCCTACCTCACCCCTGCGGCCGCCGCGCTCGGCCTGGCGGGAATCGGATTCCGCGTCCGCTACGCGGTCGTGGCGGATCGTTCGTCCCCGAGCCGGCGTGCCGAGCCCGCCCGGTAAGGATTTCGGCAGCCTGCGGCAAATGTTCGGCTAGTCGGACGCGGACAGGGCCAGGAGCTGCCGGGTGTGGCCCGGGAGTTCCGCCTCCGCGAGGCCGGTGACGAGGTCTCGCAGCGGCAGAAACTCGTCGACCAGGACTTGGTCCTTGGACAGGAGCAGGGTGGGCACGGGCGTGTTGAGCTCGGCCTCGCTGCATGACATCGCGAGCGCGCACAGGGCGTCCGCCTGGTGACGGACGCGGTCCCGCAGTTCCGCGCCGCGGCCGGTGAGCGTGATGACGTGGTCGATGGTCCACGCGTCCTGCGCCAGGCGGTTGTCGTAGGTCGTGACCGTGCCCGTCGCGGCGGAGGAGACGGCCGCGATGGTGGCGTTGTTGATCAGCACGGTGTGCGCCAGGATCTGGTCGGCGTCCCATTCGCCGGGCGGCGGGACGGGGCCGGGGTCGGAGCCGGCCACGGTGGCGGCGGCGTCCAGCAGTTCGCGGTAGGCGTCCTGGAGCGGTGCGGTGTCCAACATGGTCTCGTCCTCCTGTCGGCTGGGTCAGGCGTGTGCGTCGGTCATCTCCCAGGGTGCCTGGGGAAGGACGTCGCCGGTCTCCAGCAGCGACTTGAGATTTGCCAGCACGGCCGGCCAGCCGCTCGAGATGCCGGCGCGCATCTCCTGGTCGGGCAGGTTCTCGTGCGTCACCGTGAGGCGGACGATGTCCTGGTGCGGCTCGACGCGGAAGGTGACGACCGACGGGTCTCGCGGCGGCTGGACGTCCGGGGTGTCCTCGAAGGTGATGACCAGCCGGGTCGGGGGCTCGGCCTCCAGGACCCGTCCGACGACGTCGACGGCGCCCGACCCGTCGGTGCGCTGGTGCTCCCAGGCCGAGCCCGGCTGCCAGTCCGAGACGTTGGCGTGTCCCCAGTAGCGCGCGGTGAGGTCCGCGTCGGTGAGGGCCTTCCACACCTGGTCGGCGCCGGCGCGGATGTAGGTGACATAGACGTAGTTCGGCACGGTCGTGTCGCTCATGGCGTACTCCTCTGCCTGGTTCTTGATGGCACTGAGCGCCCGCAGGCGCGGTCGGTCGAACACGGAGATCCAGCGCTCCTCGATCTCGTGGATCGGCGCCGGGTTGAGGTAGTGCAGTCGTTCCCGTCCGCGCCGGACCACGGTCACGAGGCCGGCCCGGACGAGGACGTCGAGATGCTGCGTCGCCGACTGGCGCGCCATGTCGAGGCGTTCGCACAGCTCGCGCAGCGTCTGGCCGTTCTGCTCGCGCAGCCGGTCGAGCAGCAGGCGCCGCGTGGGATCGGCCAGCGCCTTGAAGACGGGATCCATCGTGTTCGCTTCGGGGCTCACCCCCCCATTATGCAGGTATCCACCTGCCTAACGTCAATGGCCAAGCCATCGCGCCAGGTCAGAGCGGTTTTGAGCGTTAGCGGGACGTGTGGATGACGGCGAAGGACGCCCGTGCCTCGGTTCCGCCCGGCGGCTGCCAGACGGCGGTGACCCGGCCGTCGACGCCGCCGCCCTCGTCCTCGATCGGCCGCAGGAGGCGCGTAACGGCGACGGTCAGGGTCCCGCCGGCCTCGGTCGCCACCACGATGCCGGTGCCGTCCCGGCCCTCCTCGACCGCCGTGATCGCGGCCATGGCCGGGAGATCGGATCCGGCGTAGTGCGTCGAGACGGAGGGCTCGGGCGTGTCGCTCTTGCTCTGGTGCTGGGCCTCGGCCCGTCCCTGGACAAGCGCGAGGAGTTGCGCGACCAGCACTGGGTCGTGGGCGCCGTCGTACACCCATCGCCGTCCGAGGACTCCGTGCTCGGACGTGCCGACCAGCGCCGCGTCGGCCCCGTCCAGCGGCGCCCCGCGGTAGGTCAGCGGCACCTGGTACGAGACAGGGCGGTCGCCGGAGGTGTCGGTGACCACCATGAACTCGATGCCGACTTCTCCGGCCGGGTCGTCGAGCCGGAAACCGCCCGCCTTGGCCAGTTCGGGCTCGCGCCCTGTTGCGGCGTACCACGGCCGACCCGGAAGCCACGCGGCGAGCAACTCCAGCTTGCCGGGCGTCATCGTCGTCTTGTGAATGACTGCCATGCGGCCTTCCTACAGCAGGACCGGCGCGCCTGACGCCGCGGGCCTGCTCGGGACGAGCGTGAGAGGCTGGCGCCATGGGGATCGATCTCGCGGCCTTCGCCGAACTCCTACCTCTCGACCACGGGCTGTGCGTCGTCAGCACGGTCCGGGGCGATGGGAGCGTCCAGTCGTCCGTGGTCAACGCCGGGGTCCTGGAGCATCCGCTGCGGGACGGGCGGGTCGTCGGGCTGGTCGCCAGGGGCGGGTCGCGCAAGCTGCACAACCTGCGCGCCGACCCCCGGGTCACGATCGTCGCCCGCGCGGGCTGGCGCTGGACGGCCGTGGAGGGCGACGCCGAGGTCATCGGCCCGGACGACCCGCACCCCGGCCTCGACGGAGAAGCGCTGCGGCGGCTGCTCCAGGACGTCTTCCGGGCAGCCGGCGGCACCCACGACGACTGGGACGCCTACGACCGGGTGATGGCGGAGGAGCGGCGGGCCGCCGTGCTCATCACCCCGCGCCGCGTCTACTCCAACCCGCGGACTTCGTAAGACGCCACGCGCTGCTGCACGCCTCCCGACAGCCTGGGCCCCGGTGTGAGGCCGTCCGGACGCTCGGTGACGGCTCGCAGTGCAAGCGGCACCGGCGCATCAGGGCGGTCGCCGATTCCATTGGCGTCGGCGATTCCTTCTTGGTTATCGTCCGTTTTCTGTCGGTAGAGATGTCAATGTCGGCCTTAGGGCGCAACATCTCGGCGCTTGACCGATCTCATTACCGGACCACCGAAAACCATTACTATGAAGGCATCGATACCGGGAAGATGTCCGCAATCACGCGCGCGCTAGTGATGTGTGGCGGGCGGGGGAGGTGTGCGCGCGGCTCAGTGGCCGACGCTCCCGGAGATTAACCATTCGTGATCGACGACTCCGACCGCGGCCCTTGCGCGGGTCATGGCATGGCTGTCAACAACTCGTCACCCAGTGTCTGTGGCGGACGTCGCCTCTGCCGGCTGCGAGGGTCGCGAGCTGCACATCCTTCGTGAATCGGGCCAATCTCCGACCGCTGTGCGCTCGCCTGACCCGCCGCGGCCCAGTGATCGCCCTGACCGCCCCGCAACGGTGTGCAATATAGCCCCTTTCGCCACATCCGCAACTGGGGGAACACTAAACTCGGGAATCTCAAGCTGAATCAGCGTGGCGCTGGAGGCGCGTCAGGAACGCGGCTATCAGGTTCGATCACCCGGTGGCTGATTACGGTCAGATAGGACCGCCTTGCGTCCGGTGATCGTTCGTTCCAGTATGGCGCGTGAGAGTTTCACGCGAGCGATTGGCGAGGAGGTCCGCGCGGTCGGCCGGACGGTCGATCGGGCAGGTGTGCGTTTTCTGATCATCGGAATCTCACGACTTCCCCCAGCACTGACATGCCGACCCGTGAGAGCTGACACCATGACGAATGCTTTACCATCCCTGCCGACCAACGACTTCATCGCCGGTATCGAGGCCGTCGCCCCCCGATTCGACACCGCGCACTACCCGCAGCAGAACCTCCCGGCCGACGACTGGACGCTGCTGACCCGGGCCGGGGTGCTGCTGCCGACGCTGCCGACGGAGTACGGCGGCCGCGACAGCCACGTCGAAATGTGCCGGGTCGTGGAGGCCGTCTCGGAGTGGAACCTGCCGCTCGGCATGTACGTCACCGTCATCACGGGCGTCGCCCTGCGGCCCATCGCGCTGTGGGCGAGCGAGGAGGCCAAGCGGGAGGTGCTGCCGCAGTACGCCGGCGGCGACCCGATGGTCGCCGGGTTCGCCTCCACCGAGCCCGGCTGCGGTTCGGCGATGTCGGGCATGACCACCACGTTCGACGAGGTCGAGGACGGCTACCGGATCCGCGGACGCAAGCACTGGCAGGCGTTCAGCTCCAGCGCGCACTGGTGGCTGGTCAGCGCGAAGAACGACGACCGGGGCCGCGAGTACGGCTACTTCATCGTCAAGCGCAGCGAGGGCTTCCGCACCCTGCAGCCGTACGAACCGCTCGGCCTGAAGGTGATCGACTACGGGCTCAACGAGATCGACGCCGTCGTCCCGCCGCACCGCCGGATCCACGCGGACGGCCGCAACCTGAAGCCCATGGTCGAGATGCTCATGGCGTCGCGGGCGATGATGGCGGCGATGGGCTGCGGGTTCCTGCGCCGGCTGAGCCGCGAGGCGCACGCCTACGCCGACCGCCGCAGGATCGGCCCGGGGCCGCAGTCGGCGATCCGGTTCGTCCGCTACCGGCTGGCGGCGATCGACACGTCCTTCACCGTCTGCGCGGCGCTCAACGACTACCTGCAGACCTCGCTGGACATGAAGGCGGAGATGCTCGGCGCGTTCCCCGCCGTCCAGGCGATCAAGACCGTGGCCACCGAACGGATGCTCAGCGCGGCGCACCACTACCAGCAGCTCGCCGGCGGCGAGGGGTACCGCTGCGGATCGCCCACCAACATCTCCGGTCAGGCGTTCCTGGACGCCCGCGTCTACACCATCTTCGACGGCACCAACGACCTGCTCAGCCAGCAGCTCACCGAGTTCTGCCTGGCCAGGACGGGCGGGCTGCCGCTCAGCAAGTTCCTCGCCGAATGGCCGCTCACGGCGTCCGCGATCACCTCCCAGGGCATCGACCTCGGCTTCCTCGACCGGGATCTCCGGCAGGAGCACCTGGTGCTCGCCGGCCGCGCCATCGCCTACGCGTTCACGATCGGCCAGGTCATGCGGTGGTCCGCCAAGGCCGGTCCGGACGCCGGCCGCCGCGCGCGGGCGGCGATCGAGTTCCTCAAGGCCGACATCGCCGGGGTCGCCACGGAGTTCGGCCTGCTGTCGTCCGGGGTGCTCGGCATCGAGGACGGCGCCGTCCCGCCCCCGGCCGGCGTGCGGTTCTCGCGGTCGGTGCCCGTCCCCGCCGAGGCGTGAGGGCCCCGGCCTGGACGCCGGTCCGCGCCGCCGGTAGAGCCGCCGGCCGGGCCGTCAGCCGAGCAGTTCCTCGCGCCGCCGGATCAGCCGGACGAGTTCCGCGGCCCGGTCCTTGATGAGGTTCAGCCCCGGATGGCCCCACGGGCGCGGCTCGTGGTCGATGATGCAGATCGTGCCGAGCGCCGTGCCGGTCCGGTCGATCAGCGGCGCCCCGACGTAGGTCCGGATGCCGAGCTTGTCGACGACCGGGTTGCCCGCGAAGCGCGGGTAGTCGCACACGTCGTCCAGGACGAGCGCCTTGCGCCGGACGACGACGTGCGGGCAGTAGCCGTGGTCGAGCGGCACCTCGCGGCCCAACTGGACGGCGCCGCCCGCGTCCGCCCCGGGGCTCTCGGGGGCGTACAGGCCGGCGAGGAACTGGTGGTCGGTGACGAAGTTGACCATCGCGAACGGCGGGACGCCTGTGCCGATGAGGCGCCGCGCGCTCTCGGCGAGGTCGCGGGCGAACGCGTCGAACTCGGGGTCCGGCGACTGGCCGAGGCCGAGTTCGCGCAGCCGCGCGACGCGCTGCGGGACGTCCTTGTCGACGGGGGTCAGCAGATGGCCGGCGGGCTCGTACAGGGGCTCGTGATTCACGGGAAACTCCATCAGCGGCGGGTTCGGGTCATGCGGAGGGTGCGGGAACGGTGGCGATCAGATGCCGGATCAGGGCGCGCAGCACCGACGTGGCGGAGCGGCCGTCCCGCGCGTCGCACAGCACGATCGGGACGCGCGGGTCGAGTTCGAGGGCGGCCCGCACCTCGTCGGGGTCGTAGCGGAACGCGCCGTCGAACTCGTTCACCGCGACGAGGAACCGGGTCCCGCGGTTCTCGAAGAAGTCGACGGCCTCGAAGCACGCCTCCAGGCGGCGGGTGTCGGCGAGCACCACGGCGCCGAGCGCGCCCGCGCACAGCTCGTCCCACAAGAACCAGAAGCGCTGCTGCCCGGGGGTGCCGAACAGGTACAGGACGATGTTGTGCTGGTCGATCGTGATCCGGCCGAAGTCGAGCGCCACGGTGGTCGTGGCCTTCTCCTCCACCCCGCCGAGGTCGTCGGTCCCGACGCTGGCCGTCGTGATCAGCTCCTCGGTGCTGAGCGGTTCGATCTCGCTCGCCGCGCCGACGAAGGTCGTCTTCCCCACGCCGAACCCGCCCGCGATCAGGATCTTGACCTGAGTGGGGAACACCTCAGGCTCGTTGTAGGCCATCGAGCAGCTTCTCCAATAGGTCTCGGTCGGTGAGTTCGGCCGCGGGACGCGGCGCCCGCGTGGTCATGGCGTGCCAGTGCACCAGGTCCGCGAGCAGGACCTTGGTGACCGCCACGGGCAGCCGCAGGTGCGCCGCGACCTCGGCGACGGAGGTCGGCGCGCGGCACAGTTCGAGCGCCGTGCCGTGCTCGGGGTCGAGGTCGGCGGGGGCCTGGCCGGTCGCCACCACCAGCGACAGCATGTCCAAGTGGACGGCCGGGCGGGTGCGGCCGGCGGTCACGGTGTACGGGCGCACCAGCGGCCCGGCGGCGTCGTCGAGCCATACCTCGTTCTCGCCGGCCGTCATAGCGAGGGATCGGGATCGCTCGTGCCGGCCGCCGACCGCGCCGCCGTGCCGAGGAACGGCCGCACTGACTTGATCAGCCGGGCCATCTCGAAACCGACGACGGCCGGATCGGCGTCCGCCCCGGCCAGCACCGCGAGGACGGAGTTGTAACCCGCCCACGCGATGAACAACTGGCTGGACTTCAGCTCCGTCACGACCTGCCGGACCTCGTTGCTGCCGTCGAACTTCGTCCCGGCGCTGCGCGCGATGGAGAAGAGGCCGGAGGCGAGCGCGGCGAGCTGCTCGGCGCTGGCGCGGTCGAAGCCGTCGGCGGCCTTCAGCATGCCGTCCGAGGTCAGCAGCACGCTGCCGCGGATGACGGGAACCTCCTCGCCCAGCCCCCGCAGCAGCCAAGCGAGATCTTGAGCCTGGTTCGGGGAGACAGCACTCAATGGACGCTCCTTATCGCTCGTGAAGTTTCGTCAGCTCGCGCTGCCCGGGTCGTCGGCAAAGCCGTCCGCATCGCCGCCCTCCTCCTCGGCGCCGCGCACACCCCGCTGGAACGCCGCCATGAGACCGGGATTGTGCTCGATGTCGTCATCGTCCTGCTGCTGCGGCGCGGGAGCGTTGAGCAGCTCGGGCGCCATGTTCGCCTGGACGCGGCGGCGCGGCAGCGAGGGACGCTCGCCGCCCTCCGCCGGAGGCCCGCCGGGCGCGGCGAGCGGCTGGGACGCGGGGGCGGCGGGCCGCGCGGCGGCCGCCTGCACGGTCGTCTGCTGGACGGCCGTGGGCTGCTGGACGGGCCGGTGCGCGGCGTGCGCACCGGTGGCGGCGGGCACGGCCGCCGCGGCGGTGGCGGCCGGCACCGGTACCCGCTCGGAGTCGTCCGGCGGCTCCGGCGGCCGGGCCGGGGCCTGCGCCGAAGCCCGGGTCTGGGCCTCCAGCGCCTGCCGGCCGACCATCTCCTTGGGCACGATGACGACGGCCTGGGTGCCGCCGTACAGGTTGTCCTGGAGCTGGACGCGGACGCCGTGCCGGCGGGCCAGGGCGGACACGACCAGGAGCCCGATGCGCCCCTCCTGCAGCAGCTCCCCGGTGCCGGTCCGGTCCGGGTCGGCGAGCAGCTCGTTCAGCCGCCGCTGCGTCTCGCGCGGGATCCCGAGCCCGCGGTCCTCGACCTCGATGGCGAGGCCCGCGCTGACCGTGTCCACGCGGATCAGCACCTGCGTGTGCGGGGGAGCGAACTTGGTGGCGTTCTCGATCAGCTCGGCGAGCAGGTGCACGACGTCCGCGACCGCGCCGCCGTGCAGGGTCCCCTCGACGGGCGGCACCACCTTGACCCGGTTGTAGTGCTCCACCTCCGCGATGGCCGAGCGCAGCACCTCGTACACGGTCACCGGCCGGCTCCACTGGCGGCGGGACGCGGCGCCGCCGATCACGGCGAGGCTCTCGGCCTGGCGGCGCATGCGGGTGCTGAGGTGGTCGACCCGGAACAGGCCCTTGAGGAGGTCGGGGTCCTCGACCTGGTTCTCCAGCTCGTCCAGGCCGCGGATGGCCCGGTGGGCCAGCGACTGCATCCGCCGGGCGAGGTTGACGAAGACGTCCACCCGCTGGTCGGTGCCGCCGGTCTCGCGGGCCGCGGTGTCCAGCACGGCGTTCCACGCCTCGCCCTGCGCCTGCCGCAGCTCGTAGGCGAGCCGGACGAACGGGTCGCCGGACTCGGTGGCCGGGATGTCCTCGCTGCGCGGCGCGGTCTCCCCGGCATGGACGCGCTCGACCAGCTCCCGCAGGCCCTGCCGGCCGCGCGCGATCGAGAACCACAGCTCGCCGAGCCGACGCTGGACGTCGTCGTGGCCGCGCACCGACAGCCGGGCCTGCAGCCGGTCGACCCGCCGGGTCGCCGCGTCCGCCGCGAACACGGCCGCGCCCAGCGTGAGCACGACGCCCACGGCGATCACGGCCAGCGCCACCTGCGTCCGGTGCGTGACGGCGTCGCCGCCGTAGAGCATCGCTACCGCGCCGGCGCCGAGCACCCCCACAACGGCCGCGGGCAGGACGGAAATGCACAGGTGAAAGGAGCGTACGTTGCTGTGGCGGCGCATGCCGCGCGCCGGGGCCTTGCCGTGACGCCGGAAATCCTGGCGCTCGCTGTCGGCAGCAGGTTCGGAGAAAACAGACATCGGCGTCCTCAGTGCGATCGGCGGCTCAGCAGGACTCACATGACCGAGTAAGGCGTGCTCTTACGGGCACACTCCGTATCTAGGCTGACACAACGTACGTTCGGGCAAGCGCAGATCGCCGAGATTCCAGAGATATCGAACCATTTTCAGCAACCCTGTCCCGCCATGCCCATTTCGCCCGAAATTCGCAATATGTACCCACCCGCAATGACCGCACTATCAACCACGAGCCATTTCCCTCCGCTCAACCCCCGGCACGCCGACGAGCCACCTCGCGGACGTAGTACGGCAGGGCTTCGACCGAGACCAGCAGCGGCAGCAGGCCGGGCTCACCGGTAAGCGCCCGGAAGGCGACGCCCACGCTCACGCCGTGACCGGGCCGCCGGACGAGTTCCACGGCGTCACCCGCACGAATCTCACCGGGCTCGATGACGCGCAGGTAGCCGCCCGGCCTCACCGCCTGCGTAAATCGCTTGATCCAGCCCGGCTCGTCCAGCCAGCCCTGAAAGGTGCCGCAAGGGATCCGGGGGCAGCTCACCTCCAGCAGGACGCTCCGCCCGACGCGCCACCGGTCGCCGATCAGCGCGCCGTTGACGTCGATTCCGGCGGTGGTGAGGTTCTCGCCGAAGACGCCGTCATGCAGCGGCCTGCCGAGTTCGCCCTGCCACAGATCGAGGTCCTCGCGCGCATAGGCGTAGACGGCCTGGTCCGGCCCGCCGTGGCCTCGGACGTCATGGACGCGGTCGCCTGCCAGGCCGACCTCGCCCGTTCCCTCGGACGTCGGTGCGGTGACCTGCACCGGGCCGTCGACCGGTCGCTTGTCGATGCCGGTCAGCGCGGTTTTCTTCCACGGATTGGTGCGGGGGCGGCCGATATTGACCGAGAGCAGTCGCATTGGACGACGTTATGAAGTCATCCGGCGGGGTTGCGACTGCTTTTCGCCCGGTGAATCAGGTGGGGGTTATGTGGGCGGCGAAGCCGTCGTGTAGGCGGGTCAGGTCGAACTCGAAGAGTTGTTCGGAGGAGAAGTCGAAGGTGTTGTCGGCCATGTTCGCCATCGTGGGGTAGTCGCCGCTGCTCATGGCCTTGACGAGAGTCGGTTCTCGGGCGGCCCAGAACTGCTCGTTGCTGACGCCGGTGCGGGCCTCGGCGCGGCGTTCGTTGACGTAGCGGCGGGCGACGCCCTCCACGTAGCCGACGAGCTCGCCCGCACGGAGGGCCTCGAAGCGCTGTCGATGCGCTCCATCGCGACCCGCCTCGTCGTCGGGAGGATGTCGCTCTACCGAGGTGTTCCTGATGCCCGGGATGTTCGGAATGACGATGGCGATGGGATTCATGAACACCGCGTACGCCGTCGGTGTACGACAGCGGGCGCGGCGTCACCGACAGGTTCCGGTCGATGCCGATGGCGTCCTCGGCCGTCGTCACGGGGCGCGGCGCCGGCGACCTGATCGGCGCGATCCTCGACCTCCTCGTCCTGGCGCTGACGGCGCTGGCGATCGGCTGGCGCTCGGACGGGGGTGTGCTCGGCGCGTTCGGGCTGTTCCTGCTGCTGCGCTTCGCGCTGATCTGGATCGGGGTGCTGCTGGGCCTGCTCGTGCCGAACGAGGAGGCGGCGGGGAGCCTGTTCGCGGTGGCGTTCCCGTTCGCGATGATCTCCAGCGCGTTCGTGGCCCCGTCCCTCATGCCGGACTGGCTGGGCGCGGTCGCGCGGTGGAACCCGGTGTCGTCGACGGTGACTGCGTCGCGGGAGGTGTTCGGCAACCCGGCGGCGGTCGGCGGCACCTGGGTCGAGCAGCACGCCCTGCTCATGGCGCTCGTCTGGCCGGTCGCCATCACGGCGGTCTTCCTGCCGCTCGCCGTCCGCCGCTACCGCCGCCTGAGCCGCTGAACGGGTGCGATGTGGCGGCTATCACGCCAACTCTCAGGCTCGCCAATTCCGATCATGATGGGAAGGGAAATGGCTCGAACCAATCGCGTGCGCGCTCCATCGTATGAGGGCATAAGGGGGCACGGTGCCAGGCCGAAAGTCGAAGTAAGCCGCCGTGTCGCAGTGGGGGAGAGATGCGACTCGGAAAGGCGGCCGTTTTCGGCCTCGTCCTCGGCGGAATGACGTTCGGCCTGGCCGCGCCCGCGCTGGCCGAGGGCGGCGACGTGGTCGTGCAGCCGGGGCAGGCGCGCCCCGGCGACAAGATCACGGTCGTCGGCAAGAAGTGCGCCGTGGACGGCGAGGCCGGCTCGCTGGCCTTCGTGGGCGGCGCCGTCCCGCTGAACGGCGCCGAGGAGGTCGATGGCCGGGCGGGCCTCGCGACCATCAAGCCGGACACCTCCCCGGGTGACTACACGGTGCAGGTGCGCTGCGGGACGCACCGGTCGATCGGGTACCTCAAGGTCCTGGACGCGAAGACCCCGCCGAAGACGCACCAGCCCGCCCCGCGGCGGACGCCCGCCGGCTCGGCGCGCCCGACGCCGCTGGGCAGCGCGCACCCGACCCCGAGCGGCGGCGCCAAGACCGGCTTCGGCGGCGGCTCCGGCGGTGCGAACCTCGTGCTGCTGGCCGGCGGCGGAGTCCTCATGGCGGGCGCGGTCGGCGCCGGAGGCCTGGCCGCCCGCCGCCGGAGCGGTTCCGACTCCTGACGGCACGGCCGCCTTTCCCGGAGGCGGCCGGCGTCTTTTCTGAAACCCTTCGACATTCTCACCGGACGGGTGAATGGCAATGGCGCGAAAGGCCGGTCTGTGGGCGGTCGCGGTCGTCCTGATGGCGGCCGGCCTGACATTCGCGGGTCTCGGGCTGCGCGGCCCGGGAGGCCCGCCGCAGCCGCCCGCGTGGGCCGCGACCACCCGGCCGGTCGATCACCGCGCGGCGGCGCTGCCCCGCTCGGTGCCGGTCCGGGTCGCCGTCCCGTCGATCGGGGTTCGCGCACCGCTGATCGGGCTGGGCCTCGACGCCGACGGCTCGGTACAGGTCCCGTCCGGGGACCGTCCCGGCGAGGCCGGCTGGTACGACCGCGGCCCTACGCCTGGTGAGCTCGGCGCGGCCGTGCTGCTCGGTCACGTCGATTCCGCGAAGGGCGCTGCGGTCTTCTACGACCTCGGCCGGCTGCGCCCCGGGGATCGCGTCGAGGTGACCCGCGCGGACGGCCGGGTCGCCGTGTTCACCGTCGAGTCCGTGGAACGCGTCGCCAAGGACGAGTTCCCCACCAGCCGCGTCTACGGCCCGCTCGACCACGCCGGTCTCCGGCTCGTGACCTGCGGTGGCGCGTTCGACCGGACGGAACGCAGCTACCGCGACAACATCATCCTCTACGCCGCCCTGACGTCCGTCCGGTAGCGGGCGGCCCGGACACGCCCCCGGCCGGCCCGCACGAGGCCTGCCACTGCGCCGCACCTGCCCGTGAGGAGTGCCCTCGCACCCGTCTTGACGCAGGTCAGACGCAGTGCAAACGTGGGAGGTGATGGTGGATAAGGGGGACCCATCATGACCGAGATCAAGAGCATTGAGAAGCCGGACGACCGGCGCGACTTCCCCCGGGGGCACCTGGAGGTCGTCAACCTCAGCGGACTCGTCTTCGGGAAGGCGACGTTCGAGCCTGGCTGGCGCTGGACCGAGTCCGTCAAGGACATCGCGGGCACCGACCTGTGCGAAGTCCACCACAACGGCTACGTCGTCGCGGGACGCATGCGGATCCGGACGAAGGACGGCTCCGAAGGAGAGGTCGGCCCCGGAGACGTGTTCGTCCAGGAGCCGGGCCACGACGCCTGGGTCGTCGGCGACGAGCCGTGCGTGATGTTCGACTTCGCCGGCAACATCGGCGACTACGCCAAGGCTCGCTGACCGGCACACCCACTGACCGATTGCGGCCGGGGAGCGCGATGAGACGCCCCCCGGCCGCAAACTGTGTGAACAAGTCGGGAGCGGCCGAACCGGACGAGGTCCCCCCGGCAAGGACGACCACGGTGCCGGTTCTTCGAGGGCTTCGAACTGGTCGAGCCGGGGCTGGCCGGCGTCCGGGCCCGGGGCTCCGGCGACGAGGCGGGCGGACTCCCCGAACTGCCGTGGACGAAGGCCGGCGGTGTCGGCCGCCTGCCGTGAACCTCCGGCGTGCCCTGCCCGTCGGTGATGTAGTCGAGGCGGCGAAAGGGGCGGGCATGAAGGCTTTGCTCAGCGTGGCGGATTCTTCCGACGGGACGGAGATCGCGTCGCTGTACCGGTGGCTGGCGCAGGACCCGGACGTCCGCCGGGACGCGAAGGTGACGATCGTCCCGGGGCCGTCCCAGCCGGGCGGCATGAGCGGCTCGCTTGAGGTCGTGAACGTCGTGCTGAGCAACGCCATCGCGTTCAGCGGCCTCGTCGTCGCGGTGGCCGCCTGGATCGGGTCGCGGAGATCATCCGCCGGCCCCGTCGTGCGGATCGAGCGCGACGGCGTGGCGGTCACGATCAGCGCCGACTCGCCGGAGGCGGTCCGGGAGGTCCTCCGGGCGCTGGACGGCGGGCCGGGCGGGGCCGAGTGACCGGACTGCCGGACGCCGAAGGCTCCCGCGCCGTCCTGATCGGCGTCCACCGGTACGACGCGCTGGACGATCTGCCCGCGGTGGAGCAGAACCTCACCGGCCTCCGCGACGTGTTCACCGACCCCGCGCTGTGGGGGCTGGCCGAACGGAACTGCCTGCTCGTCAGGCAGCCGGCCTCGGCCCGGACGATCCTCGACATCCTGCGCAAGGCCGCCGCCGAGGCCACCGACGCCCTGATCGTCTACTTCGCCGGGCACGGACTGACCGACCCTTACACCGACGAGCTGTGCCTGGCGCTGCCCGACACCGACCCCGAGCACTCCTACACCGCCCTCCGGTACGAGGACGTGCGGCGAGTGGTGCTGCACGCGGGCGGCGGGGCCCACCGCAAAGTGGTCGTCCTGGACTGCTGTTACAGCGGCCGGGCCCTGGTCGGCGGCATGAGCGCGACCGAGCAGGTCGCCGACCAGGCGGTGGTGGAGGGCACGTACCTGCTGACCGCGTCCGCCGAGACCCGCAAGGCGCTGGCTCCGCCCGGCGAGCCGTACACGGCGTTCACCGGCGAACTGATCCGTACGCTCGCCGAAGGCGTCCCCGGCGGCCCCGCGCTGCTGGACATGGAGACCGTGTACCGGCGGCTCCACGTCCGGCTGACCGCGCAGTCGAGGCCGGTGCCCCAGCAGCGCAACCGCAACGCCGGCGGCAGCATCGCCCTCGTCCGCAACACCGCCGCCCTCGAACCCTCACCCGCACCGCCCCCGCCTCGCGTGGTGCGCCCGTCCCGGCATCCTCTGGAGGATGTGCACGAGGGCTTCACGCGGCTCGCGTCGGAGGTGGCCCGCACGCTCGGGCCCGCCGGCGGTCTGGCCCGGTACACGGCGCCGGACGGCACTCGTCGCACCACCGCGGACCCGGCACTGCTCTGCCAGACCGCCGTCGAACCGCGCACGGACGCCGAACTGGGCGCGGATCTCGTCCGCCGATTGGTGACCCGGATGCGCACGGAGTACTCGGACGGCGCCGCCACCGCCGTCGTGATGGCCCAAGCGATGATGACCACGGCACTCGGCGTCGTCCGGGCGGACACCATGACCCCAGCCCGCCTCCGCGCGGAGTTGGGCGGGTTCGGTGAGCGCGCCGTACGGACTCTGCGGAGTCTGGCCGTCGAAGTTGAGCGCAAGGAGCAACTCACGCAGGTCATGACGACTGCGACCGGTGATCCCGATGGTGCTGCGATGCTCGCGGAGGCGGCGGACAAGGTCGGCAGGGAGGGAGTGATCTTTGTGGGGAATCGTGAGCTGCCAGGTCTGGCCCTGGAGCTTCACGAAGGGATGTTCCTGCCCGCCGATCTCGGCGACCATGGCCCTCCCGCGCCTATCAGGCTCCTGGAGCCATATCTCGTCGTGCTGACCAAGCCGCTGTCTGCTGACGTCCGGCAGCGGGTCGCTGGTGAGGAACGGCCTACCGTCGTGCTCGCTCCCGCCGACGACGATGGCACTATCGCATTGTTGGTAAGCGGCGGACACGCCTGGGAGGGGCGCCTGTCGAGCGCTTATCCGCTCGGCACGCTCGACGACATCGCCCTGCAGGTCGGCGGGGGCCCACAGGGGTCGTGGAATCCCGTATTGGTCCCGAGCATCAGAATTGACTCGGCAGGGGTGCGCATCGACCGCGGCTACCGCGGCAACAGGAAGGCGATCCACCAGCGCATCAACGAGCTGCGAGCCGCAGCGGATGCGGCGCCGACTGCAGCCGAGCGCTCGGGCATCAGGCTGCGCATGGCATGTTTCGCGCTGGGAGTTGCCATTGTCCGGACGGGGCCCGGGCGAAGTGAGCCCGAGGAGGTCTTCCAAGCGCGCTTGGATGTCCTCATCCGAGCCAGGGACGCGATGCCCGCGCTCATTGAACACGGGTCCCTGGACGGCGGGGGAACCAGCCGTTACCTGCTGGCGAACGACCTTGCCGACGAGTGGCTTTCGTCTTCGGCACGGGACGTGCTCTGGGCGGGGTTGTCGGCGCCCTTCGATCGGTTCGCGGCCGACTGCGGCCTCACCCCTCTCGCGGCCTTCGAGGCGATCCAGGCGGTACCTGGTGCGAATGGGCTGGACGTTCGGACGGGACGGCCCGTCGCGATGGCCGAAGCAGGGATCATCGACTCGGCCGCCGTCCTCGCCGGTGCCGTCACGGCCGCCATTGCGACGACGCGGGAGTTCCTCGCGCTCGCGTGATCGCCCCACGTCGATTGGCGGAAGTTGACGACGTGGGAGGCGGCGGGGCCGGGTAGGTTCGAAAGATGAACGAGCGGCCGACTCTTGAGGACATTCGCCGGGCGCCGAAGGTGCTGCTGCACGACCACCTGGACGGCGGGGTGCGTCCCGCGACCATCGTGGAGCTGGCGCGGGAGACCGGGTACGAAAACCTGCCGACCACCGACGCCGACGGCCTGCGGACGTGGTTCGAGGAGGCGTCCAACTCGGGGTCGCTGGAGCGGTACCTGGAGACGTTCTCGCACACCGTCGGGGTGATGCAGACCGTCGAGGCGCTCACCCGCGTCGCCTACGAGTGCGCGGAGGACCTCGCGAACGACGGCGTCGTGTACGCGGAGGTCCGGTACGCGCCGGAGCAGCACCTCAGCATGGGGCTGACGCTGGAGCAGGTCGTCGAGGCCGTACTCGACGGGTTCGCGCGGGGCCGCCGGGACTTCGGCATCCGGGTCGGGACGCTGGTCACGGCGATGCGGCACCAGGCGCGCAGCATGGAGATCGCGGAGCTGGCCGTCCGGTACCGGGACCTCGGCGTCGTCGGGTTCGACATCGCGGGCGCCGAGGCCGGCTACCCGCCGACCCGGCACCTGGACGCGTTCGAGTACCTGCAGCGGGAGAACGCGCACTTCACCATCCACGCCGGGGAGGGGTTCGGGCTGCCGTCGATCTGGCAGGCGATCCAGTGGTGCGGTGCCGACCGGCTCGGGCACGGCGTCCGGATCATCGACGACATCGAGGTGGACGGCGACGACGCGCGCCTCGGCCGGCTCGCCGGGTACGTCCGGGACAAGCGGATCCCGCTGGAGATGTGCCCGACGTCCAACATCCAGACGGGCGCGGCGAAGTCGATCGCCGAGCACCCGATCGGGCTGCTGCGCCGCCTCAGCTTCCGCGTCACCGTCAACACCGACAACCGGCTGATGAGCGGCACGACGCTGGCGCAGGAGTTCGCGAAGCTCTCCGAGGCGTTCGGCTACGGATGGGACGACCTGCAGTGGTTCACGGTGAACGCGATGAAGTCGGCGTTCGTCCCGTTCAACGAGCGGCTCGAACTGATCAACGGTGTGATCAAACCGGGCTTCGCGCAGCTCAAGTGGAGCGGCGCCAGGCCGCTGGCATGATCGAGCCATGACCATTCGCTCCACCGGCGGGCAGGTCGCCGCTTACGCGTGGCTCGTGTTCGCCCTGCTCAACTTCGTGGACCTGTTCGTCGGCATCACCGGTGACCCCGACTACTCGCTGACGACGTTCACCATCGCGTTCCTGCTGCTGCTCGGCTGCGGGATCGCCTACACGGTCGGGCTGCGTCCCGCGATCATCGCGGACGAGGAGGCGCTGAGCGTCCGCAACCCGCTCCGGGACGTCCGCGCCCCGTGGGCGGCGATCCGGCGCATCGAGGGCAGGAACGCGGTGACGGTCCGCTTCGCGGGCCCGGACGGGACCGACCTGGAGACCCGCGCGTGGGTGCACCAGACGTCGCCCCGCGCGCAGGCCAAGGCGGAGGCGCGGGCGCAGAAGCAGGCGCGCAAGAACCAGGGCCCGGCCGTCGACCTGCGCGGGCGGACGCCCACGGGCTTCGCCGCCCAGCAGCTCAACGAGATGCGCGACCGCCACCGCCCGAAGGCGAAGTCGGGCGCCCCCGACAAAGCGGCCGCGGCCAAGACGGACGAACCCGCGAGGGGAAGTGTCACCTGGTCCATCCCGGCCGTGGCCGCCCTCGCCGTCCCACTGGCCGGTCTGGTCGCCGCCCTGATCGTCTCCTTGGCCGGCTGAGCGCGCGCCTCACCGGCCGGGGCCCGGTCTCCTTCGCTGCCGGACAACGGCTCGTGCCGCCACCACTGCCGCGGAGGCGGTCGCCGCTGTGAGGAGCGTCGTAACGAGCAGCGGCCAGATCCCGAACTCCTGTTCGGCGGACCCGTGCGGATCCCGGGGGTCGTAGCGGATGTGGACTTGCGAGCCGTCCGCCTTCCTCCACTCATCACGGAGGCCATGGAAACGGATGACTCGCCCGTCGGCGGTGGTGAACTCGATGACCAGGTAGTCCTTGCTCGCGGTATTCCCGGCCGCCCCGAGGACCCGTCCCGTCGCCTTGCCGGGCGGCTGGTCCCAGGTGAAGAGGACGACGGAAGTGATCGCGGCGAGGACGGCGACCGCCGTCATGGTCACGACCACCAGCGCCAATGCGATCACACGTCCGTTGGACCTCTTCGGCGAGCTCTGGTTCGTCACCCCCCTGGGACGCCGCAGACGCCCTTTCGGCTCCCGCACCTCCTGGAAGGAAGCGGGACCCGCGGCATCCCCGGGTCGAGTTGATCAGCGGAGGATCGTGGAGAGGTCCGCGCGGAGCGCGTCCAACTCGGCGGCGGCGCGCGCGCGGACCACGCTGACGTCGTCTTCGACGGGGAGGACCACCTCTAGGTAGCACTTGAGCTTCGGTTCCGTGCCCGAGGGGCGGATGACCACACGCGAGCCCCCGGCCAGGCGGAACCGCAGGCCGTCGGTGGGCGGAAGGTCACCGGACGGCGTGGACAGGTCGTCGAACGACTCGACGGTGCGCCCGGCCAGGTCCTGCGGGGGAGCGGCGCGCAGGCGGGCCATGGCGGCGGTGATCAGGGACAGGTCGTCCACCCGGATCGAGAGCTGCGACGTGGCGTGCAGGCCGTACTTGCGGGCCTGCGCGTCCAGGAGGTCGAGCAGCGTGCGGCCGTCGCGCTTCGCATCGGCGGCGAGGGCCGCGACGGCGAGGGCGGCGCCGATGCCGTCCTTGTCGTTGACGAGGACGCCGCGGTCGTCGCCGACGCTGTACCCGAGCGCCTCCTCATAGCCGAACACCAGCCGGTCGGGCGCTCGGTGGGGGGACGACCCCCCACGCCCCCCGGTACGGCCGAGCGGCCCGCCCGCCTTCATGATCCATTTGAAGCCGGTGAGCGACTCGGCGAACCGGACCCGGTGCGCGGCGGCGATCGCGCGGAGCAGGGACGACGACACGATCGTGGTGACGGCGAGGCGGTCGTCGCCTGCGGTGTGCCGCAGGACGTGCTCGGCGAGCAGCCCGCCGACCTCGTCCCCGGTCAGCGTCCGCCAGCCGGACGGGGACGGGACGGCGACGGCGCAGCGGTCCGCGTCCGGGTCGTTGGCGATCACGAGGTCGGCGCCGCGGGCTTCGGCGAGGGCGAGCGCCAGGTCCAGCGCGCCCGGCTCCTCCGGGTTCGGGAAGGCGACGGTCGGGAAGTCGGGGTCCGGGTCGGCCTGCTCGGGGACGACGACCGGCGCCGGGAACCCGGCGCGGCCGAACGCCGCCAGCAGGACGTCGCGGCCGACGCCGTGCATCGGCGTGTAGACGATCGAGATGTCGCGGTCGCCGCCGAGGCGCAGCGACGACACCGCGTCCAGGTACAGCTCGGTGTCGTCGTGGACGGGCCAGCCGGAGCCGAGCGGCAGCTCGTCCACGCGGCCGACGGCGTCGATCGCCGCCGAGATCTCGCTGTCCTGCGGCGGGACGATCTGCGCCCCGTCCGACCAGTACACCTTGTAGCCGTTGTCGCGCGGCGGGTTGTGGCTGGCCGTCACCATGACGCCGGCGACGATGTCGTCGAACGCCCGGGTGAAATGGGCCAGGACGGGCGTCGGGACGGGGTCGGCGAACACCTCGGGACGCAGGCCCGCCCCGCTCAGCACGGCCGCCGTGTCGGCGGCGAACCGGCGCGAGCCGTGCCGGGCGTCGAAACCGATGATCACCCGGCCGCCGGGGGGCAGGCAGGCGGCCAGACCGGCGGCGGCGCGCATGACCGTCACCCGGTTCATGCGGTTCGGGCCGGCGCCGAGTTCGCCGCGCAGACCGGCCGTCCCGAACTCCAGGCGGGAGCCGAACCGGGAGGTCAGGGCCTCGTCGTCGGCGGCGTCCAGGATCGCCCGGAGCTCGGCGCGGGTGCCGGCGTCCGGGTCCTGGGCCAGCCATTCCTCGGCGCGTGCGCGGAGGTCGCTCACAGCTTCGCCAGGACGGTGGCGAGCAGGGTGCCCATGCGGCCGGCGGACGCGCGTCCCGCGGCGAGGACCTCCTCGTGGTCGAGTGGCTCGTCCGACAGCCCGGCCGCTATGTTGGTGACCAGGGAGATCCCGAGGACGTCCGCGCCGCCGCGCCGCGCCTCGACGGTCTCCAGGACGGTCGACATGCCGATCATGTCGGCGCCCAGCGTGCGCAGCATCCGGATCTCGGCGGGCGTCTCGTAGGTCGGCCCGCGGAACGCCGCGTAGACGCCCTCCTGCAAGGTCGGGTCGATCTCCTTGGCGAGGGCGCGCAGCCGTCCCGAGTACGCCTCGGTCAGGTCCAGGAACGTCGGGCCGGTGAGCGGGTTCGCACCCGACAGGTTCAGGTGGTCGGCGATCAGCACCGGGTCGCCGACGCTCTGGTGCTCGGGCCGCAGCCCGCCCGCCGCGTTCGTCAGCACCGCCGTCGTCACCCCGGCGGCCAGCGCCGTCCGGACGGGATGCACCACCGCGTCGACGCCGTGCCCCTCGTACAGGTGCGTCCGGCCGAGGAACACCAGCGCATGGCGCCCGCCGATCTCGACGACCCGGACCGTCCCGGCGTGCCCCTCCACGGCCGGGGGCGCGAAGCCGGGCAGTTCGGTGACCGTCAGCTCGGTGACGGGCTCGCCCAGCTTGTCGGCCGCCGGCACCCAGCCGGAGCCCATCACGAGGGCGACGTCGAAGGACTCGATGGACGTGCGGTCGCGCAGCGCGTCCGCGGCCGCCCGTGCCAGTGCAAAAGCCTCGTTGCTCACAAGGCCGACACTACAGCCGGGCCCCTCGTGGCTCGATCAGTCGCCCAGCGACTTGCAGGGACGCGTCCGCAGGTCCTTGACGTAGTCGTCGGGGGCGCCGGCCTTCTCGGCCGCGTCGGCGAGGATCCCGAGGTAGCGCGCGGACGGCAGCCCGCCCTCGTAGTCGTCCAGCACGTACATCCAGCACAGGACGTCGCCGTCGAGCGTCTCGACCCGGACCCGGATCTTGCGGTAGACGTCGAGCGCGGCGCCCTCCCAGGCGTCGAGTTCCTTCTCGTCCCAGGCGGGCACGTCGTACATGACGACGAAGACCTGCTCGGAGCGGTCCTCGACGACGGTCGCGAGGGCACCGTCCCAGCTCTTGTCCTGCCCGCCGAAGGTCAGCCGCCAGCCGGCCAGCCAGCCGGTGCCGCGCATCGGGGAATGCGGAGCCCGGCTCGCCATCTGCTCGGGATCCATGTTGGAGGCGTACGCCGCGTACAGTGCCACGTTGGCCAAGGCTACGCCACGTTCTGATCGGGGGTGTGGGGGTCGTCCCCCACGGGTGACGCGCCACGTTCTGTTCGGGGGTGTGGGGGTCGTCCCCCACGGGTGACGCGCCACGTTCTGTTCGGGGGTGTGGGGGTCGTCCCCCACGGGTGACGCGCCACGTTCTGTTCGGGGGTGTGGGGGTCGTCCCCCACGTGCGTTTCAACGGCGCAGAACGGGACTTTTCACTGCCTGGCATAGGGAAGGATGGAAGATGTGACCCGCATCGTGATCATCGGAGGAGGACCGGGCGGTTACGAGGCCGCGCTCGTCGCGGCCCAGCTCGGCGCGGACGTGACCGTCATCGAACGGGACGGTCCCGGCGGCGCCTGCGTGCTCACCGACTGCGTGCCCTCCAAGACGCTCATCGCCACCTCGACCCGGATGGCGGTCATGTCGGAGTCGACGGGCCTCGGGCTGCGCTTCAACGGCGGCCCGGACGGGATCGTCGGCGCCCTGGAGGCCGACATGGCCGAGGTCAACAAGCGCGTGAAGGACCTCGCGCGGGCCCAGTCGTTCGACGTCGCCGAACGGCTCGCCTACGAGGAGGTCAAGATCGTCCGCGGTGCGGCGCGGCTGGTGGAGCCGCACGTCGTCGCGGTCGGCGACCGGCACATCCGGGCCGACATCGTGCTCATCGCGACGGGCGCGACGCCGCGCGTGCTGCCGGGCGCGGAGCCCGACGGCGAGCGCATCCTGAACTGGCGCCAGCTCTACGACCTGCCGGAGCTGCCGGAGGACCTGATCGTCGTCGGGTCCGGTGTGACGGGCGCGGAGCTGGCGGGGGCGTACCTGTCGCTCGGGTCCAACGTGACGCTGGTGTCCTCGCGCGACCGGATACTCCCGACCGAGGACGCCGACGCCGCCGCCGTCCTGCAGGAGGTGTTCCTGCGCCGCGGGATGAACGTCATGTCGCGGTCGCGGGCCGCGGGTGTCGAGCGGTCCGGCGACGGTGTGATCGTCACGCTGGAGGACGGCAAGAAGATCGAGGGCTCGCACTGCCTGATGACGGTCGGGATGGTGCCGAACACCACGGGCATCGGCCTGGAGGAGATCGGCGTCCGGTGCGACGCGCGCGGGTTCGTCGAGGTCGACAAGGTGTCGCGGACGTCCGTCCCGCACATCTACGCGTCCGGCGACTGCACGGGCGTGCTCATGCTCGCGTCCGTCGCGGGCATGCAGGGCCGCATCGCGATGTGGCACGCGCTGGGCGAGGCCGTGCAGCCGCTCAAGCTCGGCTGGGTCGCGTCCAACATCTTCACCGACCCCGAGGTCTCGTCGGTGGGCGTGACGCAGCAGATGGTCGACTCCGGGGACGTCAACGCCCGGACGGTCATGCTGCCGCTGTTCACCAACGCGCGTGCCAAGATGCAGGGCTTCGAGGACGGTTTCGTGAAGCTGTTCTGCCGTCCGTCCACGGGGATCGTGCTCGGCGGCGTCATCGTGGCACCGCGGGCGAGCGAGCTGATCCTCGGCGTGTCGATCGCCGTCCAGCAGCACCTGACCGTCGACCAGGTGGCGCAGACGTTCGCGGTGTACCCGTCGCTGTCGGGCAGCATCACCGAGGCGTCCCGGCGGCTGATGGCCGAGCACGCCTACTGATGGCCGAGCACGCCCACCGGAGGCGCGCCCGGCCATCGGAGGACCGCGCTAGAAGTAGCGCAACGCCACGTACACCCACGCCATCAGCGTGCTCAGCACGGTGACGACGATCCCGTAGCGGGTGAACTGCCAGAAACTGATCGGGTTGCCGGTTCTGGCGGCGATGCCGATCGCGACGACGTTGGCGCTCGCCGCGACGGCCGTGCCGTTGCCGCCGAAGTCGGCGCCGAGCGCGAACGACCACCACAGCGCCTCCGCGGTCGTCGGGTCGGGCGCCCCCGCCGCCATCCCCTCCACGATCGGCGCCATCGTCGCCGCGTAGGGGATGTTGTCGAAGAACGCGCCGAGCACCGCGGACCCGAACAGCAGGCTGGTCGCGGCGGCGAAGTAGTTGTCGCCGACGGCGTCCGCCGCCCAGGTCCCGATCGCCTCGATGACGCCGGTGTGCCCGAGGCCGGCGACCATGACGAACAGGCCGACGAAGAACACCAGCACCGGCCACTCGACCTCTTCGAGGACTTCGGAGACCTCCACCCGCGACACCAGCAGCATCACGCCCGCGCCGACGAGGGCCACGATCGACGGTTCCGCGTGCAGCACCGAGTGCAGCATGAACCCGACGATGACGAGGCCCAGCACGACCAGGCAGCGGACGAGCAGCTTCGGGTCGGTGATCGCCTTGCGCTCGTCCAGCGACATCACCTCGGCGACGTACCGCTCGTCGTAGGTGAACGACTTGCGGAACATCACCCGCGCCAGCAGCACGAACGCGATGAAGATGACCACCACGATCGGCGCCATGTGGACGAGGAAGTCGTTGAACGTCAGCCCCGCCCGGCTGGCGATGATGATGTTCGGCGGGTCCCCGATGAGGGTCGAGGCGCCGCCGATGTTGGACGCCAGCACCTCCGCGATGAGGTACGGGTGCGCCGGGATCCGCAGCCGGTTGCAGACCACCACCGTCACCGGCGCCACCAGCATGATCGTGGTGACGTTGTCCAGGAACGGGGAGGCGACCGCGGTGATGACCATGAGCATCACCAGCAGCCGGTACGGCCGGCCCTTGGACCGTTTGGCCGCCCAGATCGCCAGGTAGTCGAACAGTCCGGTGCCCTTGATGATCCCGACGATGATCATCATGCCGAGCAGCAGGAAGATGACGTTCCAGTCGATCCCGTCGTGCTCGGAGAAGAAGACCCCGGCGCCGGGAGTGAGCCCCAGCACCGTCATGGCCCCGGCCGCGATCAGCACGACCTTGACCTTGTCGGCCTTCTCCGTGGCGATGAAGAAGAACGCGATGACGAAGATGGCGAGCGCCGCCGCCGCCGTCACCGTGCGGCCCCCCGTTCCGCGGCCGGGCCGAGGGGCGGGAGGGTCAGTCGTCGGGCC
>NZ_SMJW01000239.1 GCF_004348335.1 Actinomadura bangladeshensis | reverse complement strand
CCGGATGATCTGCTGCAGCCGGCGCCCCTCGTCCTGGGTCAACCGCCGTGCTCTGACTGGCTCTGCCACCAGCCCGCCCCTCTCTCGATAACGACCTGTCGTCATCGAGGGTGGAGCCGATCAACCTCCCCGTCCCAGCCCCTGGCCGGCGTGTCACCCAACCCGGTGGACGTTTGTGGTCACCGCACTAGGCGCTGAGACCTTCCTTGGCGGACGTGTTCTACCTTCCCGCCCCCGTGGAGCCGGACGACGAGAATCGACGGCACGTCCCATTTGGGTCGCCGAAGCAGTGCTTCGCCATCGCCTCGCCCTTTGACGTGGTGCTTGGTGCCGAGTCCGGGAGGCGCCACTTTGAACGGCGCCGGCCGCTTACCGGGCCGGGGCGCGGTCTTCGCGGGTGCGGGACGCGGGCGAGCGGGCGCGGGCGCCGGCCGGACGCCCGTCGCGATCGGCGGCAGCCCCTCGGTGAGCCGGATCGCGTCGGCCGCGCACACGTCGATGTCGCGGTGCGCGCCGCCCGGCGGCGCCCAGGCGATGCGCTGCGCGGACGGGCCGTGGCGCGGGTCGAAGAAGCAGAGGGGACGGCCCGACAGGACGGCGTTGACGCGCGCGAGCGTGCTGCGTCCCTCGTCGAGCGTGCGCAGGACGTCGGCGGCGTCCGCGCGGTCGCGGTCGCCGAGGAAGTTGCGTTTGGCCTGGTCGTAGGCGTCCAGGGCGCGGGCGTAGTCGGCCATCAGGTCGGGGTCGGCGCCGTGCTCGTCCGGGTCGAGCGGCAGCCGGGCGAGTTCCTCGCCGAACGCGGTGATCTCGGCTTCGATCTGCGCCAGTTCGTCCTCGCGCCGCCGCTTGAAGATCCCGAACACCAGCCCACCCCCTGTGACCGGGCAAAAGGGTATCGGCATGATCGTTCGCCCCACGATTCCTTACAGACTTCCATCATGTGATGAGAAAGTGTAATGTCCGATGGTATGACGTCCTATCTGATCGAGCCGTTCGACCGGCTGCCGTTCGGTGACGCGGAGAAGGCGCGCCGGTACGCGACCGAGCGCTACCGGGGCGCGGTGGGCCGCAACTGGTACGACTGCGACCCCACGCTGCGGTTCCTCATGCGGCGGCACCTCGGGGACGGGTTCGGCTGGGCCGAGCCGCGGCTGAAGGAGATGGGCGCCCTGATGGGCGGGCCGATCGCCGAGCGCGCCGAGGAGACCGATCGCAACCCGCCGCGGCTGGAGAAGTACGACCGGTGGGGACGCGACGTCAGCGAGGTCGTCATGCCGCCGTCCTTCGAGGCGGCCCGGCGGGATCTCGTCGCGACGTCGTTCACGCGGCCCGACTTCGTCGCGGAGGCGAAGGCCAACGGGGTCGACGCCGCGCCGCTGGGCGTGGCCTGGAGCTACCTGCTCGACCAGGCCGACATCGGCATGGCGTGCGCGCTCGGCACCGGCGGCGACATGGTCGTGCGGCTGACGGAGATGTTCGCTCCGGAGGACGTCAAGGAGCGGGTGCGGGAGCTGTTCGCGGCCGGGGAGATGTCCGGCGAGGCCGCACAGATGCTGACGGAACGGTCGGGCGGGTCGGATCTCGGCGCGCTGGAGTCGACCGCGTCCAAGGACGGCGACGCCTGGCGGCTCAACGGGCTCAAGTGGTTCGCGTCCAACGCCAACGGGTCGGCGTTCGTGGTGCTGGCCAAGTCCGAAGGCGCCGCCGACGGGGTGCGGGGGATCGCGCCGTTCCTCGTCCTGAAGGAGCGGCGGGACGGGGCGCGCAACGGCGTCCGGATCCGGCGGCTCAAGGACAAGCTCGGCACGAAGTCGGTCGCGTCGGCGGAGATCGAGTTCACCGACGCGGAGGCGTTCCTGCTGGCCCCGTCCTCGAGCGCCGGCCAGGGCGGGGACGGCAAGGGCCTCGCCCGCATGATGGAACTGACGAACGGGGCGCGCCTCGGCATCTCGATGATGGGCCTCGGGTGCGCGCGGCGGGCGCTGGTCGAGTCGCTGTGCTACGCGGGGGCGCGGGAGGCGTTCGGCGCCGCGCTCATCGAGCAGCCGCTCATGCGGCGCAAGCTCGCCGAGCTGATCGTGGAGACCGAGGCGGCCCAGGCGCTCGTGTTCGACGGATACCTCGGACGGCCGCGCCTCCGCATCGGCGCCGCGCTGATCAAGCTGCGGGCGTCCCGGCTGGGCGTGACGGCGGCGAGCGACGCGATCGAGATCCACGGCGGCAACGGATACATCGAGCAGTGGCCGGTGGCGCGCATCCTGCGGGACGCCCAGGTCAACCCCATCTGGGAGGGCGGCGACAACATCCTGTGCCTGGACGTCCGCCGCGCCATCGAGCGGCAGGACGCGCACGAGCCGTTCCTCGAACGGCTGACCCAGGCCGTCCAGCAGGCGCCGGGCGGGGACGACGCGACCGCCGACCTGGTCAACGACCGCATCGGGCATCTCCGGCAGGCCATAGAAACGTGGCGCGGCCTCGACCGGACTGTGGCCGAGGCGCGGCTCTTCCCCCTCGCCCAGTACATGGCGGACGTGTATGCGGCGGCGCTGCTGCTGGAGCAGGCCGGCTGGGAGCGCACCGACTCAGGGGCCGACCGCAAGGCGCTCGTCGCCCGCCTCTACGCCCGGACGCACCTCGCCGACACCGGCCCGCTCCGCGCGATCGACACCCCGCCCGAAGACCTGGACCGCTTCAAGGACCTCGCCGACGGCGCCTTCCAGATACGTTGACCTGCGGCGTGTTGTTGTTATGAGCGCGTCGAAAACAACAACACGCCGCAGGTCAACGCGGTGGCGGCTCGGTCGTCGGGGATTGGGAGGACGTGTGGCGGTGCGCGTTGAGCGGGACGGGGGCGTCACGACGGTGATCATGTCGCGGCCCGAGAGCCGGAACGCCGTGGACGGGACGACGGCGCGCGAGCTGGCCGGCGCGTTCCGCGCGTTCGACGCGGACGACGGCGCGAGCGTCGCCGTCCTGTGGGGCGAGGGCGGGACGTTCTGCGCCGGCGCCGACCTCAAGTCGATCGGCACCGAGCGCAGCCCGCGCGTCGATCCGCCACCGGCGGACGGCCCGCTCGGCTGCACGCGGATGCGGCTGTCCAAGCCGGTGATCGCGGCCGTCGCCGGCCACGCGGTCGCCGGCGGGATGGAGCTGGCCCTCTGGTGCGACCTCCGGGTCGTGGAGGAGGACGCGACATTCGGGATCTTCTGCCGCCGCTGGGGCGTCCCGCTGGTGGACGGCGGCACGTTCCGGCTGCCCAGGCTGATCGGCGCGAGCCGCGCGATGGACCTCATCCTCACCGGGCGTCCCGTCGGCGCGAGGGAGGCGTTCGAAATCGGCCTCGCGAACCGGCTCGTCCCGGCGGGCACGGCGCGGGAGGCCGCCGAGGCGCTCGCGGCGGAGCTGGCCGGGTTCCCGCAGACCTGCCTGCGCAACGACCGCAGGTCCGCGCTGGACGCGGAGGGACGTCCCGAGGACGAGGCGATCGCCATCGAGTACCGGCACGGGATCGGGTCGCTCGCCGACGCCGTCGAGGGCGCCGCCCGGTTCGCGGACGGCCGCGGCCGGCACGGCGACTTCACCGACCTCTAGCGGCCCCGGCCGGACGGTGCCCGGCGAGCGCCGTCCGGCCCGGCAGCGTTGACCGAACCGGATTCGGGCCCGTAGGTTCCTGGGTGGCGGCAGTCACGATCAAGGAGCGGAGCGATGACGCTGACCGTGCAGCGGGCGGGCCTCGACCTGGCCGACCCGAAGGCCTACGCGGACGACCGGCGGTTCCATGAGTCGCTCGCGCTGCTGCGCCGCGAGTCGCCGGTGCACTGGGTGGACGCCCCCGGCTACACCCCGTTCTGGGCGATCACCAAGAACGAGGACGTCCTGGAGATCGAGCGCAACCACCAGATCTTCCGCAACGCGCCGCGCCCGCTGCTCGGCACCGCCGAGTTCGACGAGCTGAACCGGCAGCGGGCCGAGCAGGGCATCGCGCTGCGCACGCTGATCCACATGGACGACCCCGACCACCGGGTCATCCGGGCGATCGGCGCGGACTGGTTCCGGCCGCGCGCCATGCGGGCCCTGGAACCGCGCATCAAGGAACTGGCGAAACGCTACGTCGACCGGATGGTGGACCTCGGCGGCGAATGCGACTTCGCGCGGGAGGTCGCCGTCCATTTCCCGCTGTACGTCATCCTGTCGCTGCTCGGCCTTCCGGAGAGCGACTTCGGCCGCATGCTGAAGCTGACGCAGGAGCTTTTCGGCGGCGATGACGACGAGTTCCAGCGCGGCGCGACGAACGAGGAGAAACTGCAGGTCCTGCTCGACTTCTTCGCCTATTTCCAGGAGCTGACGGAGGCGCGCCGCACGAACCCGACGGACGACCTCGCGTCCGCCATCGCGAACGCGCGGGTCGACGGCGAGCCGCTGAACGACTTCGACACCGCGTCCTACTACGTCATCGTCGCGACGGCCGGTCACGACACCACGAGTGCGACGATCTCCGGTGGCCTGCGGGCGCTCATCGAGCACCCTGACCAGCTCGGACGGCTCCGCGACAAGCCCGAGCTGATGCCGTTCGCGGTGGACGAGATGATCCGCTGGGTGACGCCCGTCAAGGAGTTCATGCGGACCGCGACCCGGGATTACGAACTGCGCGGCGTGACGATTCGCGAGGGCGACGCCGTCCTGCTCTCCTACCCGTCCGCGAACCGGGACGAGGACGTTTTCGACGACCCCTTCCGGTTCGACGTCGGCCGCGACCCGAACAAGCACCTCGCGTTCGGTTTCGGCGTCCACTACTGCCTCGGCGCGGCGCTCGCCCGCATGGAGATCCGCGCGTTCTTCGAGGAGCTCCTGCCGCGCCTGCGCTCCATCGAGATCGCCGGGACGCCGGAAGGGATCGCGACCACGTTCGTCGGCGGCCTGAAGCGCCTTCCGATCCGCTACTCCCTCGCCTAAGGAATTCCTGGTGCAGATCAACGCCGCGGTGCTGCGCGCCGCAGACGCCCCCTACACGATCGAGTCCCTCGACCTGGCCGACCCCGGCTCCGGCGAGGTCCTCGTCAAGATCGCGGGCACCGGGATGTGCCACACCGACATGCTCGGCCGCGTGCCGGGCGACCTGGTCGGCAAGCCCGTCGTGCTCGGCCACGAGGGGTCGGGCGTGGTCGAGGCGGTCGGCCCGGACGTCACCGGGATCACCGTCGGCGACCACGTGGTCATGTCGTTCGACTCGTGCGGGACGTGCGACAACTGCCGCGCCGCGAACCCCGGCGCGTGCCCGCAGATGATGGCGCTCAACATGCTCGCCATGCCGCTGGACGGGCGGCCGCGCGCGACCACCGGCGACGGCGAGGCCGTCCACACCCGCTGGTTCGGGCAGTCGTCGTTCGCGAGCCACGCGCTCGGAACCGTCCGCAACGTCGTGCCGGTGTCGCGCGACGTCCCGATCGAGCAGCTCGGACCGCTCGGCTGCGGCATCCAGACGGGCGCGGGCTCGGTGCTGATCTCCCTCGGCGTCCGCGCGGGCGACAGCATCGCGGTGTTCGGCGCGGGCGCGGTCGGGCTGGCCGCGGTGATGGCCGCGCGGGTCGCCGGCGCCACCACCATCGTCGCGGTCGACCTGCACGAGTCGCGGCTCGACCTGGCCCGCGAGCTGGGCGCCACCCACGTCCTGAACGGGGCGGACGACGACATCGCCGGGCAGATCCGGGCGCTCGCCGGCGGCGAGGGCGTGCAGTACTCGTTCGACACCACCGCCGTCCCCGCGGTCGTCGCGACGGCGGTCGCGTCGCTGCGCACCACCGGCGTCTGCGGCCTCGTCGGCGTCGGCGCCGCCGAGTACACCCTGGATGCGAACCTGCTGCTAATGGGCCGGACGGTGAAGGGCATTATCGAGGGCGACGCCGTCCCGCAGACGTTCATCCCGAAGCTGATCGAGCTGTGGCGGCAGGACCGGTTCCCGTTCGACCGCCTCATCACGACCTACCCGCTCGACCAGATCAACCAGGCCGAGCAGGACACGACGTCCGGCAAGGTCGTGAAGCCGGTTCTGATCCCGTAGCACGGCGGCCGGACGCGGTTCACTGGGACGGCGGCGGCGGCTCGCCGTCCGCTGCGCGGCGGCTCCGCCGGTAGTCGTCCCACGCGTCACGCCGGCCCCGCTCCAGCCGTTCGAGCAGCCGCGGATCCGAGACGGCCGATGGTTCGGGTGGCGGGGGTGGCACCGCCGACGTGACGAGGTCGTAGAAGAAGCGGCATGCCTCGTCCTCGCCGGTGAACCGGCGGATGACGACGTGCTCGCCGCGTTCGCGGTGCCCGACGGCCCAGCGGTCCCCCTCCCTGCGCAGGTAGAGGTAGTCGCTGGGCCGCCGGGAGGGCTCATGCACGCCCTCGATCTCGTACTCGCGGAGACCGGCGCGGGCCAGCGCCGCCGCGAGTTCGTAACGGTCCACCCCGTCAGTAGACCCGCTGCAGGTATCCGTTGTCCGCCAGCCACTTCACGCTGAGCGGATTGGGTGCGCCGGGGACGTAGGCGCCCGTGAGGACGTACTGCAGCCCGTGGCCCGGCTGCTGGAACGCAGGTTCGGCCGGTCCAGCGTCGACCGAGAACCTCTTGCTGACACGGTAGAGGTGGTAGTTGCACAGGTGCGACGGGTCGTCGGCGCGGGTGTTAAGGCTGTTCGGCGGCAGGGCGCGCGACCCGAAGGAGGCGCCGCCGGGGGAAAGGAATTTTCCTGATTCCCCGCCGAAACGGTCGATGAACTGACCGATGCGAAGCGCCACCTTGTACCGCGCCGGGCGGCTGTTGATGTCCTTGAGTTGGTGGACGAACCCGTCGTCCGGTGGGTACCGCCAGTCGGGCGTGGGCGTTTTGGCCTCGTCCCAGTACTGGTACAGGAATGTCGAAGGTGCCAGGCCGCCGTAGCGTTTGTAGCCGCGCAGCAGATATCCGAAGTAGCCGGTTCGCGGGAGATGCACGGGCCCCAGCCGCGGATCCCCGTTGACGTAGGGCGGCCCGCAGACGTGCGGGCGGGCGTGCAGCGCGGCCTTGGCGGCCGCTGCGGCGGCCTGCGCGGTCGCCAGCACCGCCTGGGGTCGTTGCGCCTGGCCAGAGCAGTCGGCGGCCTGCTCGATGATCTCCGCGGCGCTCCCCGCCGGCGGGCCGGCGCACGCCCCCGTGCGGGGCGGCTCACCGGTGGAAGGGGCGGCCTGCGCGGTTCCCGCCAGCAGGACGGTGAGGCCGAGCGTCGCCGCCGGGATGGCGCCGCGTCTGAAAAACCGCATTCGCACTCCTGATGTGCCTCGGGTGGTTCTCGCTTTGGCGGAGCGGACCAGCCGATATGCGAAGGGTGCGTCATCGGAAGACGCGGTCGAGGTCATGAAAATGCTTCGCCGGCGCGACGGCGGTCCGCTCGTCGATCCGACGGTTCCCGGCCGACGGCCAACCGAGCGGCCGATCATTCACAACGGCTGACCAAAAATGGCGGACAAAACAACGCGACATCTGGACAATCGCGAAATCCTGGCGTTTCAGGCGTCTCCCCGCGTTCCGGTGGACACGAGGCACTGCGGCGGCATGGACCCGGCGGCGGACGCGAGGCCGGACGGGCGGTCGCCGCCGTCCTAGACGACGCGGTGCAGGAGGTCCTCGTCTCGGGCGAGGCGGCGGCAGTTCTCCGCGGCGACCGCGAAGTACCGGTCCCAGGTCTCGCGGGTCAGCCAGGCGACGTGCGGCATGACGACGACGTTGTCCAAGGTCAGAAGCGGGTTGGACGCGTCCACCGGCTCCTTCTCGAAGACGTCGAGCCCGGCGCCGCCCAGCCGGCCCGACGTCAGCGCGTCCACCAGCGCCGCCTCGTCGATGACCGCGCCGCGCGCCGTGTTCACGACGACCGCGCCCTTCGGCAGCAGCGCGAGCCTCTCGGCGTCCAGCAGGTGGTGGGTCTCGTCGGTCAGCGGGATGTGCACCGACACGATGTCGCTCGCCCGCAGCAGATCGTCCAGCTCCCGCCAGGACGGATCGTCGCGCCGCGGCCGCCGCGACGTGTACAGGACGTTCGCGCCGACCGCCGCCAGCATGCCGCGCAGCAGGGTGGCGATCTCGCCGCCGCCGAGGAGCCCGACCGTCCGTCCGGCGATCTCCCCGCCGACCAGCCCCCGATCGGCGGGCCAGCCCTCGCCGCGCCGCGTCCGCGCGTCGAACGGGACGACCCGGCGCAGCGCCGCGAGCATCAGCAGCAGCGACGTCTCCGCGACGGCCTGCGCGTTCTGACCCGGCATGTTCGCGACCGCGATCCCGCGTTCCTTCGCCGCGTCCAGGTCGATCGTGTTGACCCCGGTGCCGAGCTTCTGGATCAGCCTCAGCTTCGGTGCCCGGTCCATGTCGGCGGCTGTGAGCGGACGCAGCACATGCCAGATGACCTCGGCGTCCGGCAGCAGCTCGGCGAACCGCGCGTCGTCCTGCTCGGAGCAGCTCACGATGTCGAGATCGGGCTCCTCGTGCTCCATGTCGTAGTGCAGCAGCACCCGCATGCCGTCCCTCTCCTCCGGTGACCCCCGGGTCGGCGCCCGGTCCTCCCCTCGGATTATCGTGCGGATCATGAGGACGAGTCCCGGGGACCCGCACCGGACGGCCTCGCCGCCGGCCGCCGCGACCGCGTCCGCCCGACCGGAGACGAGGTAACGCCATGTGGACGGACATCCCGATCATGCAGGCGCCGATGGCGGGCGGGCCGTCGACACCCGAACTGGCCGCCGCCGTGTCGGAGGCGGGCGGCCTCGGCTTCCTCGCCGCCGGATACAAGACGCCCGAAGCCATGCGCGCCGACATCGCCGCGACCCGGAAACTGACGTCCCGTCCGTTCGGGATGAACGTTTTCATGCCGTCGACGGACGAGATCGACCCCGCCGAGGTCGCCGCCTACCGCGACCGCCTCGCACCCGAAGCCGAACGCCTCGGCGTCTCGCCCGGCACCCCGGCCGCCCGCGACGACGCCTACGAGGCGAAGGTCGCCGACCTCCTCTCCGACCCGCCCGCCTTCGTGAGCTTCACGTTCGGGTGCCCGTCTTCGGACGTCATCGAGGCGTTCCAGTCCCGGAACGTGGTGGTGATCGTCACCGTGACGTCCGTGGACGAGGCCCGCCAGGCGTCCGCAGCCGATGCCCTCTGCCTGCAAGGATCCGAGGCGGGCGGGCATCGGGGGTCGTTCACGAACACGTCCGACGAACCGTTGCCGCTGCGGGTGCTGCTGCACTCGGTGCGCGCGATGACGTCCCAGCCGCTGATCGCCGCCGGCGGTCTGGCCTCGTCCGTCGACGTCGCCGAAGTGCTCGGCCTGGGCGCGGTCGCGGCTCAGTTGGGGACGGCCTTCGTCCGCTGCCCGGAGAGCGGTGCCAGCGCCATACACAAGGCCGCCTTGGCGGACCCGCGCTTCACCTCCACCGCACTGACCCGAGCCTTCAGCGGACGGCTCGCCCGTGGCCTGGTCAACCGCTTCCTCACCGAACACTCGCCGCACGCACCGGCCGCTTACCCGGACGTCCACTACGTGACATCGCCCCTACGCAAGGCGTCCGCCGCCCAGGGCGATCCGGAGGGTGTCAACCTGTGGGCGGGCGAATCCTTCCACCGGACGACCGAAAGCCCTGCCGCCGACCTGGTACGTGCCCTGACACCACGCTGATGCCCGAGTTGGCGATACTGATCGGCCTTCAGGCGTCCGGGAAGACGACGTTCTACCGCCGGCATCTGGCCGGACACGTCCACGTCAGCAAGGACCTCTTCCCGAGGGGCGCCCGGCGCAAGCAGGCACGCCAGCTGAGGCTCATATCCGAGGCCCTCGAACAAGACCGTGACGTGGCGGTCGACAACACGAATCCGTCCCCGGACGAATGGCAACCGCTCATCACCGTGGGCCGGCGTCACCACGCGCACATCATCGGCTATTGGTTCCCGCCGGACATCGCACTCTCGATGCGCCGCAACGCCGTCCGCCCACCCGAAACCCAGGTGCCGGACGTCGGCGTCTATGCCACCCTGAAACGCCTTCGCCGCCCACGCCCGTCGGACGGCTTCGACACGTTGTTCACAGTCGTCCCCACCCCCGACGGCGGTTTCGACATCAGAGAGATGACCGATGAAGGACCTTGAGTCGCGGATGCGCGCCCGCGAATGGTTCCACTCCCTGACCCTGCTCCCGGGTGCGTGGACGGTCGTCCGCGTGGACGGGCGTTCCTTCTCCCGCTTCACCGAGACCCGCTTCGACAAGCCCTTCGACCCGCATTTCTCGGCACTGATGGCGGACACCGCGAAGGCACTCCTCAGCGACCTGGGCGGCCGCTACGCCTACACCGAGAGCGACGAGATCTCCGTCGTGCTCGACCCGTCGTTCGACCTGTTCGGCCGCGAGGTGGAAAAGCTCGTCTCCATGTCGGCGAGTATCGCGACCGCCGCGTTCACCCACACAGCCGGCGAACCCGTCGCGTTCGACAGCCGCATCTGGATGGGCACGACCCTGGACGAGGTCGTCGACTACCTTTCGTGGCGCCAAGCCGACGCCGCCCGCTGCGCGCTGAACGGCTGGTGCTACTGGACGCTCCGCAACGAGGGCCGCTCCGCCCGGCAGGCGACTCGCGAACTCGAACGCACCTCGGTCTCGGCGAAGAACGAACTCCTTTACACGCGCGGAATCAATTTCAACGACGTCCCGGCATGGCAGCGCCGCGGCGTGGGGCTTTGGTGGGAGACCTACGAGAAGTCCGGCCACGACCCGATACGGGGCATCGAGGTGGCCACCACCCGGCGCCGTGTGCACGTCGATCGCGACCTCCCGATGAAGCGCGCCTATCGGGACTTCGTCCGGACGCTTCTGGAGGCGGACTAGAGCTCGTTTCCCCAGTCCCAGAGGGTTTGCAGAACAGGGCCGAGACGCCGGCCGTGCGGCGTGAGGGCGTATTGCGTACGGGGCGGCCATCCGGGTTGGCGGCGCCGCTCCAGCACTCCCCATTGGACGAGATGCGCCAGGCGGTCGGCCAGCACCTTGTCCGAAAGTGAGGGCAGCGCCTGCCGCAGCTCGGTGAACGATAGCTCTTCACGAAGCAGTTCCCGAATGACCAGCGTCATCCAGCGTCCGCGCAGAACGTCGAGCGTGATCTCCACCGGGCACGAGGGGGTCGGTTCCGTCACGGCGGCGCGCGGGTCGTCTGGCAGCCCCGGGTGGCCAACCGTTTGGTGAGTCACGAAAGCGCCTCCTAGCGTTGCCGCGTCCCCACCCTGTCTACCCGAAGGACACCCGATGCCGCGCTTCGCCGACCGTCCCGAGGACGTCCCGCACGTGTTCGCCGAACGCTTCAACTCCGGTGACCCGTCAGCGGTCGAGGAGATGTACGCGGAAGGAGCGGTCTTCGTCCCCACTCCCGGCACGCCTTTGACCGGCGGGGCCGCCCACGCCGCCAATGCCGAATTCATGTCGCTGGGCGTGCCGATCACCGTCGTCCCGCGCCACATCTACACGACAGACGACCTGTCGCTCCTCATCGTCGACTGGCTGATCGAAGGCAAGGACCGCGACGGCAACCCCGTCCACATCGAAGGCACCGCCACCGACGTAGCCCGCCGCTGCCCAGACGGCCACTGGCGCTACACAATCGACAACCCCTTCGGCACCGCGACGGCCCCCGCCTCCCTACCCCAAGCAGCGGCAACAGCCGCCCGGCGATGACCAGGACGTCGAACCGGTAGGTGTCAAGTCAAACGGGACCGGGGCCTGTGATCGTTAGGCGGCGTGTTTCTCCTGGTCAGCAGGGCTGGTCTGGTCGGTGGTGTCTTCGGCGGGTCGGTTGATCTGCGCGAGCGTGGGGAT
>NZ_SMJW01000238.1 GCF_004348335.1 Actinomadura bangladeshensis | reverse complement strand
CCTCACCGACGGAACACCCATCCCCGCCGCCCAAGCCCGTCGCATAGCCCTGTCGGCCGGAGTCTCACCTCTCCTGCTCGGGCGAGGGAACCTGCCCCTCTACCTCGGGCACCGGGTCCGGTTCGCCACCAGCGCCCAACGCCGAGTCCTCGAAACCCTCTACCCCACCTGCGCCGTCCACGGCTGCGAGGTCCCCGGCACGCTGTGCGAGGTCGACCACGTCCACGGCTGGGCCCTCGGGCACAGCCCCACCGACATCGACCAACTCGCCCTCACGTGCGGATGGCATAACCGCTACAAACACACCAACCCCACCAATATCCACGTCACCCGGGAGAACAGCGGCGCCCGGTACACCTACCACCTCCACCCACCCAGAGACACAACGACCTCCGCACCCGGCCGGCCACCACCCTGGCTCCAAGCCGCCTGAGGGGCCGCAGGGCCAGCGGACGACGCGCGCCGATGGATGCAGCCTGCGGCCAGGGGCACGAACGCTTTGTGAAGGTCGTCGCGGATCCCCCATCCGATGCGCAGGGCCGGAACCGGTGCGACGTGCCGGCGGTGTGCGCGCCGGCGTAGCAGCGGACGCCGTGGCGCGCACCCTCTCCACCAGCCGCTCCTTCTCATCCGAGCCGCGGAGGAGGGCCTGCGGGGCGAGGCGCTTCTGCTCCCCGCCGGAGAGGTGCGTCACGCCGCGCGCCTTCGCCTCGTCGAACGGCAGGCCGAGGACGGCCGCGTGCAGACATCACAGATGACCTCGTTGTCGTAGCCGCCCGCGTCGGTGTAGTCGGTGATCGCCTCGGCGCAGGCGGGCTGAGTGCATTCGCTCCGGCCCTCGACAGCATCTTCGGCGACGTCGCGCTGCCTGAGGCCGGGCGGGATCAGCGCGCAGACGCCATCGACTTGATGTCGGGCTGGCGGCGGACGATGCTGGACCATCCATGGTCGGCCGCGATCCTGGGCGGACGCCCCCTGCTGGGCCCGAACGTGCTCGCCCGCACGGACTTCCTCTACGCGACCCTGGCCACGACCGGCCTGGCCGGAGCCCGGCTCGCCACCGCCGCGTACGCGGTGGCGATCTACGTCATCGGGTCGGCGCTCATGCAGGTCGGCGCGCAGGACGGCACGTCCGGCGCCGCCGAGCACCTCGCCCGGAGCCGCGACCTGTACCCGGCTCTCGCCGAGCACGGCCATCTGGACGACGGCGACTGGGACGCCGCGTTCGTCCAGGGCCTCGATTACCTCCTCGACGGCATCGGCGCGGTCACTTCCCGGTGAGGGTGACGACCTTCAGACCCGGCGCCTTGTTGATCTCGCCGGAGCAGAACCGCTCGGTGACCCACTGCTTCTTGGAGAAGAGGCGGGTCTGGTCGGCGTAGTGCGGGGACGTCGGGTCCGTCGACTGGGAGTAGGTGAGCAGGGTCCGCGTGTCGGGGCAGGCATCGCCGCCGAACGAGACGACCTGGATGTAACTGGACCCTGTGGTGATCTCCGTGTAGCCCTTGCCCGGCGTCCACGTGCCTTCGACCTTGTTGAGGATGCCGAGGTTCTCGGTGCCGCCGCCGATCGGGATCCGTTCGCCATTGCGGGTGACGTACTGGTGGTCGCCGAGAGGCGAGTCCAGCGGAATGTTGGACTTCTTCAACTCGTCGACCGCGTCCAGCAGAGCCTTACGCGCTGCCCACGAACCGGTGTTGAAGTCGCGCGGCGTGTTCACCGCGTCGGACGCGTCGAACGGCGTCTTCCACAGATCCCACGCGGAGAGCGCCTTGCGCCAGTAGCGGTCGAAGAGGAGGGCGCCCCGACTATCAACGTTCGCCGTCCTGTCCCACTTGGCCAGGACGTCGCAGGGCTCACCGAGACCCATCTCGCGGCACATCTTCACCGTTCCGTCGGCGGCGAGCTCACCGGCGTGGTTGCGGTTGGCGAAGACGAGGTCCTGCATGTCGGTGCGGGTGAACTTGCTCTCCGCGAGCTGGTCTTGGACGGAGACGATGCCGCTGCGAGTACGGAGGCTGCGGGCCGCCTTCTCGTCGCCGATGATGCGGTCGTAACCGGTCAGCGGCTTCTCCGGGTTCGAAAGCCAGTAGCTGTCGTTCGAGTTGGTGACGTAGTCGCCGCGGGTCAGCACCGGATACCGGTCGGGGTCGAGGATGCCCGGCTGGACGGTCCCCGGGGCCTTCCCAGGGGCACACGACGACCGAGTGCCGTCCAGGATGGCAAGGCCCGCCTGCCGGAACGTGATGTGGCCGAGGAGGCTGTTGCAGCGGTCCGCGAACGCGTTCGTAACGTTCGGCAGCACCTGGATCTGAGCGAACAGCGCCCTCCCGCGCGAGTCGGCCGCGATGGTGTTCACCCAAGGCAGCCCCTGGGTCTGCTTCAGCGCGCGCACCGCGTCGTCGGTCGTGCGGGCCTTGCCCAAGGCCAGCGAGGTGTTGGCCAGGCGCAGGTTGGTGGCGTTCGGGTCGGTGAGCGCGTAGGCGTTCCAGGTCGTCCACGGCAGCCCGATGGACGAGACCGACGTGACGATCGGCCCGTACCGGCTCCGCCACTGCGTCTTCGTGACCGGCTTGACCGAGCCGTCCGGCTGCCGCACCTGGACGGTGACCCGCCGCTGGGTCATCTTCTCTATCGTGCCGTCCACGAAGTAGGACGTCGGGTTCCCCGGCACCAGCCGCAACTCAGTCAGGCTGAACGGGACGCCGGTCGCGACGGTGTGGCTCCACGCGAAGGTCGAAGTGTGGCCGATGTTGACGGACGGCGACCCGAGCAGCGCGGCGCCGCTCACGTTCAGCTTGCCGGGGATCGTCTGCTGCATCTGCCAGAAGCGCCGCCCGTTGTGCCACGGGTAGTGCGGGTTGCCGAGGAGCAGGCCGCGCCCGTTGGCCGTGGCGTCCCCGCCCACGGCGATGGCGTTGCTGCCCATGTCGGCGTTCGCCAGCAGCTTGCGGGCGCCCTCGGCGGCCTTCGCCGTTGACGGGGCCTTGGCGGTCACAGCACCCGGCGGCACCGCTTCGGTGATCTGGTCGGTGACCATCCCGGAGCCGCCGAGCATCGCGAGGGCATAGCCGCGCCGGTAGACGTCCAGTTCCGTGATGGGCCGCAGCCACGCGGCGCCCTTGCACGCCGGGTCGGTGACCTTGCCTTCGCGCAGGTAGCGGTTGTAGCCGGCGGCCCAGCCCCGGCTGAGGTCGCGCACCTCCGCGTTCGGGCCGTAGGGAGCGGGCGCGGCGGCCAGCCGCTCGACGACCTTGCTGTCGTTGATGGCGGTGAAGAACACGTCGCTGGCCATGTTGGTGGACGCCGAAGACAGCGCCCTGTCCGGCGAGCCGTCCGCGCCGAAGTACTTGGAGCGTTCCCCGCTCAGCGTGACGACGCCCTGGGCGAGCAGGCAGAGGTCGTCCTTGGCCGCCGCGTAGCCGGTGCCGTAGCCGAGGCCGGCGTAGTCGCGGGCGGTGATGTGCGGGATGCCGTACTCGGTGTAGCGGATCGTCGCCGACATGGCGCGCTCGCCGGTCGTCGCGGCGGAGGAGGTCACGGGCGTCAGGACGGCGGCGGCGACCACCGCGGCTCCCGCCGCGCGCAGGACGGTAGGCGACATCGGACTCCTTGATCACAGAAGTCCCGCAAAGTTCGCACAGGTGATCGTCCCTGGCAAGACCTACGGGAGGAGTCCGGGAAGGTCGGCGGCGTGGTCCTGCAGATAGGCGGCGAGGGTCGCGGGGATCAGGTCGATGGCGGCCAGATCCGCGGGGCTGCACGGAACGAGGTCCACGTCGTAGCGGCCCCGCGACGGGTCCTCGAACTCGGGGCCGTGCCGCCGGGACAGGTCCATCGAGGTCAGGCGGCACACGTAGAAGGTGTTGAGGCGGTACACCTCCGGCGACTCCTCGCCGCAGGCGAAGACCTGCCGGACGGGGCCGGCGGTCGCGCCGAGCTCCTCGTCCAGTTCGCGGCGCAGCGCGGCCTCGGGGGACGCGTCGTCGGGCTCGATCTTGCCGCCCGGCGTCGTCCAGTAGACGGGCCGGTCCGGGCGGGTGCGGCGCAGCAGGACCAGCGCGCCGCCGTCCAGCAGGAGGGCGCGGACCGCCCGGCGGATCCTCACGAGTTCAGGTAGGCCAGGACGGCGAGGACGCGGCGGTGCCCGCTGTCGGACGGCGGCAGGCCGAGCTTGGCGAACACGGCGCCGATGTGCTTGCTGACCGACCGCTCGGTGATGACGAGCGTGGTGGCGATCGTGGCGTTGTCGAGGCCCTGCGCCATGAGGCCGAGGACCTCGCGTTCGCGGGGCGTGAGCGTCTGCAGCGGGTCCCGGCGGGCGGTCATCAGCTGGGACACGACCTCGGGGTCGAGGGCGGTGCCGCCGGCGGCGACGCGGTCCAGGGCGTCCAGGAACTCGTCGACGCGGCCGACCCGGTCCTTCAGCAGGTAGCCGATGCCTTCGGCGCCGCCCGCCAGCAGCTCGGCGGCGTAGGTCTCCTCCACGTACTGCGACAGCACGAGCAGCGGCAGGCCGGGGATCCGCTTGCGGGCCTCGATCGCCGCGCGCAGCCCCTCGTCGCGGAAGCCGGGCGGCAGCCGGACGTCGAGGACGGCGGCGTCCGGACGGTGCTCCAGGATGGCGGGCAGCACCTCGGGCCCCTCGCCGGCGGCCGCGACGACCTCGTGCCCGCCCGCGTCCAGCAGCATGGCGAGCCCCTCGCGGAGCAGGACGTTGTCCTCCGCGATCACGATCCGCACGGCAGCTCCACCTCGAGCGTCGTCCCTTCCCCCTCGGGGCTGTCGATGCGGGTCGCCCCGTCGAGCGCCGCCACCCGGCGGCGGACGCCCGCGAGGCCGCTGCCCCGGCCGGGGTCGGCCCCGCCCCTGCCATCATCCCGCACCCGGATCGTCAGGCGGGCGGGTTCGCGGCGGACGGTGACCCAGCCGTGCCGGGCGCCGCTGTGCTTGGCGATGTTGGTGAGGGCCTCGGCGACGACGAAGTAGGCCGCGGCCTCGACGGCGGCGGGCGCGCGGCCGTCCCCGACGTCCATCTGGATCGGGATCGGCTGCCCGGCGGCGAGCGCGCGCAGCGCCCCGGCGAGGCCCCGGTCGGACAGGATCGGCGGATAGATGCCGCGGATCACCGTGCGCAGCTGTGTCAGCGCCTCCTCGATGCCGTCGCGGGCCTCCAGGAACAGCGCCCGCGCCGCGTCGGGATCGTCGCCGAACCGGCGGTCGGCGAGGCCGAGCCGCAGCGCGGCGGCGACGAGCTGCGCCTGCGTCCCGTCGTGCAGGTCGCGTTCGATGCGGCGCAGTTCGGCGCCGTGCGCCTCCAGGGCCTCGGCGCGGGTCTCGGTCAGCTCCTCGACCCGCTCGGCGAGGCTCGTACGGCGGGTGGGGCCGAGCAGCGCCGCGGCGAGCCGGGCCTGCCAGCGGACGAGCCGCGGCAGCAGCCACAGCAGGATCGCCAGGTAGAGGGCCGCCTGGACGAACGGCATCGTCAGCGCCGTCGGCCAGTCGTCCAGCGTGACGATCGCCGACTGGGAGCCCTCGGGCGCCGCCCACCACCACAGCGGCAGCGACAGCGAGAACGGGATCGCCGGCCAGATCCCCACCGCCAGCACCGCGGCGGGCAGGCCGGTGAGGCCGTGCGCCGCCAGCCACGCGGCGTCCCGCCAGGTCGTCCGGGACCGGGCGAGGCGGAGCCCCTCCGCCATCCCGTCGCCCGCCGCGCGGCGGTACGGCTCGGGGATCTCGCGGCCGAGCAGCCGTCCCGCCCGGCGCCGCTCGGCGTTCGCGAGGGCCCGCAGCGGCTTCACGGCCGACGGCAGCCACGGCAGCGCCGCGGGCAGCAGGACGGCCAGCATCAGCAGCGGGGCCAGCCCGAACAGCGCGGGCACGGCCGTGCGGAGGGCGGCGGCCAGCTCGCGGGTCGCCGCCGCGCTGCGTTCCAGTGCGCTTCTCATCTCACCTCACCGGAAACGGTAGGTGACCCGGAGGCCCCGCGCAGCCGGGCCCGCACCCGGACCGGGGGTGGAGCCCGGTACACCATGGGTCCGGGACGGCCGAACCGCGCAGCAGGTCCCCCGGGCGGCCTCTCCGCCGTTACGATCGCCACTGGCATGCTCTGTACCGGAACGGCGTGAAATGGATGATGTGGAGGTCCGGCACCTGCCGGGCGACCTGCCGCAGCTGTTCGACGACGGCGTCGGGGACGACGCCGCCGCGCGGACGCTGTCGGTGCCGCTGCCCGACGGGGATCTGGTCTGGCCGGATCCCGGCTACCCGCAGCGGCGGCCGCTGCTGCGGCCGGCACTGTGGCTGAGCGACGACCCCGTCCGCGGCGACCTGTGGGCCGCGCTGCGCGCCGAGCACGACCGGTCGGGGCTCTGGCCGCTGCTGATGGACGAGTCCGACCAGCCCTGGGCGGCCGGCCAGATCGCGCCCGAGCCGGTCGGCGAGATCGCCAACTACCACCCCCAGGCGTTCATGTACGAGGTGTGGGCCGACTTCGCCGAGCAGGCGGCCGACGAGGACCTGGACGACCTCGCCCCCTACGGCCGGCACTGCCCCGGCCCCGCCCCGGCGGGCGTGCCGCTCGACGACCCGGACACGATGGCCGACCGCTACGCCCGCGTCCTCGGCGCCCGCGGCCCCTCCCTCGGCCTGGTCGCGGTCGACCGGGGCGCGGACGCGCTCACCGCCGTCGGCTGGCAGGGCGCCCTGAACCACAACGAGTGGACGGCGCCGCTGTCGGCCGTCCTGCGCAGCTGGGAGGACCGGTTCGGCACCCGCGTCGTCGGGCTCGGCTTCAACACGCTGGAGCTCAGCGTCGCCGCTCCCCCGGTCACCACCCGGCACGCCGTCCACGTCGCGGCGGAGCATTGGGCGTTCTGCCCCGACATCCTGTTCCAGGGCCCCGGCACGCTCCCCGGGTACGCCGAGGAGATCCGCGGCAAGACCTACTGGTCGTTCTGGTGGGACTGAGGGGCGGGATGCGGGGCGGAAGGGTTCTCTGCGGGGGCATCGCGGCGGCGATCGTCCTCACGCTGGCGGCCGACGTCGCCGTGCTCGTGTCCCGGGCGGGCGACGAGCCGTCCAAGGCCGGGAACCTTGTGTCGGTGGACCGGAACGCCGCGCCGCAGGCACCGGCCGTCGCACCGCTGACGCGCCGCTACACGCCGCACCTGCTGGTCGCCGGGACGTCCCCGCTGCCGCCGCAGGCCGTCGAGCGGGCGCGGCGGCTCAAGGGCGTCGCCGGCCTCACGGTCGTGGACGCCGCGCGGGCCCGCGTCGGCGGCCGCCGGATGGGGCTGCTCGGCGTCGACCCGTCGAAGTTCCGGGCGTTCGCACCGGAGGCGACCGCCGAGTCCGACCAGCTGTGGCAGACGGTCGCGTCCGGCGGGCTCGCCGTCTCCTTCGAGCAGAGCCGCGACGGGGGGCTGCCGCTCGGCGCGGTCGTCCCGGCGGGGCGCAGCTCGGGCGGCGGGCAGGTGCGCGTCGGCGCGTACGCCTCGATGGGCATCGGCGACATCGACGCCGTCGTGTCCCGCGCGCAGGCCCGCGCGCTGGGCCTGCCGGACGGGAACGCCCTGGTCATCAGCGCGCCGAAGGCCGACGCGGCGAAGCTGGCGAAGCGGCTGCAGACGATCCTCCCGCGCGGCACCAAGGTGGCGACGCTGGCGCCGGCCCGCACGTCCGGGACGAAGGCGAAGCCGAAGGGGCGCCCGCAGGTGACCGGGCGGCCGGACGGGGCGGCGGGCGACCGGACGCCCATCACCGGCAACATGATGACGCCGACGATGCGGACCGTCCTGCTGGAGATCGCGGGCATGTTCGGCCCGTTCCCGGTGATCGGCTGCTACCGGTCGACCGGCGACCCGCAGGACCACGGCGACGGCCGCGCCTGCGACTTCATGGAGAGCACCGGCGGGCGGATGCCGAGCGCGGGCGCGCAGCGGCACGGCGACCAGGTCGCCCGGTACGCGGTCGCGAACGCGCGGCGGCTCGGCATCTCCTACGTCATCTGGCGGCAGCACATCTGGAACGTGCGCGGCGGCGGCTGGCGGCCGATGGCCGACCGCGGCAGTATCACCCAGAACCACTACGACCACGTGCACATCTCGGTGCTGCGCTAGGCGGCGTGTCGGATGACGCGCCGGCCCGCGGCGGGCGTCAGGGCAGTTCCTGCTCGCACCAGACGACCTTGCCGCCGGCGGTGCGGCGCACGCCCCAGCGGCGCGCCAGCCGCCGCACGACGTGCAGGCCGCGGCCCGACTCCGGCATGTCGCCGTCCTCGTCGTGGAGGCGGACGCGGGGAGCGCCGTCGGAGGAGTCGAAGACCTCGCAGACGAGGCCGCCCTCGCGCACCACGCGCAGCGTGATCCGTCCGCCCGCGTGCTGGATCGCGTTGGTGACCAGCTCCGACACCAGCAGCATCGTGGAGTGGGTCAGCTCGTCGAGGTCCCAGCGGGCGAGCCGGTCCCGGACGAGGCCGCGGGCCCGGCGGACGGCGGCGGGCTCGGCGGGCAGCTCCCAGGTCGCGTGGTGGTCGGCGGGGATGCGCGCCAGCCGGGCGATGAGCATCGCGATGTCGTCGCGGTGCTGGTCGTCGTAGACGCCGTCGAGCGCCGCCTGGCACAGGTCCTCCAGGGGGCGGGCGGCGGCGCCCGGCCCGAAGGTGCCGAGGAGGCGGGCGAGCCCGTCGTCGATGTCGCGGGTCCGGTTCTCCACCAGCCCGTCGGTGTAGAGGAACAGGAGCGTGCCGTCCTCGACGGTGAACTCGCGGGTCGCGATCGGGGTGTCGCCGCCGACGCCGAGCGGCGGCGCGGGCGGCACCGGCAGGTACTCCGAGGCGGCGCCGGGCGGGGCCAGCAGCGGCGGCAGGTGCCCTGCGCTCGCCACCTCGCACCGGCCGCTGACCGCGTCGTAGACGACGTAGGCGCAGGTCGCGAAGTGCGGTTCGCGCTCGCCGAGCGTCGCCATCAGCGAGTCGAGCCGCTCCAGGGCCTCGGCGGGCGGCAGCTCCAGCCCGGCGAGGGTGTGGATGGCGGTGCGGAGCCGGCCCATCGTGACGGCGGCCTTCACACCGTGCCCGGCGACGTCCCCGACGACGAGCGCGACGCGGGCGCCGGGCAGCGCGATCGACTCGTACCAGTCGCCGCCGACCTCGATACGGCGGCTGCCCGGCAGGTAGCGGTGGTGCACCTCGACCGGCGACGGGGCCGACAGGCCCGTCGGCAGCAGGCTGCGCTGCAGGGTGAGCGCGGTGGCGCGCTCCCGCGAGTACTGGCGGGCGCTCTCCACGAAGATGGACGCCCGGTTGGCGAATTCCATCCCGATCTCGACGTCGTAGGCGTCGAACGGGCGGTGCGCGAGGTTGCGGCTGCAGACGAAGAACCCGAGCACCCCCGCCGCCGACACGATCGGGAGCAGCAGCATCGACGCGCCCTTGAGCAGGTCGGCGACCGGCGGGCGGCGCCACGCGCCCGCGAGCCGCGCCGCGCCCTCGCCGCCGAGGGCGCGCAGCACCGGCTCGCCCGACTCCAGGCACAGCGCGTGCGGGGTGCCCGGCGGGTAGACGAGGGACTCGCCGGTCGGGAACGTCGCGTCCCAGGCCGGGTCCTCGTCGTCGAACCCGATCGCCATCCGGCGCAGCTGCGGCCCGTCCGGGCCCTCCGGCGGCTCGTCGGCGTCGATGTGGCTCTCGGCGAGCAGCAGCGCGCCGGAGTTGCAGAAATGCGGGACGAGGACGTCCATCAGCCCGCGTGCCAGCAGTTCCAGGTCGAGGGTGGAGCCTATGCGCGGAAGGGCGTCGTCCAGCAGCGCCCGGCGGATGACGGCCGGGTCGACGAACCGGTCGGCGAGCGGCACCGGCACCCGGATGACGGCGAGCGCCGCCGGCTCCGGCACCGCGCCGCCCGCGGCGCCGGCCGGAGCGCCGCCGCTCATGGGGTGGACGGTCACGACCGCGTCCAGCGTCCCGCCCGCCGGGGTCTCCACGGCGAGCATGGCGGTGCGCTCCCGGCCGGCCTTCAGCGCCTCCAGCAGCGGCTCCCGCGCGCCCGGGATCAGTTCGTCCAGGTAGGCGCCCGGAAGGTCGTCCGCATTCCGGGCGAGAACGGCGGCGGCGTTGCGGTCGAACTGCAGAATTCTCCCCGACGATTCCAGACCGAGAATGAGAATTCGGGTGGACGACTCCATCGCTCGATTATGGGACATCGGGCGGCCGGATGAGGCCGATACCGGAGGGGAGGCATGTCCCTAACGGGACCCGTGGGACTCGGCCAGGAACTGCCGCCAGGTCCGCTTCCCGACGGCGTGCCCGGGGGTGAGGTGGTGGCCTGCGCGAAAGCCGCGCCCGGCCTTCCCCGGCAGCGGCAGCGGCACCCGGACGGGACGCCGCAGGCCGCGCGCCTCCAGGTAGCCGGCCAGCATCTCCTCCACCGTGAGCACCTCGGGGCCGCCCATGTCGTCGACCCGCCGCGCGGGCCCGGCGGCGAGCGCCAGTTCCGCGAGCCGCGCCGCGACGTCGGCGACGTCGACCGGCTGGTCCCGCAGCCCCTTCGGCACCCCCACCACGCCGGGGATCTTGGTGAGGACGTTGAAGACCGCGGCGGGCAGCGTGTGGAACTGGGTGGCCCGCAGGATCGTGTACGGCAGCCCGGAGTCCTCGATGTGCCTCTCGACCGCGTACTTCGTCCGGTAGTAGCCGTAGTCGATCTTGTCGACGCCCACGATCGAGATATAGACCAGGTGCGGGGCGCCCTGCCGGCGCGCGGCCTCCACCAGGCGGCGGGAGGCGGGCAGGTCCCGCTTGGGGTGGAACGGGTCGCTGGCGCAGTGCACGATCGTCTCCGCGCCCTCGACCGCCGCGTCCACGCCCTCGCCGGTGTACAGGTCGCCCTTGTGCCAGGTGAGGCCGGGCTCCGGGTCCCTGTCCCGGCGGCTGAGCCCGTGCACGTCCGCGCCGGCCTCGCGCAGCAGCCGGACGACGGGCCGGCCGAGCGTCCCGGTGGCCCCGGTCACGAGAATCATCGGTTCCTCCTCGGTGTGTCGGACACGTCCAGCAAGACCCGGTGGACGCCCGGAATGTGACATCCCGGCCGCGCCGCCGTCAGGACGATCCGAAGACCTGCGGCGGCGGGACGGGCGTGGCGATCTCCTCGCCGTCGTGCAGCGGCGCCGCGCCGGCGCAGAACGCGGCGAGGTCGCCGCCGTCCATGACGCGGGCCCGGACGATGCCGCCGGCGGCGCGCCGGGTCAGCTCCGCGACCGGCAGCGGCTCCTGCGAGGCGGCCACGATCAGGTTGCCGAACCGGCGGCCCCGCAGCACCCCCGGATCGCCCATCAGCACCGTGTGCCGGAACACCGACCGGACCGTGGCGGTGACCCGGCGCGCGAACGGCAGCCGGAACCCGTCGGCGACGTTGGCCACGTACACGCCGCGCGGCCGCAGCACCCGGGCGGCGTCCAGGACGAACTCGCGGGTGGCGAGCTCCGGCGGCATCGACGCCTCGGCGAAGGCGTCCATCACCACCAGGTCGTCGGCGTCGTCGGCGAGCGCCGCGATGCCGGCGCGGCCGTCGGTGATGCGGATCCGCAGGCCGCGGACGCCCTTGACCGGCAGCCGCTCGCGGACGAGCTGCACCAGCTCCGCGTCCGGCTCCAGCACGATCTGCCGCGACCCCGGCCGGGTCGCGGCGATGTAGCGGGGCAGCGTGCAGCCGGCGCCGCCGATGTGCACCGCGTCGAACGCCTCGCCGTCCACGCCGAGGCAGTCGACCACGTCGCCGATCAGCCGCATGTACTCGAAGTCGAGGTAGGTCGGGTCGGACAGGTCGACGTAGGACTGCGGCACGCCGCCGACGAGCAGCATCCAGCCGCCGTCGCGGTCGGCGTCGCGCAGCAGCTCGGCCTCCCCACCCGCGATCCGGAAGGTCCGCGGCGGAGAGCCGTGCC
>NZ_SMJW01000237.1 GCF_004348335.1 Actinomadura bangladeshensis | reverse complement strand
CGGCCTGCGCGGCATGTTCGCCGCGTACACCGGTTTCCAGGTCGTAGGCGAGGCCGCCGGCGGCCGCGAGGCCGTCCACCAGGGTTCTGGCGGACCGGGCGAGGACCTCCAGTTCGGCGTCCGGCCAGGGCGGCCGGCAGATCTCCGTGACCAGCCGCAGCGCGCCGGGATCGGTGGCCGCGAGGTCCAGCCAGCGGACCAGCAGCGGGCGGAGCCGCTTGTACGGCAGCGCGCCGGGCTCGCGTGCATGGGCTCGCACGACGCCGCGCGCGGTCTCCTCGTCCCAGCCGCCGTCGAGCAGGGCGTCCACGCCGGGGGCCCGCGGCGGTTTCCGCGGCCGGACCGCGGCGCCGCGCCGGGCCAGGGCGGCGGTCGCGCGCTCGTCGAGCAGTCCGTCCAGGGCACGCAGCAGCGCGGAGGGGTCGGCGGCCCGGTCCGCCGCCGCGAGGACGGTCGCGGGGAACGCGTCCCCGAGGATCGCCCGCAGCGCCTCGGTGATCGCCTCGCGCAGACCCGGATTGTCATGGTGGCCGAGCCAGAACAGCAGCTTCGGGACGGCCCCCGGCGCGCCCGCCCGCGCGAGGGCCGACGCCGCCGCCTTCTTGACGTTCATGTTCGGGTGGTCGAGGCACGCCGCGATCGCCGGGGCGGCCCAGTCCGCACCGGCCCCGGCCAGCGCGGTGATCGCCTGCCGGACGGTCTGGACGTCGCCGGCGGCCAGAAGCGGGATCAGGCTCGCCGACAGGGCCCGCGCGTCCCGGCCGTCCAGGGCGAGGATCGCGATCGCCCCCGCGCGGACGTGCCGGTCGCGGTCCCGCAGCAGGCGGTGCACGCGCGCCCGCGTCCGGCGGTGCGGGGCCCGGCGCAGCACGTCCAGCAGCGCCGCCCGCTCGGCCGACCCGAGCCCCGGGCGATCCAGCAGGCCGAGGGCCAGGTCCGCGACCAGGGCGTTCCCGGCCTCCGCCGGGTCGGCGGCGTCCAGCAGGCAGTGCGGTCGCAGGGCGCCGCGCCGCAACAGCCGGCCGCCCAGGCCGCCGATGGCCGCGAGGACCTCGTCCGGGACCGGCGCGCCCTGCTCCGACGCGAGGCGGAGCAGCAGGTCGGCGATGGCGGGCAGGGTCGTCGCGTCCCCGTTCCCGGCCAGCCTGCGCAGGGCGGCGGCCGGGTCGCCCGGGTCCGGGTTCGCGCGCAGCAGCGCGAGTTCCCGCGCGTCGGGCCCGCCGAGGTCGTCCGCGATCCGCCGGGGCAGGTCGCGCGGATCGAGGCGCTCCAGGAGCGTCCGCCGCAGCCCGGGGTCGCGGTCGAGGTGCCACAGGAGCTCGCAGGCCCGGTGCCGGAACGGCCTGAGGTAAGGGGCGCCGTCGCCGCCGTCCAAGCCCAGCCCGTCGCGCAGGACCGCGACCGTCCGGGCGCCGCCCACGGCTTCGAGGGCGGCGAGGGCCTCCCGCGGCGAGCGGGGCAGCAGTTCCAGGACGGTCTCCTCCGCCGCCGCGGGCCGGAGCCGGCGGATCGCCCGCAGGAACGGCGCCGGGTCGTCGGCGCGGCGCGCCAGGCCGGTGACGACATCGCCGATCCCGAGGTCGGGGGCGCCCTGCTCGTCGAGCGCGACCAGCAGCTCCAGGCGCCGCCGCGGGTCCCCGTCCCCGGCCGCCAGCTCCCGCAGCGCCTCATGCCTGCGGGGGTACAGGACGACGGCGAGATCCCCTGCGGGGACGCCGTGGTCGGCGAGGGCGAGGCCGACGATGGCCGGGACGTCCCGCCCCGCCGGGAAGTGGCCGCGCCGGTGCAGGCCGCCGAGGCAGGCGACGGCGGGGCCCGCGAGCAGGAGCGGGTCCCCGGCGGCGATCGCCACGACCTCGCCCACGTCCTCGCGGGTGGCGAGATCACCGAGAAGCTCCAGGGAGCGCCGCCGCAGCGCGGGCGCCCGCCCGGGGTCGGCGGCGACGCCGGTGAGGAGGTCGCGATGGCCGTGCCGGGCGGCGACCTCGATCGCGGCGCCGGCGGGCCCGGCCTTCAGGAGGCGGCGCATCCGCTCGTGCGGCAGCGGGTCGAGCACCGCCCACGGACCGGCGAGCTCGCGCAGCGCGTCCGGGACGTCGGCCGCGAGCCCTTCGATGATCGTCCGCGCGACGGCGGCCGGGAGCAGCCCCGCCCGCAGCGCCTCCCGGGTGATCCGGAACGCCTCGGCCCGCAGCACCGCGTCGGGACGTTCCGCGAGGTGGCGGACGAGCTCTTCCGGGTCGTCCGGGTCGAGCGCGCCGATCCGGCGCACCGCCTGGTAGAGCGGCTCGCCGGCGGGCGACTCCCGGGCGGCGGCCGGACGGCCGATGATCTCGGCCCGCAGCCGGTCGAGCCGGACCGGGAGCGGCGGGACCGGGGGCGGCGCGGCGGGCATGGAGCCGATTCTAGGCTTCGGATCGCGCCGGTGATCGGTGAGGATGGGGGGATGGACGAGGTACCGGAGGACTGGGACCGGGCCCTGGCGATCGTGGCGCACCCGGACGACCTGGAGTACGGATGCTCCACGGCGATCGCCAAGTGGACCGCGCAGGGCAAGACGGTGACGGAGGTGCTCGCCACCCGCGGCGAGGCCGGGATCGACTCGATGGACCCGGACGAGGTCCGCCGGATCCGTACCGCCGAGCAGATCGAGGCCGCGCGGCGCGTCGGCGTGGAGACCGTCGAGTTCCTGGACCTGCGGGACGGGATGCTGGAGTACGGCCTGCCGCTGCGGCGCGCGATCGCCGGCGCGATCCGGTGGCACCGGCCCGAGGTGGTGCTGTCGGTCAGCTTCCGGGAGACCTTCCCCGGCGGCGGGTTCAACATGGCCGACCACCGCGTCCTCGGGCTCGCCGTCGCGGACGCGATCAGGGACGCCGCCAACCGGTGGGTGTTCCGCGACCTCGACCTCGAACCGTGGCAGGGCGTCCGGTTCGCGCTGTTCGGCGGGTCGCCGCAGGCCGCACACTACGTGGACGTCACCGGGCACCTGCAGGCCGGCATCGACTCACTGCTCGCCCACACGGTGTACTTCGGCAACCTCGGCGCCGACTTCGACGCCGCGGAGTTCCTCGCCGGCATCGCCGAGCCCGCCGGGCGGGCCGCAGGCGTCGAGCACGCGATGCCGTTCGAGATGATCGGCAGCTAGCCGCCGGTCAGTGGCGGGCGTTGGGGCGCTTGCCCTTGTTGTGCTTGCCGCGCTTGCGGGCCCGGCGTTTGCGCGTCTTCTTCGACATGTCCCGATTGACCACCCGCACGAGCGGTCAAGGCAAGGAATCCGCCGGGACGCCCGAGGGCGAAACCTGCCCGGCCGCACGCCCGAAAAGGCGTGCGGCACGGGCGGGCCATGGCCCGGGTCAGCGGACCTCGGTGATCTCGGGGCCGCGCTCGAACGGGTCGAAGGTCTCCACGGCCTCCTCGTCCCCGTCCTGCCCGGCCTCGCTGAACTCCTTGGGGATCTGCAGCTCCAGCAGATCGCGGGGCGGCATCGGGGCGTCGCCGCGGACGACGACCACGCCGCGCAGCACGTCCTCCAGGACCTGCCACTGCTCCTCGTCCTCGATCGCGGCGCCCTGCACCACGGCCTGCAGGAACCAGCGCGGGCCGTCCACGCCGAGGAACCGGATGATCTGCGGCGCCCAGCCCTGCTCGACGAACTCGGCCGGGATCTGCTCGCGGACCTCCTGCGGCATCTCCGCGAGGACCTCCTCGGTCAGCGCAGCGGGGACCATCGCCAGCAGCTCGGGACCGAACGGCCCCTCGCCCTCCTGGGTCTGGCCCTGCGCCTCCTCGGTGATGTCCTTGGCGGTCTCCCGGCGCACGTCGTCCCAGATGCCGCTGCGCTTGGGCGCGGCGAACACCTGGAGCTGCATGGCGCTCTCCTCGTACTGCACCAGCACGGCGACGGGCCGCCCGTCGAGCGGGTTGCCCTCCTCGTCCACCTGGGTGGCCTCGAAGTTCACCTGGAAACCCAGCCCCGGCGCGACCGGGACCTGGAGGGACCCGAAGTCGAGCCGCTGCAGTTCGGGGAAGGAGTCCTCGGAGTCCCACGGACCGCCCTTGGCCGACTCCGCCTCGGCGGGAGCCTCCTCGGCGTTCTCCGCCGGCTCCTCGGTCGCCTCAGGACCCTTCTCGGGCTCCTCGGCCTGCCGGCGACGTCCAAAAGCCACGACTCACACTCCTTCTCGACTGTGCTCATTGTCCCCGGATGCGCGCTCCGCGCCGAATCCGCCGGTGGATCCGAAGCCGTTGGCACCGCGCGCCGCTCCGGGAAGGGCGGCGACCTCATGGAACACCGCGCGCTCCACCCGCTGCACGACCATCTGCGCAATGCGGTCTCCGCGCCGCAGCCTCACCGTGGCGCGGGGGTCGGTGTTCAGCAGGGTCACCTTGATCTCACCCCGATAGCCGGCGTCGACCGTACCGGGTGCGTTGACGATGGTCACTCCCAACCTAGCGCCCAATCCGGACCTGGGGTGAATGAAAGCGGCGTAGCCGTCCGGCAGCGCGATCGCGATCCCGGTCGGGACGACGGCGCGCTCGCCCGGCGGCAGCTCGACGTCCGCGGCCGCGACCAGATCGGCGCCCGCGTCCCCGGCGTGCGCGTACGCGGGCAGCGGCAGATCGGAATCCAGCCGCCGGATCAGCACATCGACCTTGCTCACGGGCTCCACCTCAACGCGTACCTGCCGGAGGACCACCCGACCCTACCGACGGCGCCGTCCCCGGCCGCCGCCGAAACGCCGCGGCCCGGGTCCGGCAGTTGACCCTACCCGTTCCCGCCCGTGCCCATGGCCGCGAGTTTCGCCCCCTCAGCGGACGAGGCGGCCGGGTCGCCCTTGACGGGGTCGCGGATGTCTCGGTTCGATGGAAACCGAACCTGGTTCTGGACAAGGGCGGTGCGCAGTGACGACGACGGTGCCGGACGCCGGCAGGCTGAGCGTGTCCGATCTGGCCTTCTGGGCGCTGCCCCCGGACCGGCGGATGGCCGAGTTCGCCGAGCTGCGGCGGCGGGAGCATCCGGCGTTCTTCCCGGAACTGAAGCTGCCGTTCGTCAAGCAGGGTCCCGGCTTCTACGCGCTGGCCAGGCACGCCGACGTCGTCGAGGCCAGCCGCACCCCGCAGGTCTTCAGCAGCGAGCCGTGCTCCAACAGCATCGCCGACATGCCCGGCTACCTGGCCCGCTACTTCGGCTCGATGATCAACATGGACGACCCGCGGCACGCCAAGATCCGCAAGATCGTGTCGCGGGCGTTCACCCCCCGCGTCCTGGAGAAGATGGAGACCGACCTCCAGGCCGCCGCGACCCGGATCGTGGACGACCTGCTCGCCAAGGGGTCGGCGGACTTCGTCACCGACGTCGCGGCGCGGCTCCCCCTGCAGGTCATCTGCGACATGATGGGCATCCCCGAGCCCGTCCGGCCGATGGTGTACGAGCGGACCAACGTCATCCTGGGGCTCGGCGACCCCGAGTACAGCGGCGGCAAGGACTACACCCGCGACGGCATCACCCGCCTCGGCGCGCTGTACGGGCTGCTCAAGGTGATGGTCGCCGGGTACGAGCTGAACCACCTGGCGATGAAGCTCGCCCGGCGCCGCCGCCGGTACCCGGGCGACGACCTCGTCTCGGCGCTGATCTCCGCCGAGGTGGACGGGGAGCGGCTCACCGACCAGGAGATCGGCTCGTTCTTCATCCTGCTCGTGGTGGCCGGGAACGAGACGACGCGGAACGCGATGTCGCACGGCCTCAAGCTGTTCACCGACAACCCGGAGCAGCGCGCGCTGCTGCTGGAGGACTTCGACGCGCACATGCCCGGCGCCGTGGAGGAGATCGTCCGGATGGCGACGCCGGTCATCCAGTTCCGCCGGACGCTGACGCGGGACTACGAGATGAACGGCCACCAGTACCGCGAGGGCGACAAGGTCCTGCTGTTCTACAACTCCGCCAACCGGGACGAGGCGGTCTTCACCGACCCGGACGTCTTCGACATCACCCGCTCCCCCAACCCGCACGTCGGATTCGGCGGCCCCGGGCCCCACTTCTGCCTCGGCGCGAACCTCGCCCGCCGCGAGATCACGGTGATGTTCCGCGAACTGTTCACCCGCGTCCCCGGCATCCGGGCGACCGGCGAGCCGGACCGGCTGTTCTCCAGCTTCATCAACGGGATCAAGCACCTGCCCTGCACGTTCTGAGCAGGGCAGGTGCTCGGCCGGCGGGCGGGCGTCAGCTGGTCGGGGCCAGCACGACGTCCACCGTCAGGTCGGCGGGCGCGTCCTCCAGTGTGAGGTCGGCGATGCGGCCGGCGGCGGCCAGGTCGGGCCGCGCGATGTGCGCGACCTCCGCGCCCCGGACGACGGCGCGGGACACGTCCGCGCGCATCGACGCCTTCGCCGCCGACTTCGCCTTGCGGACCTGGCGGAGCGCCTCGCCCGTCGCGGCGAGGACGGCCGGGTCGCCGCCCGCGGGCAGTTCGGCGGCCGACGGCCACGACGCCGCGTGCACCGACCCGTGCCGCCACCACGACCAGACCTCCTCGGTCACGAACGGCAGGACGGGCGCGAACAGGCGCAGCAGCACCGACAGCGCCGTGCGCAGCGCGGCCCGCGCCGACCGCGCCTCCGCGCCGTCGCCGTACGCGCGGGCCTTGACCAGCTCCAGGTAGTCGTCGCAGAACTCCCAGAAGAACCGCTCGGTGCGCTCCAGCGCCCGCGTGTAGTCGTAGCCCTCGAACGCCTCGGTCGCGTCCCGGACGACGCCGGACAGCGCCGCCAGCATCGCCCGGTCGAGCGGCTCGGTCACCGCCGCGCCCGCCTCGACCTCCCCGAGCCCCAGCACGAACTTGGAGGCGTTGAGGATCTTGATGGCGAGGCGGCGGCCGACCTTGATCTGGCCGGTGTCGAACGCGGTGTCGGTGCCGGGGCGCCCGCTGGCCGCCCAGTAGCGGACGGCGTCGGAGCCGTACTCGCGCAGCAGGTCGATCGGCGTGACGACGTTGCCCTTGGACTTCGACATCTTCTTGCGGTCCGGGTCGAGGATCCAGCCGGACAGCGCGGTGCCCTTCCACGGCAGCGAGCCGTGCTCCAGATGCGCGCGGACGACCGTGGAGAACAGCCACGTCCGGATGATGTCGTGCGCCTGCGGCCGCAGGTCGTAGGGGAACACGCGGCCGAACAGGTCGGCGTCGCGCTCCCAGCCGCCCGCGATCTGCGGGGTCAGCGACGAGGTGGCCCAGGTGTCCATCACGTCGGGGTCGCCGACGAACCCGCCCGGCTCGCCCCGGTCGCCCTCGGTGAAGCCCGGCGGGACGTCCGACGACGGGTCGACCGGCAGCGCGTCCTCCGCCGGGGTGATCGGCGCGTCGTAGCGCGGCTCGCCGGAGTCGTCCAGCGGGTACCAGACGGGGATCGGCACGCCGAAGAACCGCTGCCGGGAGATCAGCCAGTCGCCGTTCAGGCCCTCGACCCAGTTCTCGTAGCGGGCCCGCATGTAGCCGGGGTGCCACTCCAGCTCGCGGCCGCGGGCGAGGAGCTCGGCGCGGACGCCCTCGTCCCGGCCGCCGTTGCGGATGTACCACTGCCGGGTCGTGACGATCTCCAGGGGCTTGCCGCCCTTCTCGTAGAACTTCACCGGCCGGCTGATCCTGCGCGGCTCGCCGTCCAGGTCGCCGGAGTCGCGCAGCAGCTCCACGACGCGCTCCTTGGCGGAGAAGACCGTCTTGCCGGCCAGCTCCGCGTAGGGCTCCGCGGCGACGCCCGCGGGCGGGTCGGCGGCCAGCCTGCCGTCCCAGTCGATGATCGCGCGGGTGGGCAGGTCGAGTTCGCGCCACCAGGTGACGTCCGTGACGTCGCCGAAGGTGCAGATCATCGCGATGCCGGAGCCCTTGTCGGGCTCGGCCAGCCGGTGCGCGAGGACCGGGACCTGCACGCCGAACAGCGGGGTGCGGACGGTCGTCCCGAACAGTTCCCGGTAGCGCTCGTCGTCGGGGTGGGCGACCAGCGCGACGCACGCGGGCAGCAGCTCGGGCCGCGTCGTCTCGATGTAGACGGGGCGCTCGTCGCCGTGGAAGCGGATCCGGTAGAAGGCGCCGGGGTGCTCGCGGTCCTCCAGTTCGGCCTGCGCGACGGCCGTGCGGAACGTGACGTCCCACAGCGTCGGCGCCTCGGACACGTACGCCTCGCCGCGCGCCAGGTTGCGCAGGAACGCGCGCTGCGACGCCGTCCGGGAGACGTCCCCGATGGTCGTGTAGAGGTGGTTCCAGTCGACCGAGAGGCCGACCTGGCGCCACATCTCCTCGAACGCCTTCTCGTCGACCTCGGTAAGCCGCTCGCAGAGTTCGATGAAGTTGCGCCGCGAGATCGGCTGCTGGCGTTTCGGGTCGGGCTTGGCCGGCGGCGCGAAGTCCGGGTCGTAGGGAAGGGACGGATCGCACCGGACGCCGAAATGGTTCTGCACCCGGCGCTCGGTCGGCAGGCCGTTATCGTCCCAGCCCATCGGGTAGAAGACCGCGCGACCGCGCATGCGGTGGAACCGCGCGACGGTGTCGGTGTGGGTATAGGAGAAGACGTGTCCGACGTGGAGGGACCCGCTCACGGTGGGCGGCGGGGTGTCGATCGAGTAGACCTCCGCGCGCGGCCTGGTGCGGTCGAAGCGGTAGACGCCCTCGTCCTCCCATGCGCGTACCCACTTCTCCTCCAGGCCGTCCAGGGAGGGCTTCGGAGGGACGTGCGGAGTACGCGGCTGCTCTGTCATGAGCCAATGGTATTGACATCGGCAGGGGTCGCAGGCCCGATCACAGGCGCCGAGCCGAGCTCGTCCTTTGATCGGCGGCGGGTGGGGCTAAAGGACGGTCCGGCGTGGTGAGCGCCTCCGCGGCCGGGGGCGGACCGTTCCGGTAGCGTCGGAGACGACAGACGACTGGAGGACGAATATGGCGGATAAAGGCGACATCGGCTGGCGGGTGATGGCCGGCGCCGCGGCGTTCGCGGGCGGGTTCGTCGCGAAGAAGGCCATCACGATGATCTGGAAGAAGAGCACCGGCAAGGAGCCCCCGACGAACCCCGAGTCGCCGGACGTGGACCTGGCCGAGGCGGTCGGATGGGCCGTGGTGATGGGCGTCGGCATGGAGCTGGCCCGGCTGCTCGCGACCCGCGCCGTGGCGCACCAGTACGCCAAGGGCACCGGGGAGCTCCCCGCCCACCTCAAGGTCGAGGCCTGACCGGTGTCGTTCCAGGGGGGCGACCCCCTGGGGCGGCCCGTCGCCGACCGCCCGGCAAGGCCGGTGGGTCAGGGGCCGGAGGGTCAGGGAAGGCGCTGCTGGTACGTCCCGGGCATCGGCGGCGTGATCCCGGCGGCGTGCCGCAGGTCGTTGCGGACCTTCATCCCCAGCGCCTTCGTGGCGGACCGGTTGAGCACGGCGCCCGCGGCCGCACCGGTGAGGAACGGGCCCATCGTGCTCATGCTCCGGCCGAAGGTGCGCAGCATGCGCTTGCGGAGGGCGGTCTTGGCGGCGGTGCCGAGGGCGCTGGTGAGCGACCCGGCCTCCAGGGGGTTGACACCGCGCTGCCGCGCCCAGGACGTGACGAACGCAGCGCCGCGGACGGTGCCGGTGCCCTGCACGCGGACGCCGTACACCTCGTGCAGCTCGGCGATCATCTTGACCTCGATGGCCGCGACGACGAGCGTCTCGGCGGCCAGCTGGGCGGGGGCGGTCAGCAGCAGCGGCGGGGCGGTGAACTGCACGGCGGCCAGCGCGCCGCCCGCCGCGCCGACGGCGGTCGTGCCGTTGCCGGCCACCGTGACGAGCCGGTCGGCGAGCGCCTCGCCCATCAGCCCGCGGTGGTGCGCCTGCAGCGTCTCCAGGTCGCGGATGGGGATGTGCGGCGCGGCCTCCACGAGCAGGTCGCCGAGCCACTTCCCGCGCGCGACCCCCGCGGCCCCCACCGTGCGGGCGCTCCGGCCGAGCAGTGCGGCCAGTCGTCCGAGCAGGCGGCCGCGGGTCTCGCGGTCCATGTCCTCATCGGCGGTGAGCCGTCCGATCAGCTCACCGAGCTCCGTGGAGCCGTCGCCGCGCGCCGGCTCCACCGCGTCATGACGTTTCTCGATCTCTCCCGACACCCGCGGCCACTCCCGGTCAGGCGGCGCACTCGCGGCAGATCGGCTGGCCGTTCTTCTCGCCGGCCAGCTGGCTGCGGTGGTGCACCAGGAAGCAGCGCGTGCAGGTGAACTCGTCGGCCTGCCGCGGAACCACCCGGAAGGTGAGCTCCTCGTTGGACAGGTCGGCGCCCGGCAGCTCGGCGACCTCACCGGCGTCCAGGTCCTCGTCGATGATGCTGGCGGCCTTGTCGGCCCGCCGGGCCTGGAGCTCCTGGAGGCTGTCCTCGCTGAGATCGTCGTCTGTCTTGCGTGGGCTGTCGTAGTCGGTCGCCATCTTCTATCTCCATCCCCCTCAGTGCTTTATGCGCCCCGTCGCGCGGATCTAACGCTCAAGGGACCGTTCTTGTGCCCGATCCGGGCGGGAAATTCTGTCACGGTTGGTGACCTGCGACACACAAGGCGCGACCGTTCCCACGAGTGACACGGGTCACCCGGATCTTTCCTCGTTCTGTGTCTTCCGTCACATACCCGGCGCATGCCGGCGGCCCGGGTCCCGGGCCGGGGGCACCTGCCGGAGTTCCCGCGGCGGCGGGGATCATATCGGTCCCGGCGGCGTTGCGCGCGCCGACCGGGCCGGTGTTCCGGAACCTGTTCCCGGCGGCCGTCCGGAGGGCGTGCCGGGAGGTGCGGCGGGACGTGCACCGGGACGGCCCTACCCGGCCACCGGGACGGCGAACCAGATTGATCGGTGAAACGTCTGAACTAACGCGATATCGTGCCCGCCTGAGGTTGGGGGCGGGCCCCTGCGGAGATTCGACCCGGCGACGCGGTTCAGGCGCCGGCCCGGGGCCCGCGGCGGGTCCGGCGCACAATGTCGCGGACATCACTGCGGGTCAATGGAGGGTCAGATGCCGGATGCCGCTCCGCTGGAGCCGGGCGATCCCAGGGCACTCGGACAGTACGAGGTCATCGGACGGCTGGGCGCCGGGGGCCAGGGGGCAGTCTTCCTGGGCAAGGCCCCGGGAGGAGAGTACGTCGCGGTCAAGCTGCTGCACGCGCAGATGGCCAACGATCCGGCCGCACGTGCCCGGTTCACCCGCGAGGTGAGTGCGGCGCAGAAGGTCGAGCCCTTCTGCACGGCGCGGGTGATCGAGGCCGACGTCCACGGCGACCAGCCGTACGTCGTCAGCGAGTTCATCGACGGGCCGTCCCTGCACGACGTGGTCGCGCACGACGGGCCGCGCGGCGCCGCCGAGCTGGAGCGGCTCGCGATCGGCACGGCGACCGCGCTCGCGGCCATCCACGAGGCCGGGATCGTGCACCGCGACTTCAAGCCGAACAACGTGATGCTGGCGTCCGACGGCCCGCGCGTCGTCGACTTCGGCATCGCCCGGACGGTCAACTCGCAGGAGAGCGCGGTCACCGCGACCGGCATGGTGGTCGGCACGCCCGGCTACCTGGCGCCCGAGCAGCTGACCGGCGCGCCGCTCACCCCCGCGGTCGACATCTTCGCCTGGGGCGCGACCATGGTGTTCGCCGCCACCGGGCAGTCGCCGTTCGAGGCCGACACGCTGCCGGTCATCATCAACCGGATCCTCAACGAGGAGCCGGACCTGTCGGCGCTGCCCCCGGGGCCCGTCCGCGACCTGATCGGGCGCTGCCTGTCCAAGGACGCGGGGCTGCGCCCGCCCGCCCCGCAGCTGCTGCTGAACCTGCTCGGGGCCGTCGGCGCCGCGCCCGCGGGCCAGTCCGCCGGGCAGGAGGAGCTGCTCAACCAGGGCACCCGGATCGCCTCGCAGCTCCCGCCGCCGCCCCCGGTCCCGCCGGCGCCGCAGCACCGGCCGCAGCCGCAGATCACCCC
>NZ_SMJW01000236.1 GCF_004348335.1 Actinomadura bangladeshensis | reverse complement strand
TCCCTGCGCTGGGTGGGGCGGCCTCGGGGGAGGCTGAGGCGGCGCGGCGGGTGCTTATCCCCCCGGATGCACTAACCGCGCTGCCTCGGCCACTCACCGCGCGGCGGCTGCTCAACCGGCTCGCGCGGGCGCTGCGTCGGCAGGGATGGACGGTGGATCGCCGGTACTTCGAGACGCCGCCCATGCTGCGCGTGTTCTTCCCCGGCGCGCCCTGTCTGGGCGACAGCGTCACCATTGCCGCCGGGGACGGCGGCTGGTGGTACCGCTCCAGCACCGGGGAACTGCTGGCGCCCTGCTCGGATATGGAGCTGGCGGTCTCGCGCGTGATGACGGCGTTGGACCGGTGGATCTCGGCCGCGGGCTCGTTCGGGGAGACGGACGGGTCCTGATGGACGCCGGGGCGGCCCTCGCCGAGATCTCCGAACGCTTCGAGGTCACGTGCTGGCGGGGCCGCTACACGCGGTCGCTGTGGGCACTCGTGCGCTGCGACCGTGGGTGGCGCTTGGTGGAAGCGGTATCGGTTCGAGAGCTGGTCATGGCCATCACGCATCCTGACGGGTGGCCCTGGCCCTGACGGCCGTACGGCACAGGAAACGGTGGGGGCACCGTGGGTTCCTGTGCCGTACGGTCGTCGCCATTCAAGAGCGGACACCACTACTGGCAATGTGGCTCGGGCCTAAAGGTCCCTGGTCCGTTCGTCCAGATCGTCAAGTCTGGCGCCGAGGTGACGGAGTTGGCCGCGAATGTCCTGAAGCTGGGTGAACAGGAGTCGGAACTCCTCGCTCCGCTCAGGTGTGGCCTCGCCGGCCTCTTGCACGTCCCCGGGGCGGCGATGACGCATGACTGACCGGACGTACCTCGGGGCTCGGCACAGGCGGCGCTGAGCGAGCGTGAGGCAGTCTCGCCGTTGGCCAAGACGCCGTACGACCTCCGGCATGCGGCCGTGTCGACGTGGCTCGGTGCGGGCGTCCCTCCGGCTCAGGTCGCCGAGTGGGCGGGGCATAGCGTCGCCGTCCTGCTCCGCGTCTACGCCAAGTGCGTGGCCGGGCAGGAGGACGACGCCAAGCGCCGAATCAGCGAAGCGACCAGGCCAAAGACGCCTTAGAACTTCGGCACGTATTCGGCACAGACGGCTGTAGGAGACCGTTAACGATCAGAGACAGCCGGACAGAACGAGAACAGCCCCTGACCGGGTCGTGCCTGGTCAGGGGCTGTTTCTGCTGGTGTGGCGGGTCCAGGATTCGAACCTGGGTAGGCTAAGCCGACGGATTTACAGTCCGCTCCCATTGGCCACTCGGGCAACCCGCCGCGCGATGGCACTGGAAAGAATAGCGGACGTCGGGAGTGGGTGTGACATCGAGGCGCGGGGTCGGGGGCGTGGGCTTGATCGTTTGGAGTCGATACGCTCTGGGGATCGGGAAGTTGCTGCTGAGGGGATGTGTGGGCCGTGGCCGACTCGTCGTTTGACATCGTGTCGAAGCTCGACCGGCAGGAGGTCGACAACGCGCTGAACCAGGCCGCCAAGGAGGTGGCCAACCGGTTCGACTTCAGGAACGTGGACGCGGGGATCAAGTGGTCCGGTGATTCGATCGAGATCCAGGCGAACACCGAGGAGCGGGCCAACGCGGTGCTGGACGTACTGAAGGACAAGCTCGTGAAGCGGGGCATCTCGCTCAAGGCGGTCGATCCGGGTGAGCCGAAGCTGTCCGGGAAGGTGTACAAGCTGGGCGTGGGGCTCAAGGAGGGCATCGCCCAGGAGGACGCCAAGAAGATCGGGAAGATCATCCGGGATGAGGGGCCGAAGGGTGTGAAGGCCCAGATCCAGGGGGACGAGTTGCGGGTCAGCTCGAAGAAGAAGGACGACCTGCAGGAGATCATCGCGCTGCTCAAGGGCAAGGATCTGGATGTCGCCCTGCAGTTCGTCAACTACAGGTAGTTCTCTCTCAGAGCGCGCCGGCCCTCTCCCCCGCAGAAGGGGCCGGCGTGCTCTCGTGTTCTATGACGCGGCCGGGGGCGGAGTGGTTCGGGCCTTTCAGCGGCGGCCCGCCATGCGTTCCAGGCGGGCGATGCGGTCGGCCGTGGGCGGGTGGGTGGAGAAGAGCCTGCCTATGCCGGCGCCCGCGAAGGGGTTGGCGATCATCAGGGAGCTGGTGGTCGCGAGTTCGGGATCTTGCGGCAGGGGCATCGCGCGGGTGCCGGCGTCGATCTTGCGGAGGGCCGAGGCCAGGGACAGAGGGTCGCCGGTGAGGCGGGCGCCGGCGGCGTCGGCGGAGTACTCGCGGGTGCGGGAGATCGCCATCTGGACGACCATGGCGGCCACCGGGCCCAGGACGAGCATCAGGAGCGCGCCGAGGATGCCGGGGCCGTCGTCGTCCTCGGAGCGGCCGATGGGGAGGAAGATCGCCAGGTGGGAGAGGTAGGTGATCACTGTGGCGATCGCGGCGGCCACGGAGGAGATCAGGATGTCCCGGTTGTAGACGTGCGAGAGTTCGTGGCCTAGGACGGCCCGCAGTTCCCGTTCGTCCAGGATGTGCAGGATGCCGCGGGTGCAGCAGACGGCGGCGTTGCGCGGGTTGCGGCCGGTGGCGAACGCGTTGGGCTGGCGGGTCTCGGAGATGTAGAGGCGCGGCATCGGCTGGCGGGCGGACGTCGAGAGTTCCCGGACGAGCCGGTACAGGGTCGGGGCCTCGACCTCGCCGACCGGGTGGGCGCGCATGGAGCGCAGCGCGATCCGGTCGCTGAAGAAGTAGGCGACGCCGTTGGTGCCGAGGGCGATCACCAGCGCGATCGTCAGCCCCGTTCTGCCGCCGAACGCCCATCCGGCGACGAGCATCAGGGCGGACAGCGCGGCGATCAGTGCTGCCGTCTTGACGCCGTTACTACGCACTTCCGTCTGCCTCCCCGTCGACTCCGGCATGAACATCAACGGTTTGACCTGGGTGAACGTTCCCCGGTCAGGTGGCCTGCGACACCGTCTGCAGGACGATCTGCGGGGCCGCCGACAGGACGATCGCGCCGGCCGCGGTCGCGATGATCGCGGCGCGGGCGGGCGGGCCCGGCGCTACGTCGTGCTCGTCCGAGGGCGACGGCGTGAACAGGCGGACGGCCCAGGCCAGGTAGTAGTACAGCCCGATCACCGTGTTGATCGCCATGACCACCGCCAGCCAGGTTACGCCGCCCGCGACCGTGGCGCGGAAGACGACGACCTTGGCGAACAGCCCCATGACGCCGGGCGGCAGTCCGGCGAGGCAGATCAGGAAGAAGGCGAGGGCGGCGGCGGTGGCGGGGCTGCGGCGGGCCAGGCCGCGGTAGTCGTCCAGCGTGCGGCGGTGGTGGTAGGCGATGACGACGGCGAACGCGCCCAGGTTCATGACGGCGTAGAGGGCGACGTAGGCGGTGGTGGCGGCGACGGCCTCGGGGAGGCGGTGCGAGCCGACCGCCAGGGGCGCGAGCATGTAGCCGGACTGCGCGACGGACGACCAGGCCAGCAGCCGGATCGCGGTCCGCTGGCGGAGGGCCAGCAGGTTGCCCAGGGTCATGGTGAGCGCGGCCAGGACGGCGATCACCGGCCCCCACACGTGCCCGTACGCGGGCAGGCCCAGGGCGAGGACGATCGCCAGGCCCGCGAAACCGGCGGCCTTCGAGACGACGGACAGGAACGCGGCGACGGGCAGTGGGGCGCCCTGGTAGACGTCCGGCGCCCAGAAGTGGAACGGGACGGCGGCGACCTTGAACGCGAACCCGGCGAGGACGAGGACGGAGCCGACGGAGGCGATCGGGTCCAGGTCGGCGGGCAGCCGCGAGAGGGCGGGCGCTATCCGGTCCAGGTGCATCGCGCCGGTCGCGCCGTAGAGGAGGCTGATCCCGAACAGCATGATCGCGGTGGAGACGACCGAGACCAGGAACAGCTTCAGGGCCGCCTCGGACGCCTTCCCGTCGTAGCGGCGGAGGGCCGTGAGTGCGAACACCGGCAGCGAGAGGGTTTCGAGCGCGACCACGAGGAGGACCAGGTCGCGGGCGGCCACCAGCGCCAAGGCCCCGATAACGGCGGAGAGCAGGAGAAAGTGGTACTCGCCTACCGGCATCTTCGAGTCGGTGATCTCGCGCAGCGAGAGGAGGACGACGACCACTGCGGCGCCCAGGACGATCCCCTGGAAGAGGAGGGTGAAGTCGTCCGCGACGTAGGAGCAGGACCGGGGGCCGTCGGAGCGCAGGCCGCCCGGGAGGCAGAACGTGGCGCGGCGGTCGCCGGAGGCCAGGGCGATCACGGCGATCAGCGCCGCCAGCAGCGAGCCCGCCGAGAGCAGGGACAGGACGCGGCGCGGCATGTCGAACGCGTCCGCGAGGAGCAGGACGATCGCGGCGACGGCGAGGATCAGCGGCGGCGCGATCGCCGCGTAGTCGATGCCCTGGATCATCAGCCGCCTCCGAACAGCGCGCGGACGGGGCCGGTGGTCACGTCCAGCAGGGTCTTCGGCCAGAGGCCGACGAGGAGGGTGAGCGCGATCAGCGGCACCCAGGCCGCGTACTCCTGGACGGAGACGGCGGCGACCGGACCGCGCGGCACCCCCTCGGGGGCGGGTCCGTGGGTCAGCTTCGCGAGCATCCGCAGGAAGTAGGCGGCGGTGAGGACGGCGCCGAGCGCGGCGACGGCCATGAACGTCACGAACGTCTCGCGGGGCAGGTCGGCGTGCGGGCGGTACGCGCCGATCAGCGCGAGCACCTCGCCCCAGAAGCCGGCGAGGCCCGGCAGCCCGAGCGACGCGACGGACGCGAACGTCAGGATCGAGGCCAGTCGGGGCGACGTGCCGAGCATGCCGCCGCCGATCGCGGCCATGTCGGTGGTCGACCAGCGCTCCTTGACCGACCCGGCGAGGAAGAACAGCAGGCCGGTGATCAGGCCGTGCGCGATGTTGCCGAACAGCGCGGCGTTGATCCCGACGGGGGTGAGGGTCGCGATGCCGAGCAGGACGAAGCCCATGTGCCCGACGGACGAGTAGGCGATCATCCGTTTGAGGTCGCGCTGGGCGAGGCAGGCGAGGGCGCCGTAGATGATCCCGATGACGGCGAGGAGGCCGAGCCACGGGGCCCAGAACGCGGCGCCGTCCGGGGCGAGGGGCAGGGCCACGCGGACCAGCCCGTAGGTGCCCATCTTCAGCAGCACGCCGGCGAGCAGGACGGATCCGACGGTCGGCGCCTCGGTGTGCGCGTCCGGCAGCCAGGTGTGCAGCGGCCACATCGGCGCCTTGACGGCGAAACCGACGCCCATCAGCGCGAACGCCGTGATCTGGATGCCGCGCGTCAGCCCGGATCCGTGCCGGGCGGCGAGCGCGGTCATGTCGAGCGTGCCGGACGTCGCGCCGACCAGCAGCATCCCGGCGAGGAGGAGGCCGGAGCCGAGCAGCGTGTAGAGGATGAACTTGTAGGCGGCGGCGCGGCGTCCCGTCCCGCCCCACAGCATGATCACCACGTACATGGGGACGAGGACGGTCTCGAAGAACACGAAGAACAGCACGAGGTCGAGGGCGGCGAACGTGCCGAGCATCCCGATCTCGAGGACGAGCAGGAGCGCGGTGAGCAGCCGGATCCGGCCGCCCGCCGGCGGGTGCCGCAGCGTGTAGAGGAAGCACAGGAACGTCAGCAGCGCGGTGAGGACGACGAGCGGCAGCGAGATCCCGTCGACGCCGAGGTGGAAGCGCAGCCCGATCGCGGGCGCCCAGGGCCGGTCGATCTCCAGTTGCATGCGGGACGTGGCGCCGAAGTCGAACGCGGTCAGCGCGGAGATCGCGACGAGCAGCGTCGCGGCCGACACGGCGGTGCCGAAGGCCCGGACGGCGAAGTCCGTGCGCAGGAACCGGTCCGCCGGGACGAGCAGCGCGAGCGCCCCGGCCAGCGGGATCGCCATCATGAGCACGAAGATCACAGGAGGAGCACCACCCCGGCCACGATGACGACGACGCCGGCGAGCAGGCCGGTGAGGTAGGTCTGCGGGTTCCCGTTCTGCGGGAGGCGGGACAGCTCCGCGAGGCGGCGTGCACCGCGTCCCGTCCCGACGACGGCGGCGTCCACGCCGGCGCGGTCGAACGCCACGACGTAACGCGCCAGGGCCTTCACCGGACGGACGATCGCCACCGCGTACAACTCGTCCACGAAGAAGCCCCGCGCGAAGACAGGACGGACCGGCCCAAGCGCGCGCGCCGGATCCAGTGCCGGGTCACGGTTCCACACCAGGAAGGCGACACCTGCCCCAAGCGCCACCAGCAGAACACTGAGTAGCGAGGCTCCGAGGTGCGGGCGCAGTTCCGAAGCCCCGAGCCCGAAGAATCCGAGGATCGCGGCAGGGACGGCCAGCGCCGCGACCGTCCACGACATGAAGCGCGACGGGTCGCGCACCTCGTACGATCCGCGCGTCTCGCCGAAGAACATCATCAGCCACGTGCGCATCGCGTAGGCCGCCGTCAGGACGACCGTGACCAGCAAGCCCAGATAGACCAGCCACGCGACCCCGCCCGGCACGTCCACGGTGTAGGCGGTGGCGACGAGATCCGCTTGGAGCACTCCGCCCGTCACGGTTGCTTGGATCGCGTGGCAGTCGATCGGCGGGTCCGTCAGGCACCCCTGGAACAGACCGGAGGGGAACCCGGTCGGTGAGGCGGCCGGCACCTCCGGAGGCATGACGGCGCCGGGCGCGGAGAAGGCGGCCGACTCGCCGCCGTGCAGGGCCGAGTGCTGGGCGGCCTCGATGACGGAGTCCTTGGAGAACCAGCCGCTGAACGGCGGGACGCCCGCGAGCGCGGCCAGGCCGACCGTCATCGCCCCGAACGTGATCGGCATGCCGCGCCGGAGGCCGCCGTAGTCGCGGAGCATGTTCGACCCGGCCGTCACGATGACGCATCCGGCGGCGAGGAACAGCAGTGCCTTGAACGCGCCGTGCGTGAGCAGGTGGAAGACGGCCGCGGACTTCGCGCCGACGGCCAGCCCGGCGGCCATCACCGCCAGCTGGCTGATCGTCGAGTACGCCAGGACGCGTTTCAGGTCGTCCTGCGCGAGGGCGGCGCAGGCCGCGCCGACCATGGAGACCACCGCGATGACGCCGAGGACGGCGAGCGCGTCCGGCGCCGCGACGAACACCCCGTACACGCGGGCGATGACGTAGACGCCGGCCGCGACCATCGTCGCCGCGTGGATGAGCGCGCTGATCGGGGTCGGGCCCGCCATCGCGTCCGGGAGCCAGGTGTGCAGCGGGAACTGGGCGCTCTTGCCCGCGACGCCGGCGAGCAGCAGCAGCGCCGCGGCCGTGACGGTCGCGGCGGGCAGGTCCGGCGCCGACGCGGCGATCGCGGAGATGTCGAACGTCCCGGCGCCGACGCCGAGGACGATCACGCCGATCAGGAAGCCGGCGTCGCCGAGCCGCGTGACGAGGAACGCCTTGACCGCCGCCCGCGAGGTCGCCCGCTCCTCCCAGTGGTGCCCGATCAGGAAGTACGAGCAGATGCCCATGACCTCCCAGCCCACGTACAGCAGCAGGAGGTCGCCCGAGTAGACGACGAGCAGCATCGCGGAGGTGAACAGCGAGATGAACGCCGCGTAGGACGAGTACCGCCGGTCGCCGCGCATGTAGGCGACCGAGTACACCTGGACGGCGAGGGCGACGCAGCAGACCATGAGCGCGACCGCGGCGGACAGTCCGTCCACCTGCAGCCCGACCTCGATCGGCACCGAGCCCGTGTCGACCAGTGTGAGGACGCCCGTCCGCGGCCCCGGGTCGCGCCAGACGACGAACGCGACGATCGCCGACAGCACCGCCGAGACGCCGACCGGGACGCACGCGATCACGCCGGGGCCGCCGCCCGGCAGGCCGCGCACGGCCCGGGTCAGGGACGGTCCGAGCAGCATCCCGGCGAACGCGGCGAGGAACGGCAGCAGGGCCACCAGCGAGGCGAGCCAGATCATTGCGCGTCGACCGCCTCGGGCTCCGGTTCCGGCTCGGCCGGACGACGCGGCGGAGCGCCCCCGTCCTCCGCCAACGTGCGCAGCCGGTCGACGTCGATCATCTTCCGGTTCCGGAACACCAGCAGGACGATCGCGAGCCCGAGCCCGATCTCCGCCGCCGCGATCACGATGGTGAACAGCGTGAGGACCTGGCCGCCGTGCAGCTTGTCCTGATACCAGACGTCGAACGTGACGAGGTTCAGGTTGACCGCGTTCAGCATCAGCTCGACCGACATCAGCACGAGGATCGCGTTGCGGCGCGCCAGCACCCCGTACACGCCAACGGAGAACAGCAGCGCGGCGACGACCGTCGGATAGGCCAGATGCATCAGCCCTCCTCCCCCGGCCCGGACGCCTCCGGGGCTGACGCCTCCGGGGCTGACGCCTCCGGGGCTGACGCCTCCGGGGCTGACGCCTCCGGGCCGATGTCGGAGCGCGACAGGACGATGGAGCCGACCAGCGAGGCCAGCAGCAGCACCGACAGCACCTCGAACGGCAGCACCCACGTCCGGAACACGGCGGCGCCGAGCTCCTCCGCCGACCCGCCGCCCGCGCGCAGCGGCATCCGCTCGTCCCGGAACCCGATGACCATCACCGTGACCAGGACGGCGGCGGTGCCGCCGGCGACGGCGAGCGCGGCCCACCGGTTGCCGGAGTCGAGGTCGGCGGACTCCCCGATCGGCGCCCGCGTCAGCATGATCCCGAACAGCAGCAGCACCACGATCGCGCCGACGTAGATCAGGACCTGCACCCAGGCGACGAACTCCGCGGTCAGCACCAGGTAGCCGCCCGCGAGCGCGCCGAACGACACGACCAGCCACAGGGCCGCGTGGACGAGCCGCCGCGTCGTCACCACCAGGATCCCGGACCCGACCGCGACCACGCCGAGCAGCGTGAACACGACCTCCTGCCCGCTCACCGGCCCGGACCCCGGCGCGCCGCGCGGGCCGCCGCCTTCTCCGCCGCGGCGATCTCCTTCGGCGGTTCGGCGGACGGGTCGTGGGCCTGCGGCGGCGGGACGGTCCACATCCATTCGCGGAGCCGCTCCTTCTCGTGGGTCAGCTCGGCGATGTCGTACTCGGCGTACTCGAACTCCGGCGACCAGAACAGCGCGTCGAACGGGCACACCTCGATGCAGATCCCGCAGTACATGCACAGCGCGAAGTCGATCGCGAACCGGTCGAGGACGTTGCGGGTCCGGGGGCGTCCGCCGCCCTCGGCCGGGAGGGTCTCCTTGTGGGAGTCGATGTAGATGCACCAGTCGGGGCATTCGCGGGCGCACAGCATGCAGACGGTGCAGTTCTCCTCGAACAGCGCGATGACGCCCCTGCTGCGCGGGGGCAGATCGGGTTGCACTTCGGGGTACTGACGCGTTATGGACCGCCGCGTCATCGTCCGCAACGTGACCGCCAGCCCCTTGGCCAGCCCGCCTCCTGGTAGCCGTCCCACGCGCCCCATGATTGCGTACGACGGGCCCCGGGGGAACGCGATGGGCTCGGCATTCGTCCTACCTGCAGTAGGCCGTGTGGTATGTGGCGCGCTTACGGGCAGGGAGGGGATGTGAGCCAGCACGCAGACCGCCCGTTCGATCCCGAGCAGGGCCGCCGGCCGCGTCCCGCCCCCGGGCTCCCGCATCAGGGGCACACGCAGCCGAACCGCCGGCCGGCGCCGCGGGCGTACGGGCCGTCCGGGTGGCGCGCTCCCGGGGCCCCGTTCCCCGGCCCGCCCTTCCCGGGGCCGCCGGTTCCCGGGCCGGCCTCCCCTCCGGTGCCGCCCGCGGGCTCGGACGCCGCCGGCGGCGTGCTGTGGGCTTTCGTGCCGTTCATCACATTGGGCTACGGGACGCCGTTCTCGTTCCTCTACGCGGCCATCCGGCGCGGTTCGTGGGGGCTCGGCGCCACCGCCGCCGGGTACGGCGCCGGCACGGCCGCCGTCGTGACGCTGATGCAGTCCGGGAACGCGGTGCTCACCGTGCTCGGGTCGTTCGTGGCGATCCTGCTGTGGCTGGCCGGCACCGGGCACGCGTTCGCGGTCCGGACGTCGGTCTTCCCGCGCGAGGCGCCCCGCAACCGGCAGAACGAGCGCGCGATCGAGTACGCCAGGTACCGCCGGACGCTGCGCGAGGAGGCCCGCGCGCTCGCCGCCGACGACCCGGCGCTGGCCCGCGAGCTGCGGATCGGCCGTCCCGACGCGCCGCGCAGCTACGACGACGGCGGCCTCGTGGACGTCAACGGTGCGCCGCGCGAGATCATCGAGGCGCTGCCGGGCATGACCCCGGAGATGGCCGAGCGGGTCGTCCGCCGCCGCGAGGAGCACGGCGGGTTCGTGTCGGCCGAGGAGATGGCGGTGGACGCCGACATCCCGGCCGACGTCCTCCCCCTCATGGCCGACTACACGATCTTCCTGCGCTGACCCTCCTGCGCTGACCTTCCCGCGCCGACTCAGAGCGCGACGCTGAGGACGCCGGTCAGCGCGAGCTGCGCCAGCGACAGCGGGACGAGCCACGCCCAGGCGAGCTTCTGCAGCTGGTCCTCGCGCATGCGCGGGTAGCTGACCCGCAGCCAGATGACGCAGAACGCCAGCACGGCGATCTTGAGCAGCGTCCAGAGCCAGCCCAGCTCGGTGTTCAGGAACGGGCCCTTCCACCCGCCGAGGAACAGGACGGTCGTGAGCGAGCACAGCACCACGATCCCGGCGTACTCGGCGAGCAGGAACAGCGCGAACCGCAGCCCGCCGTACTCGGTGTACGGGCCGAAGATGATCTCCGAGTCGGCGACCGGCATGTCGAACGGCGGGCGGCGCAGCTCGGCGAGGCCCGCGACGAAGAACACCACGGCGCCGACGGCCTGCCACGGCAGCCACCACCAGCGCCACTCGTCCACGATCCCCGGCAGCGACAGCGTGCCCGCCGCCATCGCCACCGACGACGCCGCGAACACCATCGGCAGCTCGTAGGACATCAGCTGCGCGGCCACCCGCATCCCGCCGAGCAGCGAGTACTTGTTCGCCGACGCCCAGCCCGCCATGATCGCGCCGATCACGCCGACGCCCATGACGGCGAGCGCGAAGAAGATGCCGGGACCGAGGTCGAGCGCGACCTGGCCGCCCGGCCCGACCGGGATCACCAGCAGGACCAGCAGGTACGGGACGAGCGCCACGCCCGGCGCCAGCTTGAACACCCACCGGTCGGCGTCGCGCGGGACCACGTCCTCCTTCTGCGCGAACTTGACGCCGTCGGCCACGAGTTGCGCCCAGCCGTGGAAACCGCCCGCGTACATGGGGCCGAGGCGGCCCTGCATGTGCGCCATCACCTTGTGCTCGGCCTGCCCCACCAGCAGCGGAAGCAGCGCGAACGCCGCCGCGACCAGGGCCAGCTTGACGACGACCTCAAGCATCGGGCCCCTGCCCTTCTGGGGGACGCCCCCCAGACCCCCGAGGGGCCCTGGCGCGATCCTCGCTCCGCTGGCGCTCCGCTGCGGTCGCCCAAGGGCCGTCCTCGGGCACGCCAGGCGGGCGGACGCGGCGGCGGCTCGGGGCGCCGTGACCCGACTCGCCCGGTTCCTTGGCGCCCGGCCATGGTTTCGCGACGCGGGCGGCGAGGACGAAGTCCTTGCGGAGCGGATGGCCCTCGAAGCCGTCCGGCAGCAGCAGCGGGACGAGGTTCGGGTGACCCTCGAACAGGATCCCGAACATCTCCGCCGTCTCGCGCTCGTGCCAGGCGGCGCCCCGGTAGACGCCCGTCGCCGTCGCCAGCACCGGGGCCCGCCTCGGGACGCGGGTCCGGACCAGCAGGTGGTGGCGGCGCTCCAGCGAGTACACGTGGACGACGACGGCGAAGCCGTCCTCCAGTTCGTCCACGCCGGTCAGCCAGTCGAAGAAGCCGCAGGCCAGGTCGTCGCGCGCGAAGGTCAGCGCGTCCACCCAGTGCTCGGGCGGGACCCCGACGGCGAGGCCGCCGGACGTCTCCTCCGTGCTGACCTCGTCGCCGAACCGGGCCGTCCAGGCGTCCGCCAACCCGGCGGTCACCGCTCGCGCCCGATCCGGTCGTCGTGGTCGTCGTCATCGTCGTCGACGAGGCCCGGAATGATCGACGGGTCGTGGTCGGCCGACCGGACGCGGCGCCTCTCCGTCTCGTCCTTAAGGGGCGGGACCGGGCG
>NZ_SMJW01000235.1 GCF_004348335.1 Actinomadura bangladeshensis | reverse complement strand
ACCCAGCCCTTCCCGACCGGCCCCCGACCCTCGCCCACGTCGCCGAGCTCGCCGGCGTGTCGCCCGCGACCGCGTCCCGCGTGCTCAACGGCTCGGCCCGGGTCAGCCGGTCGGCCCGCCTCCAGGTCGAGGCGGCCGTCGAGCGGCTCGGCTACGTCCGCCGCCGGGCCGGCTCCCCCGACCGGGAGTCGTCCGGCACGATCGCGGCCGTCGTCTGCGAGGACGCCTGCCGCGTCCTCGGCGACCCGTACTTCGCCCGGCTGCTGTGGGGCGTGCGCCGCGAGCTCGACGGCCGGGCGCCGCTCGTCGTCCTGATGGCCGGCCGGCCGGACGAGTGGCGCGCCACCACCGGCTACCTGCGCGGCGGCCGGGCCGAGGGCGTGCTGCTCGTCGGCGCCCGCCGCGACCAGGTCGCCCCGCTCGTGCAGGCCGCGGCCGGCGCCCCCGTGGTGCTGGCCGGGCGCCCCCTCGACGAGGTGGCGCTGCCGTACGTCGACGTCGACAACCGCGGCGGCGCGCACGCCGCCGTCCGGCACCTGCTCACCAACGGCCGCCGCCGCATCGGCACCATCGCCGGGCCCGCCGACATGGGCGCGGCCGTCGACCGGCTGGCCGGCTACCGGCTCGCCGCCCGGGAGGCCGGGATGGGCGTCAACGGGCTGGTCTGCCAGGGCGACTTCGGCCGGCTGTCCGGCGAGCGGGCGATGCGCCGGCTGCTGGAGCGCCGCCCCGACGTCGACGCCGTGCTCGCCGCGTCCGACCAGATGGCGGTCGGCGCGCTCAGCGCGCTGCGCCGGGCGGGCCGCCGCGTCCCCGACGACGTCGCCGTCGTCGGATTCGACGACGCCCCCGTCGCCCGGCAGGTGCGGCCCCGGCTGACCACCGTCCGGCAGCCCGCCGAGGACCTCGGCGCCCGGCTCGCCCGCGAGCTGCGCGCCTGCACCGGCGGGCGGCCGAACACCGAGCGCGGCGTGGTGCTGCGCACCAAGTTGATCATCCGGGAGTCCGGCTGACGGCCCCGGTCTGACGCGCGCCCCGTCCCCGGGCGCGCCCCCTGAAGGGACCCCGCCGCCGGACTCCGCCGGCGGTGGAGCCCGGCATGCCCGCACGCCGGGCGACCCACGGAAGGAACCGGAAGTGAGAAGAAGGCAACGATGGCGCGCGTTCACCGCCGTGAGCGCGACGCTGACCCTGCTCTGCGGCGGCCTCGGCGTACTGGCGCCCACGGCCGAGGCGGCCGCCGCGTGCAAGGTCGTCTACAAGAAGAACGACTGGGGCAGCGGCTTCACCGCGAGCATCGACATCACCAACCAGGGCGACGCGCTGAACGGCTGGACGCTGAAGTACTCCTACTCGGGGAACCAGAAGCTGACCAGCGGATGGTCGGGCAAGTGGTCGCAGTCGGGCCAGGCCGTCACCGTCCAGAACGAGAGCTGGAACGGGTCGCTCGCCAGCGGCGCGACCGTGAACATCGGCGCGCAGTTCACCTACAGCGGGACGAACACCGACCCGACGTCGTTCACCCTGAACGGCACGGCCTGCAACGGCAGCACGTCCGCTCCGAAGGTGGCGCTGACCAGCCCGGCGGCCGGGGCGACGTACTCGGTGGGCGCCTCGGTGCCGCTCGCGGCGACCGCGACGGCCGGGACCGGCGCGACGGTGTCCAAGGTCGAGTTCTTCGACCAGGACGGCTCGCTCGGCGCCGCCGACACCAGCGCCCCCTACAGCCTGAACTGGACGCCTTCGGCGGCGGGCGACTACTCGCTCTACGCCAAGGTGACCGACAGCGCGGGCGGGACGGCCGAGTCGGCGCCCGTCGGGATCACGGTCGCGGCCGAGGCGAGCGTCGTGGCCAACCCCGCCACGCTGACCATCGCGCAGGGCTCCACGGCCACGTACGCGGTGAAGCTCTCCGAGGCGCCGTCCTCGAACGTCACCGTGACGACGGCGCGGACGGCGGGCAACAGCGGCCTGTCGGTGACCGGCGGCGGGACGCTGACCTTCACGCCGCAGAACTGGTCCACCGCGCAGAACGTGACGATCACCGCGGACGACGCGGGGACGGGCCAGGCGACCTTCACCTCGTCCGCGACCGGGTACGCGGCGGCCAAGGTCACCGCGACCGAGGTGGCCACCGGCGGTGACACCTACACGCAGCGGTTCCTCGACCAGTACAACAAGATCAAGGACCCGGCGAACGGCTACTTCAGCCCCGAGGGCATCCCGTACCACTCGGTGGAGACGTTCATGGTCGAGGCCCCCGACCACGGGCACGAGACGACGTCCGAGGCCTACAGCTACCTCATCTGGCTGGAGGCCATGTACGGCAAGGTCACGCAGAACTGGGCCCCCTTCAACGCCGCCTGGGCGCTGATGGAGAAGTACATGATCCCGACGCACGCGGACCAGCCGACGGGCTCCTTCTACGACCCGTCCAAGCCTGCCACCTACGCCGCCGAGCACCCGCTGCCGAGCGACTACCCGTCGGCGATCGACGGCAGCGTCCCGGTCGGCCAGGACCCGATCGCGGGCGAGCTGAAGTCCGCCTACGGAACCGACGACATCTACGGCATGCACTGGCTGCAGGACGTCGACAACGTCTACGGCTACGGCAACACGCCGGGCGGCGGCTGCGAGGAGGGCCCCAGCGCCACCGGCCCGTCCTACATCAACACCTACCAGCGCGGCTCGCAGGAGTCGGTGTTCGAGACCGTCCCGCAGCCGACGTGCGACAAGTTCGCCTACGGCGGCACCAACGGCTACCTGGACCTGTTCATCAAGGACTCGTCCTACGCCAAGCAGTGGAAGTTCACCGACGCCCCCGACGCCGACGCGCGCGCCATCCAGGCCGCGTACTGGGCGAACATCTGGGCCGACGGCCAGGGCAAGGCCGGGGACGTCTCGGCGACCGTGGCGAAGGCCGGCAAGATGGGCGACTACCTGCGGTACTCCTTCTTCGACAAGTACTTCAAGAAGATCGGCGACTGCGACTCGCCCACGTCCTGCCCCGCCGGCTCGGGCAAGAACAGCGAGCACTACCTGCTGTCCTGGTACTACGCGTGGGGCGGCGCCACCGACACCAGCGCCGGCTGGGCGTGGCGCATCGGCGACGGAGCCTCGCACTTCGGCTACCAGAACCCCCTCGCCGCCTACGCGCTGGTGAACGACCCCGCGCTCGCCCCCAAGGGCGCGACGGCCAAGTCCGACTGGAAGACGAGCCTCACCCGGCAGCTGCAGCTCTACAAGTGGCTGCAGTCCGCCGAGGGCGGCATCGCCGGCGGCGTCACCAACAGCTGGGAGGGCAGCTACAGCACCCCGCCCACCGGCCTCACCGAGTTCTACGGCATGGCCTACGACTGGCAGCCCGTCTACCACGACCCGCCGAGCAACCAGTGGTTCGGTTTCCAGGCGTGGTCGATGGAGCGCGTCGCGGAGTACTACCAGGTCACCGGTGACGCGGACGCCAAGGCCATCCTCGACAAGTGGGTCGCCTGGGCGCTGTCGAACACGACGGTCGACCCGTCCACGGGCAGTATCCAGATCCCGTCCACCCTCAAGTGGACCGGGCAGCCGGACGCCGACTGGTCCTCCGCCAGCGGCATGCCGCCCGCCAACTCCGACCTGCACGTCTCCGTGCAGGACTACACCAGCGACATCGGCGTGGCCGCCGCGTACGCCAAGACCCTGACGTACTACGCGGCCAAGTCCGGCGACGCCGACGCCAAGCAGGCCGCCAAGGACCTGCTGGACGCCATCTGGAAGCACACCGACGCCAAGGGCGTCTCGGTGCAGGAGACCCGGGCCGACTACAACCGCCTCACCGACCCGGTCTACATCCCGTCCGGCTGGACGGGCACCATGCCGAACGGCGACCCGATCAACTCCAACTCGACCTTCATGTCCATCCGTTCCTTCTACAAGAGCGACCCCGACTACCAGCGCGTCATGGCCTACGCCAACGGCGACACCTCGACCGCACCGGTGTTCACCTACCACCGGTTCTGGGCGCAGGCCGACGTGGCCCTCGCCATGGCCGACTACGGCCGCCTCTTCAACGAGTGACCGACCCCCAAGGGGCCCGTGGCAGCACCTGCCACGGGCCCCTGCCCTACCCCGCCTGAGCGCCAGGGCTCGGAGCCGGACTGGGCTCGGCGAGAGCCGAAGGTGGGGCGAACATGTGTTCGCATCCGGTGGGCGTCGGCGGCTGCGGTGGTTCGGGTGTCCGTCGGTGCTCGGACACGGTCGGTCCCGGTGCGAGCACTCCCCGTTCCATGAGACGATCATTTGACCGGGGATGAGCGGAGTTGTGCGAATGGCCGATGAGAGGTGGACTCCCGCCGACGTGGATCTGGTGCGGCCCAACACGGCCCGGATCTACGACTACCTGCTCGGCGGCAAGGACAACTACGCGGCGGACCGGGAGGTCGCCGAGCGGCTGCTCGCCGTCATCCCGGAGGCGCGGACGGCGGCGCGGGAGAACCACGCCTTCATCGGCCGCGCCGTCCGGTTCCTCGCCCGCCGGGGCGTGCGGCAGTTCATCGACATCGGCACCAAGCTGCCGGCGCGCGGGAACGTCCACGAGGTCGCCGCCGAGGTCGCGCCCGGCGCGACCGTCGTGTTCGCCGACGGCGACCCGGTCGTGCTCGTGCACGCTCGCGCGCTCCTCGCCCGGACGCGGCGGGCGGCCTTCGTCCGGTGCGACCCGAAGCGCCCCGAGGCCGTCGCCGACGACCCGGAGGTCCGCGCGCTCATCGACTTCGAGCAGCCGGTGGGGGTCGTCCTCGACCGCGTCCTGCACTTCATCGAGGACGCCGCCGAGGCGGCCGCCGCGCTCCGCCGCCTGCACGACGCGCTCGCGCCCGGCAGCCACCTCGTGTTCACGCACATCACCCAGGAGCCCGAGCCGGAGTCCGGCGGCGACGTCGGCCGGGTCTTCAGGACGGCCGGCGACCACTTCTGGGGCCGGAGCCGCGCCGAGATCCTCGACATCGTGGCGGCCTTCGACCTGGTGGAGCCGGGCCTCGCCTACACCTCCGAGTGGCGGCCCGACGGGCCGGGGCCCGGGGCCGCGCACCCGGAGCGCACCTTCACCCTGGCGGGCGTGGGCCGCCGCTGACCGCGAGGGCGCGCAGGCGGCGCCGCCACGCGGGCACACCGGTGCCGCGGCCGGCGGCCGCGCGGGCGGCCCCGGCGTCGTGCAGCCAGCCCTGGTGGCTGCGGCCGGTCACCTCCAGCCGGACGAGCGGGACGTAGGAGTCGGCACGTATCCCCTCGTACCCGTGCCGGACGATGGAGTGGTAGATGTCCTCCGACACGACCAGCGCCAGCGGCGCGCGGGTGCGCCGCAGCGCGCTCTTCGCCTCCGGCGAGTCCAGCAGCCGGAAGGCGACGTCGAGCGCCTCCCCGAAATTGCCGTGGCCGTCGCTCTGCACCTCTCCGGCGTGGACGACGACCCGAACGCGAATTCGCCGGTCGCCGCCCGCGGAGATCGCCTCCGCGGCATTGTATTCGCCGAGCGCCGCATTGTATTCGGTGAGCAGTGCGGACAGGATCGGCATGACCGGGTGCAGCAGCAGCGTTTTCGGCACTTCGTCGAATGGGTGCACCAGGACGAGCGCCCCGTCGCCCCGGTCGACGTACTCCTCCCGGTACCGGCGCCCGATTCCGGCCCGGTTGAACGCCTCTTCAAGCAGCCGGTACAGCGTGCGGCGGAGTTCCGCCTTGACCGGGTCGGTGCGGGTGGTGGAGCCCTCGATGTCCACCGCCAGGATCGCCCGGTACCGCGGCCGGACCCGGGCGCGGACGGCGACCTGCCGCATCGGCCCGGACGCGTCGACGAGCACGGGCCGCCCGGCCCCCGGCCCACCGCCGCGCACGGCCATCTCGTGGTTCATTCCTGCGCGCCCCCATGCCTCTCGGTCTGTCCCCCATTGCCGGCGGTGAACGATCCTGGCATTGTGCGCCACGACCGGCAACCCAGGCGAACCCGGACAAGCAGCCGGGTTTACCCGGTGAATGTGAATTCCTTTCATCACGTGTTGAAAGGAACGCTGACCAGGGTCGCGGCGGGGGGCCGTCCCGCGTCAAGGGGTGCGCGTCCCGAATGGTCCCGGGAGGGCGGGACCCGGGTCCGGCAAGATCGGGACGGAAAGGCCGGAACGGCGTGCGCATCGATCGGATAACGCCGCTGGGAGGACGCCGGGGGAGTCGGGGACAATTCCGGTGCGCCCCGCGGCCGGACGGCCCGCCCGCGCCGCGTCCGGGAAAGCACGGAGCGGCGCACCGTGGGTTTCCGGTAGGCAGGACGTCCCCCGAGGTCCGAGCATGGAGAGGGTGGTCGTGGTGATTTCCGCACCGCGGCGGCGCAGGTCGCCCCCGTGGTTCGGCGCGGAGACGAGGCGCGCCCTCGCCGCCGGGCCGGCGGTCGCGGGGCTGGCGCTGCTGGCCGGCTGGCCGTACTGGCGGCAGCACCCGGCCGCGGCCGTGCTCACGCTGGCCGGCTGCGCCGCCATCGCCGTGGCCGGCGTGCTGCTCGCGACCGGGACGCGGACTCGCCGCACCGGGCTGCTGTTCACCGCCGCGTCGCTGTGCTGGGCGGTCACCTGGGCCGCGAGCTGGGACGCGTCCGTCGGGCCGATCATCTCCCAGTACGCGCAGGCCACCTTCTACCTCGCCCTCGCCGTGGGCGTCCTGATGTACCCGGCCGGGCGGCTGGAGTACCGGGCCGACCGGATCTGGACGGTCGCGGCGTGCGCGGTCCTGTGGGGCTGCCCGACCGCGATCTGGTTCACCTCCGAGCCGGAGTGGGCGGCGTTCCGGGGCGAGTCGGTGTGGTGGCCGGCGCCGTTCAAGAACCTGGAGGTCTTCCGGATCGTCCTGCCCCTCTCCGCCGGGCTGTACGTCGCCCTCGCCCTGTCGCTCGCCCTCGTGCTGACGATGCGGCTGCCGCGGATGGGCCGGATGCGGCGGCTGCTCACCCTCCCGGTGACCCTCGCCATCGGGTTCGTCGGCATCTCCGCCGCGTTCACCCAGAAGTCGGTCATGGCGGAGGCGGTCCCGCTGGCGGACCTCCTGCGCGTCTACGTGATCCAGGGCGCGGTCGTCGTGCTCGTCCCGCTGACCCTGCTGGCGTCGGGGCTGCGCCTGCGCATCGGCGAGCTGACCGTCGCCGGCCGGATGCTCCGCCTGACCGCGCCGGTGTCGGTCGAGCGGGTCCGGGACGCGCTGCGCGACGTCCTGCACGACCCGACGCTGGAGCTGTGGTTCTGGGCGCCGATGGAGCAGACCTACGTCGACACCGCCGGGCACCCCGCCGACCTCGAACCGGACGGCGACCCGTCCGAGGGGCCCGATGGGCGGTGGCGGCGCCGGGTGCGCAGCGCCGCCGGGGACCCGCTCGCCGTCGTCGAGCTGGGCGGCGCGCTGCGCGACCACGAGTCCCTGGTCGAGGCCGCGCTCGCCGCGGGCGGCCGGGCGCTGGAGACCGCGCGGCTCCAGGCCAGCGTGCACGCGGGCCTGGAGCAGGTCCGCGCCGCCTACCGCCGCCTCCTGCGCGCCGAGACCGCCGAGCGCGAACGCCTCGCCCGGGATCTGCACGACGGCGCGCAGCAGCGGCTGCTCGCGCTCGGCGCGATGCTCGGGACGCTGGAGGCGGTGACCGACGACCCGGCGGTGAAGGAGCACGCCCGGACCTGCCGCGCCGAGCTGATGGAGGCCCTCGCCGAACTGCGCGCGCTCGCCCGCGAGGTGCAGCCGGCGCTGCTCGTCCAGGACGGCCTCGGACCGGCGCTGGAGGTCCTCGCCGAGCGGGTCGGCGTCCGCGTCGTGCTCGACGTCACCCCGCGCCGGTTCTCCCGCGAGGTCGAGTCCACGCTTTACTCGGTGCTTTGCGAGAGTCTGTCGTACGCTGTCGACCGCGCGCACGCGACCCGGGTGCACGTCCGCGTCGGCCATGAGGACGGCCGGCTGGCCGCGGAACTGACCTGTGACGGCACCGGTCCCCGCGATCCCGCCGCCGACCTCGCCGGGCTGTCCGGACGGGTCAGGGCGCTGCGCGGCGAGGTGGAAGTCGCCGGCGGGCCCGGCGAGGGGACGACGGTGAGGATGGGCCTTCCATGCGAGTAGCCGTGGCGGAGGACAGCGGGATCTTCCGGCAGGCGCTGGTCACCCTGCTCACCACGGTCGGCATCGAGGTCGTGGCGTCCGCGGGCTCCGGGGAGGAGCTGGTCGCCCGCGTCGCCGGCGACCCGCCCGACGTGGCGATCGTCGACCTGCACATGCCGCCGACCTACAGCAACGAGGGGGTCGTCGCGGCCCGCCGGCTGCTGGAGCTCCACCCGGGGCTCGGCGTGCTCGTCCTATCGGCCTTCAACGAGACCCCGCAGGCGATGGAGCTGTTCCGCGACCAGCCGCGCGGCGTCGGGTACCTGCTGAAGGACCACGTCACGGACGTGGACAACCTGCGCTCGGCGCTGGAGCGGGTGATGCGCGGCGAGGTCGTCATCGACCCGGACGTGGTGAGCAGGCTCGTCGAGGCCCGGCACCGCGAGCAGGAGCTGTCCCGGCTGTCCGGCCGCGAGCGGGAGGTCCTGGCGCTGATGGCCGAGGGGCACTCCAACGCCGGGATCGGCAAGCGGCTGCACCTGTCCGCCCGGACGGTCGAGGACCACGTGCGGGCCATCTTCACCAAGCTGAAGATCGCCTCGACCGGCGGCCCGCCCGGGCCGCAGGACACCAACAAGCGGGTGCTGGCCGTCCTCACCTGGCTGCGGGCGGCCGAATCCCGCTGACACCGCGAACGCCGCCGGCACCGCGGGCGCCGCGCCGTGCGGGGCGCGCGCATCAATCGGGTAACGGGCCCTCCCGCTTTCCGGCCCGGGTGCGGAAAACTGACCGCGGGAGTCGGGTGGGGTGGCTCCGGTGGTGGCCCCCGCACGCCACCGGCACGCGCCGTGAGCCCGTGCCGGCGCCCCGTGCCAGGGCACCTCGTCCGGCACGCTCCCATGCTCCCGGTACCGCGTGCCCCGCACATCCGGGAAAACCCCACTCCCGGACGGTGGTTTCCCGGGACGACACGGAAGGAGCGCGGTGAGGGCCGTCCCCCGCTGGCCGCTCTGGCTCGGCGCGCGGGTCCGCCGCGCCCTGGGCGCGGGCACGGCGGTCGCGGCGGCCGCGCTGGCGTGCGGCTGGCCGTACTGGCGCGGGCACCCGGCGGAGGCCGCGGTCACCCTGGCGTGCTGCGGCGGGTTCGCGGCCGCGGGCGGACTGCTCGCCGCCGGCCGGCTCGGGCGGCGGACGGGCGCGGCGTTCCTGTTCGCCGCCGCGGCCTGGGCCGTCACCTGGACGGGGGCCTGGAACGCCGGCGCGGCGCCGCTCGTGTCGGTGTTCGCCCAGTCGGTGTTCTTCGTCGCGATCGGCGTCGGCGTCGTCATGTACCCGGGCGGCCGCCTGGCGGGCGCCGCCGCCCGGCTGTGGACGGCCGCCGCCGTCGTGGTCATGGTGGGCGGGCAGGCGCTGCTGTGCGCGGTGTCGCGGCCCGGCTGGAACGGGTTCCACGCCTCGGTGGCCTGGCCGTCCGTCCATCCCGACCAGGAGGTCTTCCGCTGGGCCCAGCGCGGCGTGACGGTCGCGATGGTCGTTCTCGCCGGCGCGCTGGTGATCCTGCTGCTGGCGCGGCTGCCCCGGACCGGGCGGCTGGACCGCGCCTTCACCGTCCCCGTCGCGGCCGCCGTGACGATCGGCGTCAGCACCGCGCTGGCCGTCCAGGGCAGGCTCCTCGGCACGGCGGTCACCCTCGACGACGTCCTGAGGGTGTACTTCATCCAGGGCTTCTGCGCCACGACGCTGCCGGTCGTCTTCCTCTTCACCGCGCTGCGCGCCCGCCTGTCCGAGCTGACCGTGGTCGAGCGGATGAACCGCCTCACCGCCCCCGTGTCCGTGGAGAAGGTCCGCGACGCCCTGCGCAGCGTCCTCGGCGACGCCGCCCTCGACCTGTGGCTGTGGGCCGACGGCGGCTACGTCGGCGCGGACGGCCGCGCGGCGGCCTCGCCGGAGACGCCGCCGGGCCGCTGGCGGCGCGAGGTCCGCACGTCCGGCGGCGAGCCCCTCGCCACCGTCGACGTCGCCGCCGCGCTGCGCGGCCACGAGGCGCTCGTCGAGGCGGCGCTGACCGCCGGGGGCCGGGCGCTGGAGACCGTCCGCCTGCAGGCCGCCGCGCAGGCCGCCCTCGAACGGGCCCGCGACGCCCAGGAGCGCCTCGTGCGCGTCCAGGCCGCCGAGCGCGAGCGGCTCGCCGCGGACCTGCAGCGCAGCGCCCGCGCCCGCCTCCGCGCGCTGGAGCGGACCCTCGCCCGGCTGGAGGACGCCGCCGCCGACCCGGCGGCCCGCGAGCAGGCCCGGATCTGCCGCCGCGAGCTGGCCGAGGCCGTCGCCGAGCTGGACGACCTGGCCCGCGGCGTGCACCCGGCGATCCTCGCGGACGCCGGCCTGGCCCCCGCCATGGAGCTGGTCGCGGCCCGCGCCGCCGTGCCCGTCCGCCTCGACGTGCCCGCGGGCCGCTTCCCGCGCGAGATCGAGTCGACCCTCTACTTCGCGCTCTGCGAGGCCCTCGCCAACGCCGTCAAGCACGCCGGGGCGGGCGTGGTCGAGCTGACCGTCCGCCCCGGCCCGGACGAGATCGTGGCGGAGGTCCGCGACGACGGCGCGGGCGGCGCGGTCCCGTCCCCGCGCGGCGGCCTCGCCGGCCTGACCGACCGCGTGCGCGCCCTCCGCGGCCGCGTGACCATCGAGAGCCCGCCGGGCGAGGGCACCGCCCTCACCATCACCCTCCCCGCGTCCGGGCGCGGCTAGGGGGAGGGGCGGACGATGATGGGGAGCAGGTAGCGGCGGGCGAAGGCCCGGGCGCCCTCCTCGTCCAGCGGGATGTGGCCCTCGGGGGTCAGGACGAGGGAGTGGGTGAGGCGGACGAGGATCTCGGCGACGACCTCGGGGTCGACGTCGGCGGGGGCGGCGCCGAGGCGCTGCGCGGTGCGCAGCCGGCCGGCGATGTAGCCGCGGGCGGCGGCCAGCAGCGGCCCCGCCTTGACCGTGGAGTGCGGCAGGATCAGCTCTGGCTCGACGACCATGAGGCGGTTGACCAGGCGCTGCTCGCGGCTGATCCGCAGCGCGACCGCGAACCCCTCGACGAGCCGCTCCTCCAGCGTGGGGAGCGCGGCGACGGCCTCGTCCAGCTCGGCGAAGAAGCGCCGCGCCTCGCGCAGCAGGACGCCCGTGACCAGGTCGCCCTTGGTGGGGAAGCGGCGGTAGATGGTGGCGCGGCCGAGCCCGGACTCGCGGGCGACGTCGTCCATCGTGGTGCGGCGCGGCCCGTAGGTCTCGAAGGACCGCAGGGCCGCGTCCAGGATGCGGTCGGTCTGCGGCTCGCTGTCCGGCCCGGCGGTGAGCAGGGTGCGCAGGAGGTCGTCGTCGCTCGTCATGTCGGGGCCGACTCTAGCCGCCGCGCGACCGGCGCAGGGCGCGGGCGGTGCCGGGGGAGAGGCGCAGCGGTTCCGGCGTGACCGCGCCCCTGAGGCGCTACCGCGGGGACAGCGCGTCGAGGGCCTGCTCGGCGGTCGGATGCGACACCAGGTGCCGGTCCAGGCCGCTGCGCTCGATGATCGTGCGGAACCGCCGGTCCAGGCCGGCCAGCACGAAGTCGCCGTCGGCCCGGTGCGCGGCCTTCCAGATGATGATGAGCGCGTTGAGGCCGGAGGAGTCGCAGAACCCGACCCGGGCGGCGTCCAGCGCGACGAGCGGCGGGCCGCCCATGCCGCGCATGTCGTCGAGGACGCGCTCGCGCAGGATGTTCGCGGTCAGGATGGTGAGATCCCCCTCCGCCTCCACGAGCAGGCAGGGGCCGCGGACCTCGGTGCGCACCTCCAGCGTGTCGGCGGGTTCCGCCGGGTCGCCGGCTCCGAGAGACATGCTGATCACCTTCCGTTCGTCGCCGGGCACCCGGCGTACCCGCGAAAGGGGCCGGTCATGCGGCCGCGCCCGGCGGTCAGCCCGTCCGGACGTACTCGATCGCCTCGTCGGCGAGGCGCCGCGCGGGGGCCTCGTAGCGGTCCCGCAGGTCCAGCAGGACCTGCTGGCCGCGCACGGCGGGCCACCCGGCGGGCAGGTGCTCGACGGGCAGCCGGGGGTCGGCGCGGACGAGCTGCAGCCACTCGGTGGTCATCCACAGGTACCGGGCGAGGTCGTCGGGGGCGTGCGGGAGCGGGG
>NZ_SMJW01000234.1 GCF_004348335.1 Actinomadura bangladeshensis | reverse complement strand
CGCCCAAGACGCCCCAAGCGGAGTCCCGCTGATCCCGCTGCAACTGGGACGCCCGCCGCCCAACCCACCGGCACCGAACTTCCGCAGCCTTCGACTGGAACCCCGGGACGACGTGCTCCCCGCGCCGGCCCGTCGGCGATACCGGCTAACCCCGCGAACCGCCGATGGGCGGGCCACGGCCGCCCCCCTCCTCGGCAACGCTCCGAACTTCCGCAGCCTTCAACATGGCGGGTGAGCTATGAGAGTTGCCGGTGCGGACACTATGCCGGTGGGGCAGACGCCCGTGCCGGTCGCAGAAGTAGGGAAGTGCGTGGTGCGGGTGGGTTACAGGAGGGCGGGGGCGAGGCGTTCGAAGATGTCGGCGGAGCCCGCGAGGTCTGGAGCGAGCACCGCGACGGCCACATGGTCGGCGCCCGCGTCCAGATGGTCCTGGACCCTCTTGCCGATCGCGGCCTCGTCGCCCCACATGAAGCACGCGTCCAGGACTTCGTCCGAGCCGCCGCCGGCCAGTGCCTCGTCCGTGTACCCGAGTTGCTTGAGTGCACGAAGGTAGGGCGAACCGGGAAGGCTGAGCAGTTGAGTTTGCCTCGCGGCCATGCGCGCCTTCTCAGGGTCGGTCATGAGGAGTGCGACCTGTATGACGACCAGGAGTCTGTCGGGACCGAGGCGTTCTCGCGCGATCCTGGTGTGCTCGGCGGGCATCGAGGCGGGCAGCGCACCGTCCGCGTGGTCACGCGCCAGGCCCTGCATCTTCGGGCCGAGCGCCGCCAGCAGGCGTGGGAACGGAATCTCGGGGACGGGTGCGGCGCCCACGGCCGCGTCCATTCCGTCTAGGTACTCGCGCGTCCGATTCAGTGGGCTCGTCCACTTCATCCCGCTCTGCTCAACTCTCTCCGGCACGCTGACACCCACGCCGACGGCCAGCCGGCCAGGGTAGGCGTCCGCGAGGACGGTCGCCGCACCCTGCGTGGTGGCGGGGTGCCGCGCCCACAGATTCGCGACCGCGGATCCGAGAACGATGCGCTCGGTCGCTGCGAGCATCACGCCCAGTTGCGTGAAGACTTCACGGCCGCCGATGGCCTCGTTCGTCCAGATCGATCCGTAGCCGGCCTCCTCCACCCGCCGGGCGGCGCGCCGCCATTCGTCAGCCGGCGCGATCGGTGTCATGAGCACCGCACCGACCCTGCCCAGCCTTACCCGCATCTCCTCCACTGCCGTGACCGCCATCGGCCCTCCTATAATCGGAACGAACAACCCGCTTAGCACGCTACCGGAACGCCCGCCCCGCTTGTCAACGCCTGAAGCCGCCAACGCCTGAAGCTCTCGCTCATGGCCTGTGCTCATGGCCTTGTCGCGCAGGGCTTACCGCGCAGGGCCTGACGCAACTGGCCTGTCGCGCAGGGCTCAGCGCTCGGGGCCTGGAGCGACTGGCCTGGAGCGACTGGCCTGGTGTACAGAGCCTGTTACGCGGTGGCTTGGTGCCCGGCGGCTTGCTGCCCGGGGCTTGTGCGCAAGGCTTGGCTGCAGGCCTGTTGCGCGTGGAGCTGTCATACGTGGAGGTGTCATGTACGAAGCTGGCACGGACGGAGCTAGCCACGCTTGGAGTCGCCAACGCGTGGAGTCGCCAACGCGTGGAGTCGCCAACGCGTGGAGTCGCCAGCGCGTGGAGTCGCCAGCGCGTGGAACCACGTGGAGTCACCGCTTGGAGTTGCCAACGCGTGGAGTCGCGTGGAGTCACCGCTTGGAGTTGCCAACGCGTGGAGTCGCGTGGAGTCACCGCTTGGAGTCGTCAACGAGTCGAGTCGCGTGGAGGTACCGCTTGGAGTTGCCAACGAGCCGAGTCGTCACGCATGCAGTCGCCCATGGGTGGGGTTGCCAATGCGTGAGGTTGTCAACGAATGGAGGAGGTCCGCTTGAGTAATCCGCCCCGTCGAGCCGATGCGCGCAGGAATCGTGAGCGCATTCTCGAGGCCGCGTGTGAGGCGTTCGCCGCCGACGGTCGGCTCGTCCCGCTCGATGACATCGCTCGCCGCGCCGGCGTGGGGGCCGGTACGGTGTACCGCAATTTCTCCACCAAGGAGGCGCTGTTCCGGGCGGTCGTCACGGACCGCATCGAAGCGATCGTGGCCGAGGCGGTGGCCTTGCAAGGCGCTGACGACCCGGCCGAGGCCTTGTACGGTTTCGTCGCGCGGGTCGTCGACCGCGCCGTGTTCAACCATGCCGTCTGCGACGCCTTGGCAGCCGACCTGAAGGGCTTCGACGCCGGCGGGGTGGACGCCCGGTTCACCGCGGCCCTGGACCACCTGCTGCGGAGGGCGCAGACCGCAGGCGCCGTGCGGTCTGACGTCGATGTCCAGGATGTCCGCGCCCTCATGGCGGGGGCCATGTACATGGAGCGCCAGCGCGGCCCCGGCGGCAGTCCAGGCCGGATGACGTCCCTCGTCTGCGACGCGCTTCGTCCTGGGACGAAACTCATCCGTGACACGCTCCGTCCCGAGACGAAACGAGACGAAACAGAGGACGTGTGTAACGAAACGCGCTGCGAGGTCTGTGCGACCCCGATCTCCCCGGCCGCGACCGGCCGCCCCGCCCGCTTCTGCAGCGCGTCCTGCCGTCAGAAGGCCCATCGCCGCAGGAAGGCCGCGCCGAAAACGGGTTGAGACCGGTCGGCTCGACGCGTCAGCCTGGGCGGACCATGGGCACGAGAGAAATCAGGGCCTGCTACGACCGCGATTCGATCACGGTCTATCAGGCGTACGCTCCCGAGATCGGTCTGCTCGCCGCCGAGCAGGGCGCCTTTGTCCCTCCCTTCTCCCGTCGGCGGATGACGTGGATAAAACCGTCCTTCCTGTGGCTCATGGCTCGCAGCGACTGGGCGCGCAAGTTGGGGCAGCAGACGATCCTCGCCGTCCGGATCAGCCGCAGCGGATGGGAGGAGGCCCTCGGGCATGCCGTGCCGACGGATCCCGACCGCCGCGTCTTCCGGAGTTCTGATGAATGGCGCCGCCATTTCGCGAAGGCCGTAGTGCACGTCCAGTGGGATCCCGAAAGGTCCATCCGTGGCGCGAAGCTCGAAACGCGCAGCGTCCAGATAGGTCTGAGCCGGCACATCATCGACCGTTATGTCGACGACTGGATCCTGGGCATAGAAGACCGCACACTGCTCGCCCGCAGAATCCGAGATCTCCTCCTCTCCGGCCGGCCGGCTCAGGCGAAGGCGCTGCTCCCGGAGGAGCGTCCCTACCCGCTGCCACCCGCCTTGACCGCCCGCCTGGGAATGTCCTGACCACCCCGCCTCCGCCAGGGTGCTCTGGCTCCCCTCCATCCGCTGATGGGCCTTGATCTCCTTCGAAGGTCATTGTTGGAGGCGCAGGACGAGGCGCTTGTCGAAGGCGCCCCGCTCGGCGGCCTTGGCGGATCGACGACGGTCGAGCTCCGCCGGGCTGATGCCATGGGTCGCTGCCAAGGCGTGGACGACCTCCAGCACATCGGCGAGTTCCTCCGGGTCGCCGCTTGCGATGTACTCCCCGCCTTCCTCGACGAGTTTGGCGCGCAAGCGTGCGGCATGCTCGGCGGGGTCGGCAACACGCGTCTCCGGTCGTCCGCCGGCCGCCCGAATGATCTCAGGGATCCGGTCCCGCACCAATTTCTCGGCCGCCCCGCCGTCCTTCGTGGGATGGACGGTCGCACCATGCCGCCGATCTAGAGACTGGATCCATTTGACGGCGACCGCGGCCGTCTGCACCAGCTCCACCCGAAGAGCGGCGGGATCCGATTCGGCGAGAGCCTCGAAGAACTCCTCGGTCAGGATGTGCCGCCACGTCAGTTCTCCTCGTTGATAGGCGGTGGCGCATTCCCGCTTCGCTCTCTCCGCGTCCTCGGCGAACTCGGGTCCGCTCCCGTCCGGGAACTCCTGAACTCCCCACATGCGGTCCTGGGCTTCACGTTCGGCGCCGACGTCCGCGAGCACTCTCGCCAGCCCTCCGGGCACTCCAAGGTCCTCCATGCCGAACGACGTTAGCCCTCGATCACCCGTCGAGCCCCTACTTCCTCACCCGCCGCCTCCGCCGTCACTCCCGGTCGCTTCTGCACGGACGGGGGTAAGACCATCTTGCGACGGGCACTGCCTGCGCTCGGTGAGTTCGAGCATCTGGTGGGTTCCATCCGTGCATGGCGGTGGTCGGTTGTGTTGCCCGTACGTCAGCCCGGTGGAGCGGTGCGTTCGGGGTCGCAGCTGAGCACTTCGTGCAGGACGGGTGGGAGCTCGTCCCACAGCCATTCGTTCACGGTGCCCGGGAAGGTCGCGGGAGGGCCGATCCCCAGGCGATCGGGTGCGTTCTCGGTCAGCCGCACGGCGATCGGCCCGTCGTCCCACATGGATTCCCGGTTGCCCCAGAAGGCGGAGAAGTCGGCACTCGTGAGCAGCAGCTCGCTGGGGAGGGTGTGGTCGCCGGGGTGCCTGCCCAAGGGGAGCAGCCGCTGCGCGGTGGTGCGGAGGATGTTGAGCGCGGCCAGGTCATGCGGGCATGCCACGTCCCTGATCTCGAGTTCGGGGAGGCCGAAGCGTCCCAGCCCACGGGTGCTGAGTGTGACGCATGCGCAGCCGTCGATGTCGTCCTCGTCGGCTGTGCAGCGACCCGCGTTCCGGTACGGCGGCAGGACGGTCCCCAGCCAGTCATCGGCGAGGACGAAGTCGTCCAAGCGGCCGAGCCGAGTTACCGGCAGCGTCCTCCCGGTGGCGAGATCCACCGGCACTCCGCAGAGCGATTCCGCGATCGCCTTGGCGGTCGCACGGGCGAGGTGCGGTCCGGACGGAAGGTCACCGGCCGGCAGGACGCACGTGACGCTGATGTGCCATCTGGCCTGGCGGACCCGCTCCGCGTCGTCCTCGTCGTCGCCGGCAACCTCGCGCAGGTTCCAGGGCGAGTCGTCGGCGGGATGGCAGGCCAGCATGAGATGCGGGGTCCCGAGACGGCCCGCCACCGCCGCACCCAGCGGACTGGGCAGCACTCGCCCGACCTTCGCCGCGAGGTCGCCGGGATCCCGGTCGGCCGCGACGGCGAAGCCGGCCGTCGTCTCTTCGGGAACCGTGATGGTGACGCGCATTGCAGCCTCCTCGGGCGGTGGACCGGCGTTCGCAGTCCAGATTCGAGGAGGAGGCCGAGCACTTTCACTAGAACGTGATTCTGTGGAAAAAGGCGGCCGCTCGAGCGAGCGGCCGCCTTGTCCGATGTCGCCGGGTGCGGTTACCGGGCGGAGGCCTCCACGTAGTGGCGCTCGCCCGGGCCCACGTACACCTGGCGCGGGCGTCCGATCTTCGTGGCCGGGTCGTTCATCATCTCGCGCCATTGGGCGATCCAGCCGGGAAGCCGGCCAAGGGCGAACAGCACCGTGAAGGCGTTGGTGGGGAAGCCCATCGCCTTGTAGATGACGCCCGTGTAGAAGTCCACGTTGGGGTAGAGCTTGCGTTCGACGAAGTAGTCGTCGCTCAGCGCGACCTCTTCGAGGCGCATGGCGAGGTCCAGCAGCGGGTCGGATTTGCCGAGCGCGTCCAGGACCTTGCCCGTCGCCTTCTTCACGACGGCGGCGCGCGGGTCGTAGTTGCGGTAGACGCGGTGCCCGAAGCCCATCAGCTTGACGCCGGGCTCCTTGTTCTTGACGCGCGCCACGAACGAGTCGATGTCGTCGCCGTTCTCGTGGATGCGCTCCAGCATCTCCAGGACGGCCTGGTTCGCGCCGCCGTGCAGCGGGCCGAACAGCGCGTCCACGCCCGCGGACACGGACGAGAACAGGTTCGCCTGGCTGGACCCCACGAGCCGCACGGTCGACGTCGAACAGTTCTGCTCATGGTCGGCGTGCAGGACGAACAGCATGTCCAGGACGCGCGCGATCTCGGGGTCGATCTCGTAGGGCTGCGTCGGCAGGCCGAACATCATGCGGAGGAAGTTCTCCACGTACCCGAGGGAGTTGTCCGGGTACAGGAGCGGCTGGCCGTTGGAGGTCTTGTAGGCGTAGGCCGCGATGGTCGGCAGCTTCGCGATGAGCCGGATGCTCGACTGGTCGACCTGCTCGGGATCGAACGGATCGAGACTGTCCTGGTAGAACGTCGACAGGGCGCTGACGGCGGACGACAGCACGGCCATGGGGTGGGCTCGGCGCGGGAACGCGGAGAAGAACGCGCGGAACTTCTCGTCCAGCAGCGTGTGGTTGCGCACGTTGTCGGTGAACGCGTTCAGCTGGTCGGTCGTCGGCAGTTCGCCGTAGATCAGCAGGTAGGCCACCTCAAGGAAGGACGACTTCTCCGCCAGTTCCTCGATGGGGTAGCCCCGGTACCGGAGGATCCCCGCCTCGCCGTCGATGTAGGTGATGGCGGACGTGGTGGACGCGGTGTTGGTGAAGCCGGGATCGAGCGTGACATGCCCCGTCTCCTTCAGGAGGCTGCCGACGACCAGCCCTGACGGCCCCTCGGTCGCCTCGGTGACCTCCAGAGGCATCCGGCCGCTCGCGTGGTCGAGCTCGAAATCCGACATACTCGCTCACTCCCAACTGCGTCCACACCTGCGTAGACGTTCCGCTCTTCATCGTATCCACGTGATCACCCGGGCTGATCCGGCCGGTCCCGTTGACGGGGGACGGGCCCAGGTGCTCCGGTGGAGTCATGACCGACCACGGGGCCGCCGAACTCGTCGCACGCACCCGCGGGGACCTTGCGGCCGCGGCGACCGGGAACCGCTTCGTCGACATGCTGGAAACGGGGAAGTTGCCCCAGGAACGCCTGGTCTGGCTGGCCGGCGAGGAGTATCGGATCGTCAGCAGCGATCGGCGCAGTTTCGCCCTGCTCGCGGCCAGGTATCCCGATTCGTCGTCCAGTGAGCTCTTTCTGGGGCTTGCGCAGGGGGAGGGGCAGGCGCTGGCCCTGCTCGGAGACTTCGCCGGCGCGCTCGGTCAAGGTGAGAAGAATCTCATGGCGTATGAACCGAAGCCCCTCGCACAGGCATATCCGGCATATCTCGCGCAGAGGGCCGCGTTCGGGACGGCGATGGAGGTCGCCCTGGCCATGCTGGCCAACCTGGAGGAGTGGGGCGCCTACTGCGCCCGCATCGCAGCCGCCCTGCGCACGAGGTACGGGTTTCCCGACGAAGCAGTCGGGTTCTTCGACTTCTTCGCCGAGTCGCCACCGGGCTTGGAGGAACAGGCCCTGGACGTGATCGCGTCCGGGCTCGCCTCTGGTGACGACCCGGTCGATGCGGCTCGCGCGGCGCGCCTCCTGCACGCGTACGAGGCCGCCTTCTGGGACGTTCTCGCCGATGGCCTGCCGTGACCGGTCGTCCTAAGGCTCCCGGAGCGTCGGCAGTTCGGCTGTGATCTCGACCAAGGTCCGGTCCTGGACGCCGATGAGATGCTCGACGTCCACGGGAGGCCACTCCTCGCCGTAGTGGGCGTCCAGGAGCGTGGACAAGGCGACGAGGATCTGCTCCGGTGTGGGGCGTTCCCCAGCCTCCTTGACCAGGCACCGGGTCACGAGGCCGCGCATGGGCTCGGGCAGCCGGGTGAGGTCCGGTTCGCCGTACACGATCCGGCCACGGACCTTGCGATCGGTCCCGAAGGGCGCGGCACCCGTCGCCGCGAACACGAGGGTCGCGCCAAGGGAGAACACGTCGCTCTCCTGGTGGACGGGCTCGCCCAGAGCCTGCTCCGGCGACATGTACGCCGGCGTCCCGAGGATCTCCGTTCGGGACAGCGGCAGTGCGTCCAGCGGTCTCGCGATGCCGAAATCGATGACCCTCGGCCCATCTGAGGCGAGCAGCACGTTCGACGGCTTCAGGTCCCTGTGCACGATGCCCGCACGGTGGATCGCGATCAGGGCCTCCGCGAGCCCGGCGCCCAGCCGGCAGGCGGCCTGCTCGCGAAGCGGCCCCCTCTCCTGGACGACCTTGGAGAGGCTCACACCGCGGATGTACTGCGTGGCGAGCCAGGGCCGGTCCGCATCCGGATCGGCGTCGACGACGGGCGCGGTGTAGAAGCCGCTGACCGAGCGCGCCGATGTCACCTCGCGGCGGAACCTCGCCCGCCACCTGGGATCGTCCAGCAGCTCCGCACGGATGACCTTCACGGCGACGAGGCGCCTGCTCGGCGACGCTCCGAGGAACACCTCGCCCATCCCACCGGCGCCCAGCCGGGCGACCACACGGTAGGGGCCGATCATCTCGGGAGGTTCTGACTGCATGGGCACGCGGATCCGATCATGGTGGGGCGCGCTCAATCGTGCCATGAGGCGAACGCTCGTCCGGCAACGTATGCGCTCAGGTCCAGGGCAGTGCGCTCCGTTCGGCCCAGTAGCGCTCTGGGGAAACGCCCAGGTCCGCTAGCACCCCTAGGTCACGTTCGTCCAGGAGCACCCTCGACGCCGTGAGGTTCGACATCACTTGGCCTGGACTCACCGCGCCGATGAGCACGATGTCCGCCCAGGGGCGGCTGAGTGCCGCGGCCAACGCCACGGCGTCTGGCGCCACGCCGTGCTCCGCCGCGAGGACCTCCACGGCTGCGGGCGGCTGCACGGCGAGCCTCCCGTTGGCCAGCACCTCCTTGAGCAGGACGTGCAGACCTGCTTCATGCGCCTCGCGTAGCGCCTCCTCACCCGACGTCTCCAGGGTGTTCCATGTTGATTGGACAGAACTGAAGAGCCGCTGGCCGGATACGTCCAGCGTCATCGCTCGACGAATCGTGTCAGCCTGCCTTGGCCCCGAGGTCGAGAACCCAACACGGACGCCCTCGGCGCGCAGTTCTGCCAGAGCCTCCTGTAGGCGAAGGTCCTTGAACAGCGGGCTGTCTTCAGTCAGCGAGTGGACTTGGTAGACGGACAGATGCCCGTCGAGCAACTCGCGGGTCTCCTTGTACTGGGCGCGGTAGCGGCCGAGGCTGTGCTCCTTGACCTCGTGCACCGCCGCGTCGGTCTTCCACTCACCGACGTAGGCGTAACCCCATTTGCTGGACACGGTCACATCGTCTGGGGCGCGTGCGCTGAGCCAGGCGCCGAGGAACTCCTCCGCTCTGCCGTAGGAGCGCGCCGTGTCCACCCATCGGACGCCGGCAGCGTAAGCCGCGTCGAGGACGTCCCAGGTGGCCTCGCGCATCTGTTCCACGCTTCGGCCGGGTGGTAGTGCGGCGGCCCTGCCGACGTTGATGTAGGCGGGCCGCCCCAACGCCGCGAGCCCGATGCCCAAGCGATCCATAGCGTTCACGCTCCCAGCCTCGCATGCCGTGCCACCCGCTCGAATTCGGAGCAATTGTCCGATAAGACCAAAGTCTGTCGGGCGATTATCCACAGAATTGCGTTCTACTATTCTGTGGCGGCCTTGTCCGCAAGGCTGTGTCGCGTCACTGTCGATCGCGGCACGAAGGGCAGGGCAATGCCTGCACAGACCAATCGCACCCGGTACGGCGCCAACCAGTTCGCCGATCACCTGGGGCTCACCCGATGGCAGTTGCGCGTCGGGCTCGAGCACGGGATCCTGCCCGGCCCCGACCTGGGCGGGGAGCAGTGGTCCGCCGAGCTGGCCGGCACGTGCCTGGACGCGGGCAAGGAGGTCCTCGCGAGACTCGGCGACGACCCGCCGGTCGGCTCCGCCCGCGCGGCCGCCATGCTGGCCGCCCGACTGAGCCTCGACGTCGAACGCCGGGACATCGAGGTCCTGGTCGCCCAGGGCGCCCTCAACGTCGTCAGCAGCTTCCGCGGACACCCCGTCTACCTCATGCGAGACATCGGCCAACTCGACCCCGAGGCCGTGCGGGAGGTCGTCTCCGCCAGGAAGGGCCCGCTCGCCGATACCGTCGACGCGGGCGGGGCCGCGGCGATCCTCGGCTGGCCACGCCGGACCTTCGACCGCATCGCCTCCGAACGCGGCCTCGAAACAGACCGGCTGGGCCGCTACGCCCTTTCGGACGTCCAAGCGCTGAAAGCCGACGACGACCTGGTACGCGAGATCACGGAGGAGAAACGTCGCCTGGCGTTGGCCAGAACGCACCGGTCCGAGGCGCACTTCGAAGACGTCGTCCATGGCTGGATCCTGCGCTGCTCCGCCTACGTGGACCGCGGCGCCGACCAGCCGCCGGACATCGCCCCCCTCAGCCGGGCACTACGAAGCCTCAGCACGGTCAGAGCTGAGATCGAAGAACACGAACGCCCCGCCCCCTGACCCCGACCCGCACCATGCGCCCGTTGGGGAGGGCGGTTCTCTGTCGCAAGATGCGATCGACACCGGCCGAGGACACCTCAGGGTTATGAGCCTCCCCGGTCTTGATCGTGGTCGGCGCCAGCGGACCCCTGCGGTAGAGCAAGTGTCCGCCGCAGGATGTGATCAACACTGACTCAAGGGCCTCAGGGCAAGGGAGGGCCAAGGGGGGTGCCCACGGCAGTGGGCGCGAGCGCCCGTGAGCAGTGCCCGTTCGTCGGCCCCGGACGGGTGGGCGGCCGGATGCAAGGCCGGACGACAGCTTGCGACGAGGTGGGCCAGCGGTTCCCGGACCAGGTACTAATGGCGTTCCTGAACGACTCCCCGAAAAGGTGAGGGACCGTAATTTCCCCAACGATGCAAGCGACCAGCCCGTGAACGGTGGTGCGTTCAGGGGCGGCGGGGGGATGAGCGGCGTTTGGACGATGGCTTCTTGGTCACTTTGTGTCGTGCGAGGGCGGCGAGGAGGCGGTCGCGGGCCTCGGTGCGCGACAGCGCCGGGACGCGTTCGGGCAAGCTGGCGGCCAGCGCTGGTGGGGCGCTGACCTGGCCGCTGTCGTCGACTGATGCCGCATCGCCCGTCCAGGAACCGAGGAGGATTGCCGAGACGCTTCCCATGTGCTGTGTGAGGAGTTCCTGGATCCTGTCGATCTCCCGCGCGCAGTCGGCCACGAGGAGGAGGCGGCGTGCCTGCGTGACGCCGGTGTTCCGGCGGATCGCGAGTTCCGTTTCCAGGTAGGCGAGGGCGGCGTCGAGGTTGCCGGGGATGAACAGCCCGTCCGTGTCGTCGTCGAGGAGCTCGTCCTCCGCCAGACCGAACAGGGCTGTGGCATCGGGACGCGGAATCACGACCAGTGAGTCGGCGCCGTGCTCGTCGAGGCCGGTCAGGGCCAGTACGCGGGCGGTGGAGAGGGCGCCCGGGCCGGACAAGCCCATGGCCGAGGCCGCGAACGGGTCGAGCGCCGGGCGGTAACCGATGACCGTCGTTGGTTTCGGAGGTTCGGGGATGGAAGGGGCCGGCGTGCCCGCGGTGGCGACGGCGTAGAGACGGTGCCGGAAGGGATAGCAGATGGCCGCCGCGGCGGGTATGAGCAGACTCAGCAGCAGAACCGGCTGCAACGAGGGGGGACGCGACTCCGCCTCCTCCACTTGCTTGGGGGTGCGAGGCGGTGCTGGGGACGACGGAGTAGGCCGGGCCGTGGTCTTCGTTCGCGTGCGCTCGGAGTTCGGAGGATCCGGCAGCACGGTGCGCGGACTCGGTCTTTCGGGCGGTACGGGCGAGGGGCGGTCCTGGTCGACCTTGGGCTTCCAGGTGTGCCGATGCGGCCGGCGGGGGAGGTCCCGACCGCGTCCGGACCTTCTGCGAGACCTCACGTACATCGAGCGCCATGCCTCCTTGCACTTCTGCGCGGTGTGCCAGTCGCCGATGCTCACAGCGTGACGGCAGATCGGCGACACGGACCTGCGCGGCCCGGGTTCCTGTTGAGCGGCGGCGTCCGTATGCGCCGCCGCGCCGATGGAGATGGCGCCGGCCATCGCGGTACATCCCAGTACGCCGCAGGTGCAGCGGAGCCAGCCGCCGAGCAGGACGGCGAGCCTGGGATGTGCCAGAAAACGGTTCATCTTCGCCCCGGGGGATCACGTCGGTCACCGTGTAAATGCCGATCGTAGTCAATTCGGCTACGGAGCGTTGAACATTGCTCACACTGGTCTGGGTGGTGCCGGGCCTCCGCCTCCACGGTCACCATGGCTCAAATGAGCGGTACGTCCTGGATGGAACCGAGATGTGGGCGGCGCGGCCGAGCTTGGCCGGCTGGCAGGGCCGGACGGCGGGAATGCGCGATCGGCCTGCGCTTTCCGAGGCTATGGACTCCGGATGCACATACTGAACCCATGGAAGACGGAGGCCGCCAGGCGTGGCGGCGTGGTCCCTCGCGGCTGGCCGTCCGGTGTCATAAGTCTCACTCCGGGTTATCAACACGTCCGGGTGGACGACATGGGGGATCTAAGGGGCGAATTGTCGCCCGTTCTGGAGTTTCCGGGCTGGTCGGCGTGCGCGCGTCGATTTTAGGTGACAGCAGAGCTCGCAGCCCTGAGAGGAGTGAAGACGAAAAGGGCCTGCCACCCCATGCGTCCTCCCCGCGGCCGCACCCCGCAC
>NZ_SMJW01000233.1 GCF_004348335.1 Actinomadura bangladeshensis | reverse complement strand
GCCTACCGCCTCCCCTGACAACGGCATGACCTGCGGTTCCACGGGTACCGCCACGGCGACCGCAATCGACCGAGAGAGAACGCGGTCGTCCGAGGGAACCCGATCGATCGGGGAAACCCAGCCGATCGAAGAAACCCAGTCGATCGAGGAAACGCGTGGGGGGACGTGCAGACGGAGCCGCCGATGGCCGCTACGCGCGGGTCCGGCACCGCCGGTCCGGGGCCGGGCTCGGGCGGAGTCGCGGAGGGCCTGCTGAACGCCTTGAAGCGGGCGGCGGCCGCGCTCCGCGACGCCGGGATCGGGTACGCGCTGGCGGGCGGCTTCGCGGCGTACGCGCACGGCGCCGCCGTGTCGACGCACGACGTCGACTTCGTGGTGCGGGAGCGGGACGTCCAGGCGGCCCTGGAGGCGCTCCTCAGCGCGGGCATGACGCATATGGAGAGCCCGGAGAACTGGCTGGAGAAGGCCTACGACGGCGAGCACGTGATCGACCTGATCCACACCCCGTCGGGCCGTCCGGTGGACGGGGAGCTGCTCGGCCGGGCCGAGGAGATGGCGGTCGGGGCGGTGCTCATGCCGGTGCTGCCCGCCACCGATCTGCTGGTCATGCGGCTGCTGGCGTTCACCGAGACCGCCTGCGACTTCAGCGGGTTCCTGCACGTCGGGCGGGCGCTGCGGGAGCAGGTCGACTGGCGCCGGGTGGCCGCCGAGACCGCGCGGTCCCCGTACGCGTACGCGTTCCTCACGCTGCTGGCCCGGCTGGACGTGATCGAGGCCGGCGCGCTGGACGGGATCCCATGACCGAAGGGGGCAGGGTCATGACCGACATATCGGGCTACGTGGCCGCGCACATCCAGGAGCGGCTCGCGATGGAGGCGTACGAGCTCGGCATCCGGGTGGACGTCCGCGGCGACGTCGTCCATCTGCGCGGCGAGGTGGTGAGCCAGGAGCGGAGCCGGGCCGTCGAGGACGCCGCCCGCGACGCCGCCGAGGGCCGCCGGATCTGCAACGAGCTGCACGTCATCGCGGTGCCCGAGCCGGACGGAGAGGAGCAGATCTCATGATCCGCGTCGCGGCGGCGGGCGACCTGCACGTCGGGCCGGAGGTGGCCGGCGCGTACCGGGCGCGGCTGGCCGCGCTCGCCGACCAGGTGGACGTGTTCCTGGTCGCCGGCGACCTGACCCGGCACGGGACGGTCGAGGAGGGCGAGGTCGCGGCCGGTGAGCTGCGCGGACTCGGCGTCCCGGTGGTCGCCGTGCTCGGCAACCACGACTACCACTCCGACGCCGAGAGCGAGATCGGCGGCGTGCTGCGGGACGCCGGCGTGACCGTCCTCGAAGGCGACGCGACGGTGATCGACTGCGGCGGGACGAGCCTCGGCATCGCGGGCGGCAAGGGTTTCGGCGGCGGTTTCGAGGGCCGCTGCGCCAGCGACTTCGGCGAGCCGGAGATGAAGGAGTTCATCCGGCACACCAAGGATTTCGCCGACCGGCTGAACACGTCCCTCACCGGCCTGGACACCGACGTCACTGTCGCACTCACCCACTACGCGCCGTGCGCCGACACTCTCGAAGGCGAGCCGCCGGAAATCTATCCCTTCCTTGGCAGCTACCTGCTGGGTGAGGCGATCGACTCGGCGGGGGGCGTCGACCTCGCCGTGCACGGCCACGCGCACAAGGGGACGGAGAAGGGCCTCACTTCGGGCGGCATCCGGGTGCGGAACGTGGCGCTGCCGGTGATCCAGCACGCGTACGCCATGTACTGCCTGGAAGTGCCCGAGCCCGCCGCGGATCGCTTCCCCGCCGGGGAGCGGGTGTCGGCCTGGTGAACGTTCAGTCGGACGCCGAGCGGAGCAGGTCCAAGACGGCCTGCTCGACCGGCCCCTGCGTCGCCAGCTCGCCCTCGGACGCCTCCACGCCGAGCCGGCCGAGCGCCGGCGCGATCGTCTCGCCGTCCTCGTAGAGGCGGATGATGCGCGGATCGATGTAGGACGCCCGCGCCACGGCCGGCGTGTTGCCGAGGTAGGCGGCGACCTCCTTGACGACGCGGACGATGGCGCGCCTGCGGGCCGTGTCGCTGCCGCCCGCCCGGACCGACACCGCGAGCCCGACCGCGGCGAGCACGGTGGCGTGCCAGGTGCGGAAGTCCTTGGCGGTGAAGTCGCCGCCGGTGACCTCCCGGACGAAGTCGTTGATGTCGGACGTCGTGACGTCGTGCCATCCGTCCCGCGTCCGGTAGGCGAGCAGTTCGGGGCCGCCGTCGCGGCGCCGCTTGAGGCCGCTGACGACCTTGCACACGTTCTCCTCCGCGACGGCCCGGTACAGGTCCTTCGAGCCCTTGGCCGGGTACTCGAACGTCACCTCGTCGCGCCGGCACGTGACGTGCTCGCGCAGGACGGTCGCGAGCCCGAACGTGCCGTTCTCCGCCGCGTACGACTCGCCGCCGATACGGAAGAAGCCGAGGTCGATGAGCCGGACCGCCGCGGCAAGGACGCGCTCCCGCGTGTAGCCGCGTTCCCGCAGATGCTCGGCGACGGTGTGACGCACCTTGGGCAGCCGTTCGGCCAGCTCTAAGACGTGCTCATGCTTCTCTTGGTCGCGCTGCTCCCGCCATGCCTCGTGGTAGAGGTACTGACGCCGTCCTGCCGCGTCGGTGCCCATCGCCTGGATATGGCCGTCCGGGTCGGGGCAGATCCAGACGTCCTTCCAGGCAGGCGGGATGACGAGCGACTTGATGCGCTGCTTCTCGGTGGGGTCTTGCAGGGGACGGCCGTCCAGCCCCAGATAGACGAACCCCTTGCCTGCCTTCCGGCGTCCATAACCGGACTCACCAGTGTCGCTCCGCTGCAAGGCCATCAGCCTGGATGTATCTCCCCTCCGGCGGGAACCAGTGTCTGTCCGGTGTAGTACGACGACTGCCGGTTGGAGGCGAAGAACACGTAGGACGGCGCGATCTCGTCGGGATCGGCGGGACGTCCCATCGGCGCGTTCTTCCCAAAGGACTCGACCCGTTCCTCGTCGAACGTCGCCGGAATCAGCGGCGTCCAGACCGGCCCCGGTGCGACGCAGTTGACGCGGATCTCGCGGTCCATGAGGCTCTGGGCGAGGCTCGTGGTCAGCGACATCACCGCGCCCTTGCTGGCGGAGTAGTCGATGAGCGACTTGTTGCCGCGCAGCCCGTTGATGGACCCCGTGATGATGATGGACGACCCTGGCCCCATGTGGTCAAGGGCCTCCTGGATGGTCCAGAACACCGCGAACACGTTCACCTCGAACGTCCGGCGGAGCTGCTCGCCGTCGATCTCCCGGACGTCCTTCACCGGCGTCTGCGTGCCGTGGTGCAGGACGAGCACGTCCAGCGAGCCCAGTTCGCTGACGGCGTGCTCGACGACCTCCCGGCAGTGCCGCTCCTCGGCCATGTCGCCGCCGTAGGTGAGGCAGCGCCGTCCGGCCGCCTCGACCAGTCCCGCGGTGTGCCGGGCGTCGTCGTCCTCCTCCAGGTAGGTGATCGCGACGTCGGCGCCCTCCTTGGCGAACGCGACGGCGGTCGCGCGGCCGATGCCGGAGTCGCCGCCGGTGATCAGCGCCCGGCGGCCGTGCAGCAGGTCGCTGCCGAGGTAGTCGCGCATCTCGTCGCGTGGCTCGGGTGTCATGTCCCCGGTCCGCCCGGGGTAGGACTGGCTCTGTGCCGGACGTTCGCTCATCCTCGGCTCCTCCCGGGGGTCGACCCCGCCGTCCACATGACGCGGGTGCCCGGGGCTGCGCGGAGCAAACGCGGGCCCTATTGTAACCCGTGAGTAATAACGCGCTCGGCGATCCGCCGGGGTGTGAGCGGAGCGCGCGGTGCCGTCTGGATAGCATCACCCCGAACCACATTCGGTCCCTCACGTAAGGTGTCGCTTATGGACCTGAACGGAGTTTCCGCCGTCGTATCCGGTGGCGCGAGCGGCCTCGGTGAGGCCACCGTCCGCGCGCTGGCCGCCCAAGGCGCCAAGGTGGTCGTCGCCGACCTGAACGAGGACAAGGGCAAGGCCCTCGCCGACGAGGTCGGCGGCGTCTTCGTCAAGACCGACGTGTCCAACGAGGAGCAGGTGCAGGCCGCGGTGCAGGCCGCCGTCGACACCGGCGCCCCGCTGCGCGTCATCATCAACAGCGCCGGGATCGGCTGGGCGTCGCGGACCGTGAACCGCGACGGCACCCCGCACGACCTGGCCTCCTTCGAGACCGTCATCCGGGTCAACCTGATCGGCACCTTCAACCTGATGCGGATCGGCGCGGCCGCGATCTCCAAGACCGAGCCCGCCGACGCCGACGGCCTGCGCGGCGTGGTGGTCAACACCGCGTCCGTCGCCGCGCTGGAGGGCCAGACCGGCCAGATCGCCTACTCGGCGTCCAAGGGCGGCATCGTCGGCATGACGCTGCCGGCGGCGCGCGACCTCGCCGCGATCGGCGTCCGGGTCAACACCATCTGCCCGGGCATCATCGACACCCCGATCTACGGCTCGGGCGAGCAGGCCGAGGCGTTCAAGGCCAAGCTCGCCGCCCCCGTCCCCTTCCCGAAGCGGATGGGCACGGCGGCGGAGTTCGCGCACCTCGTCCAGGCCCTGATCGAGAACGACTACATGAACGGCGAGACCATCCGCTTCGACGGCGGTATCCGCTTCCAGCCGAAGTGAGGCACTGAATGACCGACGCTGTTCTCACGGAAGAAGACGGCGCCGTCCTCGTCATCACCATCAACCGCCCGGAGGCCCGCAACGCGGTCAACGGCGAGGTGGCGCGGGGCATCGCGGCGGCCGTCGAGGAGCTGGAGACCCGCAAGGACCTGTCCATCGGCATCCTCACCGGCGCCGGCGGCACGTTCTGCGCGGGCATGGACCTCAAGGGCTTCCTCACCGGCGACAACCCGGTCGTCGAGGGGCGCGGGTTCGCGGGCCTCACCGAGCGTCCGCCCGCCAAGCCGATGATCGCCGCCATCGAGGGCTACGCCCTGGCCGGCGGCTGCGAGGTCGCGCTGTCCTGCGACATGATCGTCGCGGCGCGGGACGCCCAGTTCGGGCTTCCCGAGCCGAAGCGCGGCCTGGTCGCGGCGGGCGGCGGGCTGCTGCGGCTGCCGCAGCGCATCCCGTACCACATCGCCATGGAGATCGCCCTCACCGGCGACAAGTACCCGGCGGAGCGGATGGCCGAGCTCGGGTTCGTCAACCGGCTCGCCGAGTCCGGCGGCGCGCTCGCCGCGGCCAAGGAGCTGGCCCTCAAGGTCGCCGAGAACGCGCCGCTGGCGCTCGCGGCGACCAAGAAGGTCATCGTCGAGTCCGCGGACTGGACGACCGAGGAGGCGTGGAAGAAGCAGCAGGAGATCACCCTGCCGGTCTTCACCTCCAAGGACGCCCAGGAGGGCCCGGCGGCGTTCGCCGAGAAGCGCAAGCCGAACTGGAAGGGCGAGTAGCCCTCCCCGTTCACCGGACGCCCGGAACCGCGAGGTTCCGGGCGTCTCTGCGTCTCCGCCGGTTGCACCGGGCGACCCCGGCCCCGGTGACCCGATCGGCACCTGGGCGGTCGGCACGGTGTACAACGTCGGCGACGTGGTGACCTACGACGGCGCGTCCTACCGCTGCCTGCGGGCCCGAACCGCCCGGCCCGGCTGGACCCCGCCGAACGTCCCCGCCCTCTGGCAGCAGGTCTGACCGCACGCCCGAGGCGTCCCTTGCCGGGAGGGACGCCGCTGGCCCTGCCACGCCTCACCCGTCGGCACTGGCCGCGCCCGGCTGCCGCATGTTTCCGGGCACCTGGTAGGTCAGTCGTCCTCGTAGGGCAGGAAGGCGCCGGAGTCGATGGCGTAGCCGCCGGCCGTGATCTGGTCTCCGAACACGTAGTCCCGTCGCGCGTTGTAACGCGGTCCCTCCGGACCGGCGCCGGGCTCGCTGAACACCGTGACCGTCGACTTGCGCGGGTCGATGATGACGTACGTGGGGATTCCCATCGCGGGGTAGTCGACGGTCTTGCGCTCGTAGTCGTTCTCGGGGTTGGGGCTGGAGACCACCTCGGCGACCAGTTCAACGTCCTCGGGTCGCAGGTAGCTCCGGCCGGGGCGCTCGAGCGCAGCCAAGGGAATGACCACCAGGTCAGGCCTCCGCAGCCTTCCGGTAGCGGGATCGTCGATCTCGGGCGTACCGGCATGCGCCATAACCCCCGGGTCGAGTTGGCGCTCCAACTGCCACCGCAGATGTGCGATCGCCAGCTCATGCCGGTTGACCGGGCTCGTCATGACGTGGACGCCCTGGTCATCAAGTTCCACGCCGTACGCGTCCAGCTGCTCCATGATGGCGATCGCCGTCGGGCGCAGCCGGTCATATGCCCTCATGCTCCGTCCTCGGTGGTCAGTAGGTGCCGACGAGAGACTCGCAACCTCACCGGTGGGTTCGCCGGCGATGAGCCCCGGACCTCATCCACACCGCAAGCCTAGGCCATGTGCGCCTGCTCGCCGGTCTGATCATGGTCACGTCCGCCCTCGCGCGGTCACAGGGGTCAGTCCCAGCGGGCCGATCGCTGGCGCTTGACCGCGGAGCGGCGCTTCTTGTTCTCCAGGCGCCGCTCGTTGATGCCGCGCGGGATCTTCTTCGGGACGCGCTTCTTCGGGGGCGGTGCCGTCGCGTCGGCGAGGAGGGTCGCGAGTCGGGTCCGGGCGGCGTCGCGGTTGCGCTGCTGGGAGCGGTACTCCTCCGCGCGGATCGTCAGGACGCCGCGGACGAGGCGTCCGGCCAGGCGCTCGAGCGCGCGGGCCCGCAGGTGTTCGGGGAGGGACGGGGAGTTCGCGACGTCGAAGGAGAGTTCGGCGGCGGTGGCGCTGGTGTTGACGTGCTGCCCGCCCGGCCCCGAGGAGCGGGAGAAACGCCAGCCGAGCTCGGACTCCGGGATGGAGACCGAGCCGCGGACGTGGATCTGCTCGGGCATGTCCCCATTGTCGCAGCCGTGCCGTGATCTTGTCGCCTGGATTACCCTCCGGTAGCGACGACTGCAAGTACTTACTTACACTGTCCGGCATGGCTGACGGAATCTTCAAGGACGGCGACCTGATCCGCGTGATCTCCCAGGAGGGCGCGCTCATCGCGGCGGGCGGGGCGGCGTCGCTGCTGCAGACCGCGCATCCCAAGGTGGCGCAGGGCGTCTACGACCACAGTTATACGGCGGACGATCCCGCGCGGCGGCTGCGCAACACGATGGGGTGGCTCTACGTCGTGCAGTTCGGGACGCGGGAGGAGGCCGAGACCCTCAGCGCCCTCGTCACCAAGGGGCACGAGTCCATCACCGGGCCCGGCTACGAGGCGAACGACCCCGAGCTGCAGGTGTGGGTCGCGTCCACGCTGTTCGCGGTGGCGACGCAGTTCTACCAGCTGCTGTTCCGCCGGAGGTTCAGCGAGCGCGAGCTTGAGGAGTTCTACCGGCAGACCAAGATCTACGCGACGATCCTGGGCTGCCCGGAAGAGCGCATGCCGGCGACCTACCGCGACTTCCGCGTCTACTACGCGGGCATGCTCAACAGCTTGAAGATCAGCGACGCGTCCCGGGCGGTCGCCGAGCAGGTGCTGCACCCGAAGCTGCCGGGCGGGCCGCTGAACGCGCCGGGCCTGATGATGATCCGGCTGCTCACGGCGGGGATGATGCCCGAGCCGATCCGCGTGCAGTACGGGTGGAAGTGGAGCCGGGCGCGGGAGCTGCGGTTCCGGCTGCTCGTGGCGGCGCTGGCCGCGGTTTATCCGCGGCTCCCGGTGCGGGTGCGCACCCTGCCGCGGGAGGTCTACCTGCACTCCACGCGCAAGATGCTGGCGAAGGTCAAGCGCAAGCCCGCCATCAAGGTCCGGAGTTCATGACCAGACGGCTCGCAAGGCGGGAAGGGCTCATGAAAGGGCTGAACGGCCGCGTGATCCACAGGCAGGTCACGCGGCCGTTCTCCCTTGCCGGCCCTCCCATGCCCGGCCGGGCCGGGAGGACCTTCTGACCGGTCCGCCGCCCGTCCGCCCGCTCCCCCCAGAGCCTGGCCGGACGGCGACCGGGTCAGACCGTGGCGCCGGCGATGATCGTGCCGGCGGTCTTCTTCGCGGAGTCGATCGGGATGGCGAAGCCCACCCCGATGCTCCCGTCGCTGCCGCCCGACGTGGCGATCGCGGTGTTGATGCCGATCACCTGCCCGGACGCGTTCACCAGGGCGCCGCCGGAGTTCCCGGGGTTGATCGCGGCGTCCGTCTGGATCGCGTTCTTGATCACGGTCTGCTGCTGCTGGGACAGCTGCCCGCGCAGCCCCGGCGGGAGCCGCTGCTCGGAGTCGCCCTCCTGGATCTGCCGTCCCAGCGCGCTGACGATGCCCGACGTCACCGAGCCGTCCAGCCCGAGCGGGCTGCCCACGGCGAGGACCTGGTCGCCGACGGCGAGCCGGCTGCTGTCCCCGAGCGTCGCGGGCTTGAGGCCCGACACGCCCTGCGCCTTGATCACCGCGATGTCGTCGCCGGTCTCGGCCCCGAGCACCTCCGCCGCCGCGGTCCTGCCGTCACTGAACTTCACCGCGACCTGCCGCGCCCCAGACACGACGTGCGCGTTCGTGAGGATGACCCCGTCCGAGCGCAGGATCACCCCGGAGCCGGTCGCCGTGCCCGAGGCCGTCTGCGCCTGGATCGACACCACGCTCGGCTGGACGGCGGCCGCCACCTGCGCGGTCGTGCTGCCGGCCGCCACCCCGGAAACCGCCGTCGGGCTCGCGTGGACGGTCTGCTCGTGCGTCAGCGCCAGCGTCAGCGCCGCGCCCGCACCGCCCGCCCCCAGGGCCAGTGCCGCGGCGGCCCCCACCGCCGCGACCTTCCGCCGCGCCGTGCCGAAGGGGCCCGGCCGGGCGGCCGGCTGTTCCGGTGCCGGGACGTTCTGCCATGGCCATTCGCCGTGCGCGGCCCCGTGCGCGGCCCCGTGCGCGGCCCCGTGCGCGGCCCCGTGCGCGGCCCCGTGCGAGGTGAAGTCGGGTCTCTGCGGCTCCCAAGGCGGCGGCTGCTGCCGGTCGGTGTTCATCGGATCCCCCTGTCGTTCACTCGACAACGAGAGTGCGCTCCCGGCCTGCAGGCCGCCTGGATCCAACCTGAAAGCCTGCTGAAAGTCGACAAAGCATGAAAAACCGCGACCGGGGAGACGTGCGGCGATTCGTCCCCTCGGCCGCGGTGCCCGGGCCCATCCGGCGCACAGCCGGCCCGGAGATGGCGCTGGCCAGGGCGCGGACTCCCGTTCCCCGTCGAGACCGGGGCGCGCCCTGTACGGCCACCCAAGCGCACAGAGCTGAAAGTTCCCTGAACGTGACCCACGTCTCCCCTAAGGAACCACGCCCCCACGGCGCCACCGCCTCGTTGACCTGCGGCGTGTTGTTGTTATGAGCGCGTCGAAAACAACAACACGCCGCAGGTCAACGGAGCCGGTGAGCCTGGGTGGGGAGCGGGCTAATCGTCGTTCAGGGGGAGGACTACGCGGAACGTGGCGCCCTCGCCCGGCGTCGAGTCGGCCTCTACGGTGCCTTCGTGGGCGGCGACGAGGGCGGCGACGATGGCGAGGCCGAGGCCGGCGCCGCCGTAGTCGCGGGAGCGGGCCTCGTCCGCGCGGTAGAACCGTTCGAAGACGCGTTCGGCCTGCTCGGGGGAGAGGCCGGGGCCCCGGTCGACGACCGCGATGACGGCCGCGGGGGCGCCGCGCAGCGTGCCGGACGTCAGCCGCACCTCGACCGGCGTGCCCTCGGGGGTGTGCGCGATCGCGTTGGTCAGCAGGTTCCCTATCACCTGCCGCAGCCGCGGCTCGTCCCCGTGCACCTGGTACGCCAGCCCGCCCTCGACCGACAGGTCTATCCTGCGCTCGGGTGCGAGAACTCTCGCCTCCTGGACAGAGTCGGCGGCGACCGCGAGCAGGTCCACCGGGCGCCGCTCGATCGGGCGCTGCCGGTCGAGCCGGGCGAGCAGCAGCAGGTCCTCGACGAGCAGCCCCATCCGGGACGCGGTCTCCTCGATCCGGCTGATCAGCCGGTCCAGCTCCGCGGGGCTGCGGGCCGCGCCCTGCCGGTAGAACTCGGCGAACCCGCGGATCGCGGTCAGCGGGGTGCGCAGCTCATGGCTGGCGTCCGCGATGAACCGCCGCATCCGCTCCTCCGACCGCAGCGCCGTCTCCTCCGAGCGCCGCGCCGCCGCCTCCGACTGCGCGCGCGCCCCGAACGCCGCCTCGATCTGCCCCAGCATCGTGTTCAGCGACCCGCCGAGCCGTCCCATCTCGGTGCGCGGATCGGCCTGCGGGACGCGCCGGGACAGGTCGCCGGCCGCGATCGCGCCCGCGGTCTCCTCCACGGCGGCGAGCGGGCGCAGGCTCGCCCGCACCACCCACACCCCGAGCATGACCAGCACGGCGAGCACCAGCAGGCCCACGATCGCGTCGATCACCACGAGCCGCTGGACGGTGCGGTCCACCTCGTCCAGGCTGAACGCGAGGACGATCACCCCGCCCGGGAGCGGCTCGGCCAGGATCCGCCACTGCGAACCGCCCGTCCCGCGCACGGTGAACGGGCGGTCGATGTGCGGGCCGAGGTCGGCGGGGAGCCGCGGGTGGCCCGTCTCGCTCCACGCCGGGTTCTGCCCCAGCACATGGCCGCTGTCGGTGCGGACCTGCCCGTACATCTCGCTCGGGATGCGGACGTCGATGTTGGTCTCGCCGCGCCGCAGCTGCGGGACGGCCTGCTCGATCGCCCGCCCCACCGAGCTGCGCAGCTGGTCGTCGGCCCGCCCGACCAGGTACTGCCGCAGCACCGACGCGCCCGCCGCGCTCATCACCGTCATCCCGAGCGTGACCAGCACGAGCATCCCGGCGATCAGCTTGACGCGCAGCGACGTCCGCCCCCACAGCCTCGCGAGCGTGCGGCGCGGCGACCGGGACGGCCGGCCGGCGGGGCCGCCGCCCCGCTCCGGCACCCCGGGGACGGCCGGGGCGGACGCCGGGGCGCGGGTGGCCATCAGCCCGATCTCGACGGCTCGCGCAGGACGTACCCCACACCGCGCAGGGTGTGGATGAGGCGAGGCTCGGCGTTGTCGACCTTGCGGCGCAGCGCGGACACGTACGACTCGACGATGCCCGCGTCGCCGCGGAAGTCGTAGTTCCACACGTGGTCGAGGATCTGCGCCTTGGACACGACGCGTCCCGCGTTGGCCATGAAGTACCGGAGCAGCTTGAACTCGGTCGGCGACAGCTGGATCGCGCGGCCGCCGCGCCACACCTCGTGGCTGTCCTCGTCGAGCTCCACGTCGGCGAACACCAGCCGGGGAGGGGGCTCGGCCGCGCCGCCGCGGAACCGGCGCAGCACCGCCCGGATGCGGGCGATGACCTCCTCCAGGCTGAACGGCTTGGTGACGTAGTCGTCGCCGCCGATCGTCAGGCCCTTGATGCGGTCCTGGACGGCGTCCCGCGCGGTGAGGAACAGCACCGGGGTGTGGTCGCCGCCGGACCGGAGCCGCCGCGCGACGTCGAACCCGTCGATGTCGGGCAGCATCACGTCCAGGACGATCAGGTCGGGGCGGTGCCGCCGCGCCGACTGCACCGCGTCCGCCCCGTTGGTCGCCGTGACCACGTCGAACCCGGTGAAGCGCAGGCTGCCGGCGAGGAGCTCCAGGATGTTGGGCTCGTCCTCGACGACGAGCAGGGTCGCCTCCGCCGTCGCCGCCTTGCCGCTGCCGTTCGCCTGCCGCTCAGTCACGTGCCCAGTCCCCCTCCACATCATCGCAGAGGATTCCAGCCGAACCTGAACGTCCCCTGAATACCCGCAGAGGATCGGTTGAGTGCTCCCCGGTCACCGCTGGAGTGCGCGAATGGCCCGCATCGCCTCGCGGCGCGCGTCCCCGGACAGGACGTCGATGTACACGCCGCCCTCCAGGTGGCCGCACTCGTGCTGGAGGCAGCGCGCGAAATAGCCGGTGCCCTCGATGCGGACGGGCTTGCCCTTCATGTCGACGCCCTCCACGACGGCGTGCGCGTGGCGCGGCGTCTCGAACCGCAGGCCGGGCAGGGACAGGCAGCCCTCCGACTCGATCAGCTGCCCGCCGTCGGCGGCCACGAGCCTCGGGTTGGCGACGTGGCCGATGTGCCGGCGCCCCTTGTCGTCCTCGCAGTCGTACACGAACAGCCGCAGGCCGACGCCGATCTGGTTCGCGGCCAGCCCGGCGCCGTCCTCCTCGTACATGGTGACGAACATGTCGTCGATGAGGCGTTCGAGGGAGGCGTCGAACGTCCTGACCGGGTCGCACTCGGTGCGCAGCACCGGATCCCCGAGGAACCTGACCGGCCGGACCGTCCCGCCCCGCCCGTGTTTCCGCTTTCTCACCCGAAAGATCCTAAGCGACCCTGTCGGAGAGGGACCTCAGCCACGGGAGCACGGGGCGGGCGGCCGGAGGGCGCTCTAGCGCCCGGAGGTCGCC
>NZ_SMJW01000232.1 GCF_004348335.1 Actinomadura bangladeshensis | reverse complement strand
CCCCACCCCCCTGCGCACGCACCCGCCCCTGGTTCGAGCCTTCCGGCAGCACGCGGGACTGCGGTTCGCTCGTGCCTATGACCACGACCGAGCGGCAGCGGATCGCGGCCCAGTTCCACCAGGCGGCCATCACGGCCAGCCAGGTTGCGGAAGCCGCCGAGAAGACCATCGGCACGATCAGTCCCCACGTACAGCCCATCGCCAGCGCCGACCCCAACGGGCTCCCGCCGCACGCGGCACGCCTCCGACAGCTCCGCGCCGCTTGGCCGGACTGGCAGTTCGAATACGACGCCAACAAGGTCGTCCCGTGGAACGCACAGCGGCGCATCACCCCCCAATGGCGCGGCGGGCACTCCACCTGCGACGCGCAAGATCCCGACACCCTCGAAGTGCTTCTGCGGTGCGCGATGGACACGCAGCTCCTCACCCGACCTCACGGGCGGGCCGGCCGGTGACCTACCGAGAGCAGGACCACCCGCAGCCGTCCGACCTCCAGGACCGCGACGCCCATGAGGTGCAGAGGCGCCTAGCGGCGCTCGGCGCCCACATGCGGGGCCGCCGCCTAGACACCGACCTCAACGACGGCAGCCTGAGCGTGGCCGTGCCCGGCAAGCCAGAGGTCGACACGATCACCTGCCGGCCCCGTCCCTCCGACGGCGACCGGTACTGGTACTGGAACGGAAAGAAGCAGCCGATCGCCCAGGCCGAGCCCGAGCACATCCCGGACGCTGGCGCCCGCATCGCCGCGGACCTGCACGCTCAGCAGCAGTCGTGACCACCGGCCTCCAGGCCGACCAGACCGAGCAGCACCACCATCCGGACGTGACGCCAGGTGGCGAGCCGAGACGGCATGACCGGCACTCTCTTCGACCGCGCGGCGGGGACACCGACCCACACCGGATCCCCGTCACCGTGCCCACCCACCGCCAGCGCATTCGCCTACAAGGGAACACCAGCATGAACGAGACATTGGACGTCTACGAGCCGCTCGCGGCGGTGGGGTCATGAACATCTCAGCCGGCCTTGCCCGCGACTTCACACAATCGTCGGAAGCCGGCGTCTACAACTTCTACCTGGGCGGCAAATCCTGGACCCGCGCCGATAGGGAGACCGCGGTCGCGGTCATCCGGACCTCCCCGGACGCGCAGGCGGTCGCGAGGGAGAACTTCTTGTTCGCGGGCCGTGCCGCCTCGTGGGCCGTCGGCGAGTACGGCATCGGACAGGTCTTCGACATCGGCGTCGGCATCGTTGACGACGTGCCGCTGGACTCGGTGGAGACCTGCGTCCACAACGTCGCCCCGGACGCCGTCGTGGTCGCCTTCGACAACGACGAGGTCGTGCTCGCACGCGCCCGTGCGCTGCGCACCGGCTACGGCCGTGTGCTGCTCGGCGATGTCACCGACCTCGACAGCATCTTCAACAACCCCGATCTTCTCAACCACCCTGACCTGGTCGGGGGCACCGACCTGACCAAGCCGGCGGTCATCGTGCTGGCCGCCGTCCTGCACTTCGTGGACGACCCCGCCACCGTGATGGCCGGTCTGCGGGATCGTCTGGCGCCCGGCAGCGTCGTCGTGCTGTCCCACGCGACCAGGACCGGCACCAGTCAGGACCGCGTCGGAGGGATGACCAAGGCCTACGAGAAGGGCCGCAGCGCGATCATCTTCCGGGAGGAAGCCGACATCGCCGCTCTCGCGGACGGGTGGGATCTCCTACCGCCCGGTCTGGTCGACGTGCAGCTCTGGTCCCCGGACGGTAGCCATCAGGGCGAGCTGTACGAGACGGTCCGGGTCGTCGGCATGGTCGCCCGCCTTCCCGACGCCCAGCAGGGGCCGCGCGATGCGACGGGTGGTGCCCGGTGAGCGGCATGGCCTTCGACCGGCTCGCGGCGGAACGGGACCTCCACGGGAGATACGGCCCCGACTGTGCGGCGATGCCGCGGCTGTGGGCGTTCTGGGGTGGTGGGAAGGACTTCAACCCGGCCGATCGTGCCCTTGGTGAGACAGTTGCCGCGCGTTTTCCGCAGGTCGAGACGTTGGCCCTGCATCGGCTGGCGTTCCGCAGCCGGGTGGTGCGGGCCCTGGTCGGCGAGTGCGGCGTCGACCAACTGCTGGTCGTCGGCGTCGACATGCCGATGCACGACGAGGTCCACCAGGTCGCCCACTCGGTCAACCCGGACGCCCGCGTCGTGTACGCCGACGCCGACGCGCTGGCGATGCTTTACGCCGAGGCCATGTTCAGAGGCCGCATCAATACCTGCGGGTTCGTGCGGGCAGGGCTGGACGACCCTCGCGCGGTGCTGGACGGCGCCGCCGCGACCTTGGACCTGCGCCGGCCGGTGGCCGTGCTGCTGATCAACAGCTTGGACGTCCTCACCGACCCGCAAGCGGTCGAGGCCCTGGCCGCCTTCCGGGCCGCTCTGGCGGCCGGCAGCTACATCGGGTTCTGCCATCTGACCGCCGAGTACGACCACGGCCTGGCCGCGCTCGGGAGCGTCTGCGCCGAGACCAGCCCCGGTCCGCCGCGCGTCCGCACCCCAAACGCCCTCGCCGCGTTCTGCGCGGGGATGGTGATGATCCGGCCGGGCCTGGTGTCGGCGCCGGTGTGGCGCCCCGATCCCGGCCCGTGGCCGGTCACCGCCGACGTGGACCTGTGGTGCGGGGTCGGAGTCCTGCCATGAGTATCCAACTTCCCCAGACCGCGGCCCGACCCGCCGGCGATGAACCCCGCCGGCAGACCCTCGAACCCCTGGACCACGCGGGCGAACTCGTCAACCGCCTCACGGACCGGGGTCTGCGCGCGTCGGCTGCGCCGCTGGGGAGCCCGGAGGGCGCGCCGGCGGTCACCGCGCAGCGGACGGACGTCCATCCCTACGTCGGGCGGTTGGTGGCGCTGCTGCCGTGCCCCGGTTCCGGGGAGTTGTACTGGCATTGGCAGCGGCCGTTCCGGGGAAGTCGGTGGATCGGGGCCCGGTGGTTCCAACCCTTCTCACCGGCGTACGCCTATGACGACACCGCCGACGCCATCGCTGCGGTGATCGCGGATGAGCTGCGTGCCAGTGCCCGTCTGCGCCACGCCTCGGCCGCGCGGCCGGATGCGGTGGAGGAACCCGACGGCGAGGTCCTGGTCTACACCGGCCACCGCGTGCACGCGCTGGTGAGCCGGATGCTGGAGCGCCTCAAGGCCATCGAGAACGATCTGGAGGACCCCGATCTCCTCGCGGATCTGTACGGGATCGACCACCTGGCGACTCAGCTGCGCCGAGCGGCCGCCCGGTCGGCGGTGCTGGGAGGCCGTACCGCGCGGCGCGCCTCCGCACCGATGCCGGTCTCGACCGTGCTGCGCCAGGCGATGGCCGAGGTCGAGGCGTACCAGCGCGTCCGGCTGACGCTACCCGACGACGACATGGAGATCCCGGGGTATGCGGGCCCGGACGTGATCCACATCCTGGCCGAGCTGGTGGAGAACGCCACCCGGTTCTTCGGCGGCACGGTGCGGATGGTGACGGTCCAGGCACCCGGCGGTCTAGGGGTGGAGGTACGCGACGAGGGCAAGTGGGCATTGTCGGCGGCGCGCCTTGCCGAACTGCGGCGGATTCTGGAAGCGCCGTTCCAGGTCAGCCTGCGTGAGCAGGTCCGGCAGGGGCAGGTCGGTCTGCTGGTCGCGGCGCGGCTGGCCGTCCGGCACGGCATCCGGATCGAGCTGCGTCCGCAGTCGCCCGGGATGTGCGCACTGGTAGTCCTGCCCCACGCCCTCCTTGCCTCCTCGCCCGGTATCACAGCACTCCCACAGGCCCTTCTCCGCCGCCGCACCCCCGCTCCGATCAGCACGCCGGCATCCCCGCCGCCGCCCGACCCGGCTCCGACCAGTGCCGCCGCGCAGGAACCACCGGCCTACGAGCAGCCCCCGACTACCGCGCCGACCGCCCTACCAGCAACGCACGCCGGCCGGCCCCCGCTCCCCCGGCGCCGCAAACCGAGTCCTGCTGCGGGCGCCGTGCCGCATCCTTCCGGCGAGCCTGCCCCGGATTCGTCGCCGACACGGCCGCCGTCACCGGAGCTGATGGCGCGTTTCGCCACCGGTCTCCGGCGCGGCCAGGCCGAGCAGCGGCACGAGCCCGCCAGCGAGCCCCCCGACGAGTCCGGCTGACCGCCTGGCGCCTTGGGACAGGTCCATTTCCTATCCATGAAGAGGTTCAGATGACGACTCCCACACTCCCCGCGGTAACCGCGGCCTCACCGCTCACGGCGGACGGTTTGGACTGGCTTCTGCAGGAGTTCACCGGCCGGGTCGCTGGTGTGACCCATGCCGTGCTGGTGTCGCGGGACGGGCTGAAGATGGCGGTGTCGGGCTTGGACACTGCTGAGGCCGACCGGGCCGCCGCATGGATGTCCAGCCTCCACTCCCTGGCCCGGTCCGCCGGCACCCTCATCGGAGCCCCGGACGGCGGTTTCCGGCAGGTCGTCATCGAAGACGCCGCCTTCCTGGTGTTCGTTGTGAGCGCCGATTTCGCCGCCGCAGCCCGGCCCAGCCTCAAGTCCGGTGCCGGGTCGGGCCTGGTCGGCTGTGTGCTCGGCGTCCTGGCCGAGCCGGACGCCGACGTCGGCGTGGTCGGCTACGAGATAGCCCTGCTGGTCAAGAGCGTGACCGAGCACCTGACCACGCCGACCCGAGGCCACCGCCGCACCGACGGGAACCGGTGACCATGCCCGGCCCGGCTGGCGCGCCGCAGTGGGATCAGGCGTGGGAGACCTGCGCCGACGAACAGGTGCGCCCTTACGCGATCACCGGCGGCCGGACCCGCCCGCAGCACTCGATGCGGCTGGTGACCCTGCTGGAGGCCGCCGACGCCGGACCCGTGCACGGGCTCGGTCCCGAATCGGCCCGAGCGGTCGAGCTGTGCCGGGAACGGCCGTGCCCGGTCGCCGAGATCGCCGCACGTCTCGGTCTGCCCGTCCAGGCCACCAAGGTCGTCCTGTCCGATCTGATCGACCGCGGCGCCTTGGTCATGGCCCTGCCCGGCCCCGGCGCCGACCACTTGCAATTGCTGGAAGCGCTGCGGTCAGGTCTGGAAACGAGGCTGTCCCATGTCGCCTGACCGTGCCGAGACCACCGCAACCGGCCAGACGGGAACCGGCCAACGCAATTCCGCGCCCTTCCCGGTGAAGACCATCGTCAGTGGCGGCTTCGGCGTCGGCAAAACCACCATGATCGGCGCGGTCAGCGAGATCGACCCGCTCACCACCGAGGAACAGCTCACCGTGGTCAGCGCCGGGATCGACTCCCTGGCCGGCGTGGAGGACAAGACCACCACCACCGTCGCGATGGACTTCGGCCGCCTCACCCTCAGCGACGACCTCATCCTGTACCTGTTCGGCACTCCCGGCCAGGACCGCTACTGGTTCACCTGGGACGACCTCACCTACGGCGCGGTCGGCGCCGTGGTGCTGATCGACACCCGCCGGCTGCCCGACAGCTTCGGCCCGGTCGGCTACTTCGAGCAGCGCGGCATCCCGTTCGTGGTCGCGATCAACGAGTTCGCCGACGCCCCGCACCACTACACAACCGACGAGGTCCGCGACGCCCTCGACATCCCCGACCGGGTGCCGATCGTGCGCTGCGACGCCCGCGACACGCGCTCGTCCATCACCGTGCTGCTCGCCCTGGTCGACCACGCACTCACCCACCCGACCCCACCGGAGCAGCCGCACCAGCCCATCGCCCAGGGAGCTTCCACATGAGATACGACGCCGACGCCGGCGTGTCCCTCCCCACCTGGCACGACACCGCCGAGCAGCGCATGAAGCTGCTCACCGAACTCGGCCTCGACGGCGCCCCGGACACCGAGTTCGACCGGTTCGCCGCCCAGGTCTCCGGCGCCTTCGCCGCCGAACTCGGCGACCACGGCAAGAACTTGTACGCGATGGTGAACCTGTTCACCGAGCAGGAGCAGACGTTCGTCGGGCTGCACATTCCGCCGGGCATGCGCGCGGTGGACCGGACCATGCGGCCCGACCACGGGTTCTGTCCCGAGATGCTCGACCGCACCAAGGCGCTGATCCTGTCCGACGTGTGCGCCAACCCGCACTTCGCCTCCAACCCGGTCGTCGACAAGCTCGGGGTCCGCACCTACGCCGGCGCACCGCTCATCCACCAGCCCACCGGGACCGTGCTGGGCACCGTGTGCGTCATCGGCACCGACCCGCTCCCTCGGGAGACCGGGCAAACCTCGCTCGCACTGATCAAGCGGCACCGCGACGCACTCATGGACGCGCTCGCGCAGCGGGCCGGCACTCGCGGCCGCCACAGCTCCGGCGACACGAGCGGCTGACACCTGGCCGCGGTGATGACGTCTGCCGGACCCGACCGTCCGGCAGTGGGTCCAAGTGGAAGGAGATGGTGCCCGTGTTCGAGACCGACGGTCACAGGAGCCTGCGCAAGGCAGTACGCGCCTTCGCGCTCGCCGAGGTCGCGCCGCGCGTGGCCTGGATGGAGTCCACCCAAGCCGTCGACGTCGAAACCTCGACCCTGATCGCCCGGCAGGGATGGATCGGGGTGACCATCCCCAAGGTGTACGGCGGCATGGATGCCGGGCACCTCGCCAAGACGATCGTGATCGAGGAGCTGGCGCGGGTGTCGGGGGCGATGGGCGCCATGGTCCAGGCGTCCCAGCTCGGTGTCGCCAAGATCATCCACTACGGGACCGAGGAGCAGAAACAGCGGTGGCTTCCCCCGATCGCGGCCGGGGCGTGCCTGCCGACGATCGCGGTGACCGAAGAGGGCTCGGGCGGGAACGTGCTGGACATGGCGGCCAGCGCCCGCCGCGACGGCGACGAGTGGGTGTTGAACGGCCGGAAGCTCTATGTCGGGAACTCCCACGTGGGCCACGTGCACGGCGTCATCGTCCGCACCGGCGGCCCCGGCACCCGCCGGTCCCAGGCCCTGTCGGCGTTCCTGGTCGAGCACGACCGGCCAGGCCTGACGCTCCTCCCCTACCAGCCGCCGCTGGGGTTGCACGGCTTCTCCTTCGGCGACCTGGTCATGAGGGACGTCCGGGTCCCGGCCGACAACATGATCGGCGCTGAGGGCGACGGCCTGCACGTCGCCTACAGCTCGTCCCGCCTGTATGGATGCCCGAACCTCACGGCCGTCGCGCTCGGTATCCACCAGGCGCTGCTGGAGGAGACCGTCGCCTTCGCCAAGGACCGCCACCGGCGCGGCGAACCACTGGCCAAGCTGCGCACCGTCGAGCAGCGGATCGGGGAGATCAACGAGCGGCTGATGACCGCCCGCACGCTGGCCTACCAGGCCGCCCACATGCTCGACCACGGGCAGCCCTGCGACGACGCGCTGATCAGCGCCAAGTATCGGGGTGTGGAGTCGCTGATGGAATCGGCCCTGGACGCGATGAAGATTCACGCGGCGGCCGGACTCCGGCGCGACCGCTGCATCGAACGTCTGGTGCGGGACGCCTTCCATATCGACGCGCCCGCCGGGACCGGCGATATCCAGCTACGTCGCCTCGCCGAATCCGCCCTCGGTACCGGCAAGGGGCAGTGGTCGGGTCGTCTGGCCCAGGTCACGGCCCTTCATCCTGCGTCCTTCCTGTCCGAGACCGCGCCAGAGCCTGCTGTCTGACCTGTTGTGCGGCCTCTGGAACCGCCAAGGGCCCCGTTCCCGGGGCCGCACCGCCCCCCTTTTCCCTCCGTCGAAACCACTGGTCCCATGACTGAACCTGAGCCGCTGCTCACACCTGGAGAGGTCGCCGCCCTGTTCCGGGTGGATTCCAAGACCGTCACCCGTTGGGCGCAGGATGGCAAGCTCTCCTCGATCCGCACGGTGGGCGGTCACCGCCGGTACCGCGCCTCCGAGGTCCACGAGGTGCTGAACGCCGAGTGCGTCTCCAGCCGGTACGCCCGGCTGGAGACGCTGGTCGACCACTACGACGGCGATGCCACCCGGGTACTGCTGGACATCGCCGACCGATACGGCCTCGCCGTCACCGTCCTGGACCGCGCCTGGTTCACCCAGTTCACCCGGCGCGACCTCACCGACCTTGAGTGGAAACGCATCGCCGCAGAACTCGGAGACTTCAGCGGCACGCTCCTCCGGGAATGCGCAGGGCCGCTGCTCGGCTACGCCTTCACCGTGCTGAGCGCCGCCGGCATTCCCCTCCCGGACACGACGGCGTCCGAGCTACCGCCACCGCCCAGCTCGGTCCGTGTCCGAGAAGACCGGGACGTCGACGTCAACCCGCTCGGGCCTGTAGCGGACGGCACATCGCAACAACAGCAGACACCGTCGGGCGCCGTTGTTCCAGCATTCACATCGAAGGACGTCGACCGGCTGGTGCCGCACTCGGCGCGGGTCTGGGACTACATCCTGGGCGGCAACGACCACTACGAGGCCGACCGGCAGGCCGCCGAGACCTTCCAGGAGGTCTATCCCGACCTCACGCACATGCTGGCGAGTCAGCGCAGCTTCAAGCACCGGGCAATCGAATACCTCACCAAGCAAGACGTGCGGCAGTTCATCGACATCGGCCCCGGCCTCCCGTCCCCCAAAGACCTCACCGACACCCACATCATCGCTGGATCGGCAGCCCGCGACGCCGGAACCGTCTACGTCGACAACGACCCGCTGGTGACCATCCGCATCCAAGAACTGCTGAACGAAGGCCCGTGCTGCGGCGCCGGACTCGTCCACGCCGACGTCGCCGAGACCGAAACCGTCCTGGCCGGCGCCGCCCGCCACCTCGACCTCGACCAGCCGGTCGCCATCCTGCTCATCGGGGTCATGGGCCACATCGACAACACCGACGACGCCCATGCGATCGTGCGCCGCCTGATGAACGGTCTGGCACCGGGCAGCTACCTGGCGCTGTCCGACGCAACGACCACCAAAACCGCGCTCGTCTGGGCGCAGGAGACCTACAACGCGACCGGCGCCGCCCCCTACCGGCTCCGCACCCCCACCGGGATCGCCGAATTCTTCACCGGTCTCAGCCCCGTCCAGCCTGGCCTGGTACCACCCGCACTCTGGCAGCCCAGTCAGCCACCGGAGGGGGGCGTCAACATCGACGCACGATGCGCCGTGGCCAGGACGTGATGCCGCAGTCCGATCGTCCGGCACAGGGGCGGACACGCGGCAGAACGCTGCAAACCAGCCATGTCCGTCTCGTTTCGAGCTAGGGAGCCCACCGAATGACCCTTCTACATCTCAGCTACGTCAACGTCGAGCATGGCGGCCGGGCCGACGCCGGCTACTCCTCCTACTCCGGCGACGGCGGCCCCTACGACTACAGCAAGGTCACCGGGATGTTCCACGACGGCGACTGGCCCGACATCGCCGTGATCGGCGAGGGCGACCGGTACGAGCTGAACGGTATGGAAGGCGCGTTCGAGGCCGCCGCCGCGCTGCGGGACGCGGGCGGCCCTGCCTACGTCCCCTACCCGTGCTCGCTGCCCCGCGAGTGGGGGATGTTCGCCCCCGTCATCTACGTCGACCCGACCAAGGTGGTGGTGCGGCGGTTCTACTCCCACCGGCTCCCCGACTTCGCCTCCCGCAACCGCAACCTGATGCTGTTCACCCTGGCCGGCCGCACCGACCCCATCCGGATCGCCGCCACGCACGGCGACATCTACTCCGGCGACACACGCCTCGCCGACAACCGGCGGTTCGACCGGCTCGCCGACCCCGCCATCCCCTGCGCGCTCCTCGGCGACTGGAACACCGTCCCCTCCGGCCCCCACTTCGAGCCCACCGACATGAACAAACCCGGCCTCCACAACCCCCGCGCGATCAACTACCGCGTCCAATTCCAAGGCGGCCCCAGGCAGGCCGGCCCGCACATCTACGACACCCGCGCCCTGGACGCCCTGGTCGGATGGTGGAACCCCGACACCCGGCAACGGGAAGGCGGCGTCGGCTTCCACCACGCCGCCGAACTCGCCCAGGACTACACCCCCACGCAGATCGAGCGGCCCAACGGACGCCAATGCCTGGTCATCGACGGCATCCTCCTCAACGACCCGCTCCGTGACGCCTACGTGCCCGGCTCGTACCACGTCCACGACTTCCGCGACCCCGAGCACCCCGACTCCGACCACAAACGCATCTCGATCACGGTCGACATCTAGCCGGCACCGTTTGACGTCCATCCGCGGACGAAAAGGTTAAGCATGACCGAAGAAGCCGCCACCAAATACTACGCGATAACAGGTCGCGGAAAGACAGTGGATGATCCGCACGGAATCGCCCGGCAGCGCAAATCGGCAGAAATAGGGGTCGTGGATGAGGTCTTCTATCGCGACCGCCCAGCATGGCGCAGGACAGGGATCATCGCCGAGTGGAATCACTGCTCCACTGTGGATGACCTCGAAGAGATCAGCAAAGAAAAAGCGATGCAGTTCATCGAATCCTGGGAGATTTATTAAGATGATCTCGAATGTGGCGGTTGCCACTGCCTGGTCATCGACGCCATCCTCCTCAACAAGCCGCTCGCCGACGCCTACGCGGCCGACAGCTAGCGCGTCCACGAGTGGCGCGACCCAGCCGATCCGGACTCGGACCACAAGCGGATCAGGGCCACCCTCAACCTGTAGCTCGTCTGGCCCGGCATTCAGCGGCGGGTTTTCATGAGTGGTGGAACCCGAATCGCCGAAGGGTTGCTGATGGCATCACGTCGGCGGGCGCGCGACCAGACTGAACCAGTCCTGGCCGGCCCTACCCGGCTTGCCGGCCGAGTACGACGAATCCGACATCTCAAGGAGGCTTCCGCGATGACAGCGAACAGCGACCGGTCCACACCATCCCCAGAAGGCGCGTCATGAGCGTCGACACCGCGAGCCGCGCCGACCGGGCCGAGGAACTCCGCAACGCCCTGGTCGATGAGATCATCGCCGACCATAAGGCCAAGGGCTTCACGATGCCTAACGAGGTGGAGCGGGCGATGCGGACCGTTCCCCGCGAGGTGTTCACTCCGGGCGTCCCGTTGGAGAAGGCGTACGAGAACACCGCGGTGATCACCGCCCGGCGCGGTGAGGAGGCCATCAGTTCGGTGTCGGCACCGTACCTGATCGCCGAGATGCTCGGCCAGGCGGTCGACGCGCTCGGCGGTTTGAAGGACCGCACCGTGCTGGAGATCGGCAGCGGCGGCTACAACGCCTCGCTGCTGCGCGAGCTGGTCGGCCCGGCGGGATCGGTCACGACCGTCGACATCGACCCGGAGGTGACCGACCGGGCGGCCGCCTGCCTGGACAGGGCGGGCTACCGCGATGTCACCGTGGTGTGCGCGGACGCCGAGCACCCGGTCGAGCCGGGCCGCCGCTACGACCTGATCATCGTCACCGCCGGGGCCTGGGACATCCCGCCCGCCTGGCGCGAGCAGCTCACCGGCGACGGTGTCCTCGTCGTCCCGCTGCGCACGTTCGGGATGACCCGGTCCTGGGCGCTGCGGCGCTCCGGGGACCGGCTGGGCAGCGTCAGCCACCGCCAGTGCGGATTCGTCTCGATGCAGGGCGACGGAGCCCACCGGATACGGTACGTCGACGTCGCCGACGGCGTCCACCTGCGGTTCGACGAGGACCCGCGCACCGACCCCGACGTGCTCGCCCGCACCGTCGCCGACCTGCTCACCCAGCCCCGCCAGGTGGCGTGGGCGGGGGTGAGGCTGCCGCCCCGCACCGTGCTGGCCGACCTGGATCTGTGGCTGGCCACCCGCCTCACCCGCGACGCGGGCGAGTTCATGGCTCTGACGGCGCAGGAGACGGCCGTCGAGTCCGGCATCGTCGCGCCCTCGTGGCGGTTCGGTGCCCCCGCAGCCCTCACCGAGGGCGCGTTCTCCTACCGGTCGGCGCTGCGCTGGACCGGCAGGAAGTTCGATCTCGGCGCATCCGCCCACGGGCACGACGCCGCCGCGGCGGCCGGGCGGATGGTCGGGCACATGCGCGCGTGGCTGGACGCCGGGAGCCCGGCGCCGGGCCTGGACGTCCTGCCCGCTCGCACCCCCGACGGCGACCTGCCGGACGGGACCGTCCTGGACAAGCGGCACAGCCGCATCGTCCTCACCTTTCCTACCGTCACCTCTCGATGAGAAGGGAAAACCTCCGATGGAGCACGACGAGTACCAGCTGAACGTCCGCCTGGTCGACTCCGGGGACGCCGCGAGCGGCCACGCCACCAGCACCGACGACAACTGCGGTTCGGGCAATACCGGGTCGGACGCCTGCACCACCAACGCCGACGTCGGCGGCGTGCGCTAGAACGCCTGCCGCACCCCTGCCGGGCCCGGCCTCCGCGTACCGGGTCGGGCCCGGCTTCGGTTGTCCGGTCACCTTCTGCCGACCTGCGAGGCGGTGAACGACTCATGTTCCACGTGGCGGATGCGGCCTTGATCAGAGCCGCCGCCTACCCCCAGGACCTGACCCTTCCGGCCTGGCCGGATTTGACCGCCGACCTGCCCGAAGAGTGGTTGCAGTGGTTGCGGCAGGCATGGACGCTGCCGGAGTTCGCGGCCACCCTCACCCCCGCCGCCCCCGACC
>NZ_SMJW01000231.1 GCF_004348335.1 Actinomadura bangladeshensis | reverse complement strand
TGCTGCTGTGCGACGAGCCGACCGAGGGCCTGTCGCCGCTGATCGTCCAGCAGATCGGCGCGATCCTCCGCGAGGTCAAGGCGGCCGGGGTGACCGTCCTGCTCATCGAGCAGAACGTGCACTTCGCGGCGACCGTCGCCGACCGCCACTACCTGCTCGCCGAGGGCCGGATCGTCGACGCGCTGGACAACGACCAGGTCCGCGAACGCGAGCACGAGCTGCTCGAGTACCTCGGCATCTGACCGCCGCGCACCGCCACGGGGCCGAGCCCGTGGAACCGAACCGTGGAGACCGAAGGAGACGCCGGAATGAGAACGATGGGGTGGAGCGGTGGCCTGGTCGCCGCAGGGCTGCTGCTGGCCGCGTGCGGGGGCGGGCCGGGCGGCGGCGGAGGCAAGGTCAGCAATGACAAGATCGTCCTGGCGGTGCTGAACGACCAGTCGGGCATCTACGCCGACACCTCCGGCCGCAAGACCGTCGAGGCCGTCAAGATGGCCGTCGCCGACTTCAAGGCCAAGTACGGCGACAAGGCGGTCAGCAAGAACATCGAGGTGCTGTCGGCCGACCACCAGAACAAGCCGGAGATCGCCAACTCCAAGGCGCAGGAGCTCTACGACCGGCAGCACGCCGACGTGATCCTGGACGTTCCCACCTCGTCCGCCGCGTTCGCCGTCGCGACCATCGCCAAGAACAAGAAGAAGGTGTTCATCGACGTCGGCGCCGCGAGCACCGAGATGGAAGGCAAGCAGTGCAACAAGTACACCTTCCACTACGGCTACAACAGCTACATGCTGGCGCACGGCACCGGGGCCGAGGTGACCAAGGACGGCGCGAAGAGCTGGTACATCATCTACCCGGACTACGCGTTCGGGCAGGACATGCAGAAGACCTTCAGCGCGGCGATCAAGGAGGCCGGCGGCACCGTCGTCAAGACCGACCCGACGCCGTTCCCCAACGACAACTTCTCCACGTTCCTGCTGAAGGCGCCCGGCCTCGATCCCAAACCGCAGGTCATCGGGACCATGCACGCCGGCGGTGACCTGATCAACCTGGTGAAGCAGTACAACGAGTACAAGCTCAAGGACAAGGGCGTGGGCCTGGCGGTCGGGCTGCTGGTCATCACCGACATCCACTCGCTCGGCGCGGACGCCCTGGCCGGGACCCGCTACACCGACATGTGGTACTGGAACCTCGACCCCACGGCCCGCGCCTGGTCCGACAAGTTCCAGGCGAAGGCCGGGCAGCGCCCCACGGCCAACATGGCGGGCAACTACTCGGCGGCCCTGCAGTACCTGGAGGCGGTGCAGCGCGGCGGCACGGACAAGTCCGACGACGTGGTGAAGCAGCTGGAGGGCTACACGTTCAACGACGTCTTCGCCCGTAACGCCACCATCCGCGCGAAGGACCACCTGCTGCTGCACGACGCGTACCTGGGGCAGGTGAAGCCCGCGAGCGAGGTCAAGGAGGACTGGGACTACGTCAAGGTCCTGAAGACCATCCCGGCGGCGGAGGCGTTCCAGCCGCAGCCCGACCCGGCCTGCACCCTGTAGGCGGCGGGCGTGCTCCAGCAGGCGTTCAACGGGCTGGTGGGCGGGGCGTTCTACGCCCTGCTCGCCCTCGGCCTGTCCGTCATCTTCGGGATGCTCGGCGTGGTCAACCTCGCGCACGGCGCCTTCTACATGCTCGGCGCGTTCGGCGCCTTCATCGCGCTCGACTCGTTCGGCCTGAACTTCTGGCTGGCGCTGGTGCTGGTGCCGCCGCTGCTCGGCGCCGCCGGGATCGTCCTGGAGCGGCTGTTCATCCGGCGGCTCGCGCCGCTGGATCCGCTCTACAACTTCCTGTTCACCTTCGGCCTGGCGCTGATCCTGCAGGACCTGGTGAAGCGGCAGTACGGGGTGAACTCCCAGCCCTACCCCCGGCCGTCGCAGCTGGACCGGACGTTCGACCTGGGCCTGTTCACCTATCCCGCCTACCAGGTGTTCGTGCTGGCGGTCTCGGCGGTGGTGTGCGCCGCGGTGTGGCTGGTCCTCACCCGCACCCGCGTCGGCATGATCGTCCGGGCTTCGACCGAGCGCCCGGAGCTGACCCGGGCGCTCGGCATCGACGTCGGCCGGTGGGTGACCCCGGTGTTCGGATTCGGCATCGCGCTCGCCGCCCTCGCCGGGGTGCTGGCCGCGCCGATGCGGGCCGTCAACCCGCTGATGGGCTCCGACCTCATCATCACCGTCTTCGCGGTCGTGGTGATCGGCGGGCTCGGGTCGGTGTTCGGCTCGGTCGCCGCGGGCTTCGCGGTGGGCGTGGTGTCGGCGCTGGGCAACCTGTACATCCCGTCGCTGTCCCAGACCCTGGTGTTCATCCTCATGGCCGCCGTCCTGCTGTGGCGACCCGCCGGCCTGTTCGGACGCGAGGAGGCGTTCCGGTGATCCTGTCCAGGCTGGCCCGCTCCGGCCGGAGCGGGCCGCTGCTCCTCGCGATCGGGCTCGTCGCCGCCCTCGCCCTGCCCTGGATGGTCTACCCGCCGGTCGCGATGGACATCGCCTGCTGGGCGCTGTTCGCCGCCGCCGTCGACCTGCTGCTCGGCTTCACCGGGCTCCTGTCGTTCGGGCACGCCGCCTTCTGGGGCGGGTCGGCGTACTGCACCGGGCTGATCGCGCTGCACAGCGGCCTGCCGTTCCCGGTCGCGATCCTCGGCGGCGCGGCGTTCGCGGCGCTGCTCGCGCTGCCGATCGGCTACCTGTCGGTCCGGCTGACCGGCATCTACTTCGCGATGGTCACCCTGGCCTTCGCGCAGATGGTGTACTTCATCGCCAACCAGTGGCGGGACGCGACGGGCGGCGAGAACGGCCTGCAGGGCATCCCGCGCGAGCTGTTCGGCCTCGACCTGTCCGAGCCGTTCTACTTCTACTACGCGGGCCTGCCGTTCGTGCTGGCCGGGCTGTTCGCCGCCTGGCGGATCGTCCGCTCGCCGTTCGGCCGGGTGCTGGTGTCGATCCGCGACAACCCGGCCCGCGCCCGCGCGCTCGGCTACCCCGTCGACCGGTACAAGCTCCTGGCCTTCGTCCTGTCGGCGGGGCTGTCCGGGCTGGCCGGCGGCGTGTTCGCCATCGGCCACGGCTTCGCCTCCCTCGAAGGCGTCTACTGGACGACCTCCGGGCAGGCCGTGATGATGGTGATCCTCGGCGGCATCGGCACGCTGTGGGGCGGGGCCATCGGCGCGGCCCTGGTCGTCCAGCTCCAGGACTACCTGGCGACCGCCGGGTTCCAGGAGACGGGCATCGTCACCGGGTCGATCTTCATCGTGATCGTGCTGCTGTTCCGCCGGGGCATCTGGGGGACGGCCCGCCACCTCCTGACCGCTCGGCGGCGGGCCGTCCGGCCCGGCGAGGGTCAGGCCGCGGGGACGGTGACCGGGACCGCGACCAGCTCGCCCTCCCTGGCGGACTTGCGGGCGGTCTCGTCGAAGTCGGGCGCGGTGCAGGCGAAGAGCGTCCGGCCGTCGGAGCCGCCGAGCCCGCAGGCGTAGACGCCGGTCCCGAGACCGACCTCGTCGGTGATGCCGACGCCCTCGACGACCCGGACCACCCGGCCGCCCAGGGCGTCGGCGAGCCACCAGCCGCCCTCGGCGTCCAGGCAGCCGCCGTCGGCGGCGACCGACACCCCGGCCAGGATCCGCTCGATCGACCGCTCCGCCGGCAGCGGGCCGAACTCGGCCCACACCCGCCGGTTCACGAGCCGGCCGTCGCCGGTCACGTCGAACGCGGTGACCCGGTCGCCGAACGTCTCGTTCACCAGCAGGACGCCATCGGCGGTGATCGCGCTCCCGTTGGGGAACCAGAGGCCGGACGCCACCTCGGTGACCGCCCCGTCCGGATCGACCCGGTGCAGGGCGGCCGGCTCCAGCGGCGCGCCGGCCATCAGGTCGAACCCGAAGTTGCCCACATAGGCCCGCCCCCCGGCGTCGACCACCATGTCGTTGAGGTGGCCGGTCGCATGCTCGCCCAGGTCGGCGTGGACGGCGAGCGAGCCGTCCCGCTCCCGGCGCAGGATCTTCCGGTCGCGCATGGAGACGACGAGCAGCCGGCCGTCCGGCAGCCAGCCGAGCCCGGACGGCTGCCCGGGGACCTCGGCCTCGACGCGGAGATCGGACCCGTCCTCCCGCGCCGAGACCACCTCGTGGGTGTAGAAGTCGGAGACCCAGACGCGCCCGTCACGCCAGCGCGGCGCCTCCAGGAAGCGGAAGCCGCTGATCACCGTGCTCGCCGTCGCCGCCATGATGCCCTCCCAGGAGTGGTGGATGGTCGACCGTAATCGGTCACGGCGCGATGCCGCCATCGACGTGCGCGGCGAAGCGCTCCCGGAGGGCCACCTTGGAGAACTTGCCGGTCGCCGTCTTCGGGATCTCGGGCAGGATCCAGATCCGCTCGGGGATCCACCAGGAGGCGACGCGCCCGGTCAGGTGCGCGCGCAGGCCCGCCTCGTCGAGGCGGCCTCCGGGGGCGAGCACGACGCAGGCGAGCGGGCGCTCGCCCCACCGGTCGTCCGGCACGCCGATGACCGCCGCCTCGACCACGCCCGGATGGGCCATGATCTCGTTCTCCAGGACGCCGGAGGAGATCCACTCGCCGCCGGACTTCACGAGGTCCTTGGTGCGGTCGACGATGCGGACGTGGCCGTACCGGTCGATGGTCGCGACGTCGCCGGTGCGCAGCCAGCCGTCCTCGGTGAACCCCGCCTCGCCGGGGTCGGCGCCGAAGTAGCGGGACGCGATGGTGGGCCCGGCCGCCTGCAGCTCGCCGGGGGTCGCGCCGTCGTGCTCCACGGTGTTCCCGTCGTCGTCCACGAGCCGCAGTTCGGTGAGCGGGAGGGACGGGCCGGGGGTGGCGAGGACCGCGCGCCGGTCGTCGAGGCCGAGCCCGTCGTGCACGGTCCCGAGCCGGGACACCGCCACCACCGGGCTGGTCTCGGTCATGCCCCACGAACTGGTGAGCGGGACGCCGGCGGCCTCGTGCCACGCCCGCGCCAGCGCGTCCGGCACCGGGCTGCCGCCCGACAGGACCATGCGCAGCGCCGAGACGTCGACATCGCCGAGCAGCGGCAGGACCGAGCGCCAGATCGCCGGGACCCCGGCCGTGAACGTCACCCGGTGCCGCGCCATCTGGCGGGCGAGCGCCGCCGGGGCCATCGCCGGACCGGGCAGGACGAGGTCGGCGCCGGCGAGCATCGCGGCGTAGGGCAGCCCCCACGCGTTCACGTGGAACATCGGCACGATCGGCATCACGACGTCGCGCTCGCTGATGGCGAAGTTGTCCGCGCCGAGGAGCATCAGCGCGTGCAGGACGATCGACCGGTGGCTGTACAGCACGCCCTTCGGGCGGCCGGTCGTGCCCGAGGTGTAGCAGAGGCTCGCGGCGTCGTTCTCGTCCACCCGGACGGGGGACGCGGGGGACGGGGCCCGCGCGAGCAGCGCCTCGTAGTCGATGACCCGGGGGTCGTCGGGCGGTTCGTCCTCGCCGCCGTCGTCCATGACCACGATGTGGCGCACGGCCGGGACCCGTTCCATCAGCGGCCACACCGTCGCGATGAGGGAGCGGTCGACGAACAGGACGTCGTCCTCGGCGTCGGTGAGGATGTAGGCCAGCTCGTCCGCGAACAGCCGGTGGTTGAGGGTGTGCAGCACGCGGCCGCCGCTCGGCACCGCCAGGTACAGCTCGACATGGCGCTGCGAGTTCCAGCCGAACGTCCCCACGCGGGCGTGGCGCGGGACGCCGAGCAGGTCGAGCGCGGCGGCGAGCCGGCGCGCACGCGCGGCGACCTCCCGCCAGGTCGCGGTGACCTCGCCGCCCGCCGTCGCGGTGACGACCCGCTTGTGGGCGAACAGCCGCTCGACGCGGCGCATGAGCATCGAGACGTCGAGAGGCCGGTCCTGCATCAGACCGTGCATGGAACCTCCAGCACCGCGGCGGGCATGGTCTCCGATCCGGACATCGTAGCCCTAACTAAGCGCATAGTCAGGAGCGCCGGCCGGGTTCGCGCCGGTTCGGTCACGGTGAGCCGGGCTACTCGCCGGCCGGGGCCGGGGCCGGCGCCGGGGCGACCAGCTTCAGCGCGAGGTCGGCGTAGAAGTCGCCGAGCAGCTCCGGGGAGTCGGGGCCGTCGAGCCGGTACCAGCGGACGAGGTCGATGCTCAGCGACAGCATCGCCCGCGTGACCCGGTTGACGTCGACCTGCGCGAACGACCCGTCGGCGACTCCTCGCGCGACCGCCTCGCGGAAGAACGCGTTGGTCCGGCGGCGCACCTCGACGATCTCGGCGTAGTGCTCGGCCGAGAGGCCGGTCAGCTCCAGCTGGCAGACGCGCGCGGCCACGTGGTGGCGGGCGTGCCACGCGGTGTACGCCGTGACGATGGCGCGCAGCCGGTCCGCCGCACCCTCCAGCGTCATGATGGACGGCATCCGGAGGTGCTCCAGGACCCGCTCGTGGCCGACCCGGATGATCTCGTAGAGGACCAGTTCCTTCGACGGGAAGTGGACGTAGAGGGCCGCCGGGCTCAGTCCCACGCCCTCGGCGATGTCACGGGTGGTCGTGGCGTGGAAGCCGTTCGCGGCGAAGCAGCGCACCGCCGAGGTCAGCAGGCCGCGCTGCACCGCGCCGAGGTCCTCCCGCCAGAGGGCGGGGGAGTGGTCGTGCAGCCGGGGATCGTCCGCCAGGTCCTGCGCGGTGAACCGGGCCTGCCGTCTGGCCATCCGCGATCCTCGCCTCCTTCCGGTCCGGGGGCATGCTATCGGCGCCTTGACAGGGGCGCCCGCAGCGATGACTATGCGCTTACTCACTATAGAAGGCTCACGATGGAGAAGGGCCGACGGTGGTGTGAACAGCGTGAACGGTGGGAACGGGCGCGGCTATCTCCGGCTCCTGGTCGACGGGGCACCGCTGCCGCACTACGACGACGTCCTGCGCGGCCTGGCGGCGAACGCCGCCTCGCCGGCCGAGCTGGAGGAGCTGCAGGCCGAGCACACGCTCGCCCTCCGGCTGCGCGACACGCTGGAGAAGCAGCGCACCCGCCAGGAGCAGCAGCGGGCGCTGGTCGAGTGCGCGAAGGAGCTCGCGGAGGACCGCGGCGACCCCGAGACGGTCCTGACCCTGATCGTGAGCCGGGCGCAGCGGCTGCTCGGCTGCGACATGGCCTACCTGAGCCTGAACGACGACGAGGGCCGCGCGACCCGGATGAGGGTGATGGTCGGCGCGACGTCCTCGGCCTGGAAGGACGTCCGGATCCCGTTCGGCGTCGGCATCGGGGGCCGGGTCGCCGCCACCGGCACGCCGTTCTCGACGCCCGACTACTTCAGCGACGAGCGGCTCGCGCACGACCCCGCCGTGGACGCCTCGGTCCGCGCGGAGCGGCAGGTGTCGATCGTCGGCGTGCCGCTGCGCAGCGGAAAGGTCCTCGGGGTGCTGTTCGCCTCGAACCGGACGCCGGGCCCGTTCTCCCACGACGCCATCGCCCTGCTCGGCTCGTTCGCCGCCCTCGCCGCGTCCGCGCTGGACCAGGCGCGGCTGCGGCACCGCCAGGACCAGGCGCTCGCCACGCTGCGGCAGGCGAACGAGGCGCTGCGGCGGCGCACGGTCGAGGAGGAGCGTGCCGTCGCGGCGCACGACCAGAGCATGGACATCGTGCTCCGCGGCGGCGGCGTGCAGGAGGTCGTGTCCGCCACCGGTGACCGGCTCGGCGGCGTGCTCGCCATCTTCGACGAGTTCCAGACCGCCGTCGCGTGGACGCCGGGGGCGCCCGGGGACGTCCTGAAGGGCATGGCCGCCGCGGCGAACGGCGCCGCGGCGGACGCCGGCGCCGGCCGCGAGCCCGGCGGGACGTACTGGGCGACCGACCTCGTCGCCGGCAGCGAGAACCTCGGCACCCTGGTCTGGGCGCCGCCGGCCGCGTCCGCCGGGGTCGGCGACCTGGACCGGCGCCTGCTCGAACGGGCCGCCGTCGTCGCCTCCCTGCTCCAGCTGTTCGGCCGCAACCTCGCCGCCGCGGAGGCCAGGGTGCGCGGCGAGCTGCTGGACGACCTCCTCACCCCCGACGCCCGCACGTACTCCTCGCTCGCCGAGCGCGCGCTGCGGATCGGCTACCAGCCGCAGAAGCGGCATGCCGTGGTCGTCGCGCACATCCGCGCGGAGAAGCGGCGGGGCCTGGCCTCCGTGGCGTCCGACCTCGCCGCCGCCCGCGACGGCCTGAGCACGGTGCGGGACGGCCGCGCGGTCCTGGTCATCCCGTCCGACGACCCGTCGCTGACCGGCCGGCAGGTGTCCCGGTCGATGACCGTGCGGCTGCGGTCGCCGGTCACCGTCGGCGCGGCCGGTCCCGTGGACGACCCGGCCGACCTGCCCGCCGCCTACGCCGAGGCGCTGGCCTGCGCGCAGGCGCTGCTCCGGCTCGACCGGGAGGGCGCCTCCGCCACCGCCGACGACCTCGGGTACGCCGGGCTGCTCCTCGGTGACGGCGCGTCCGCGACCCGGTACGTGCTGCGGACGCTGGGCCCGGTCATCCGGCACGACGAGCAGCGGTCGACCATGCTGATGGAGACCCTCGAGACTTACTTCGCGACCGGGCAGAGCCTCGTCGCCAGCGCGAAGCGGCTGCACATCCACCCGAACACCGTCACCCAGCGCCTCGACCGCGTGAAGCGCCTCCTCGGCGTCGACTGGAGCAGCCCGGACCACACGCTCGAAGTGCAGCTGGCCCTGCGGCTGCACCGGCTCGGCCGCGAACTCGAGATCTGACCGGGGCTCGGTGGCGGCCGCTCAGTAGCGGTTGTTCTCGGCGTCCCGGTCGAGGTCCTCGTCGATCTGCTCGGCGGAGAACTGCTTGATGCCGATGTGGTCCTTGAAGACCCGGCCCGCCGTGGGCAGGGCGCCGCGGTCCGGCCAGGTCTCGGGCCGCCACAGGGACGAGCGCAGCAGGGCCTTCGCGCAGTGCAGGTACAGCTCCTCGACCTCGACGAGCAGCGCCAGCCGCGGCCGCTTGCCCTGGACGGCCAGGTCGTCGAAGAACGGCGCGTCCGAGACGAGCGTGGCGCGGCCGTTCACCCGCAGCGTCTCGTTCATCCCCGGCACGAGGAAGAGCAGTCCGACGTGCGGGTTGCGCAGGACGTTGCGGAAGCCGTCGACCCGGTGGTTGCCGGGCCGGTCGGCGATCGCCAGCCGGTGGTCGTCCAGCACGAGCACCGAACCGGCCGGGTCGCCCTTGGGGGAGACGTCGCAGCTCCCGTCCGGGGTCGAGGTCGCGACCAGCACGAACGGCGAGTGCGCGATGAGCGTGCGCGCGTGCGCGTCGATCCGGCCGATGTCCTTGTCCCAGATGGCCTGGGACGGCTCCTGGACGATCTCGCGCAGCTCGGCCTCGCTCCGCACGGTGCGCATTTCGGAGGTGCGCGTCTCAGTAGGGGGCATGGCCCGAACTATAAGGTAAGCCTTACCGAAGAGAGGGAACGAGGCCCGCACGCTCCATGGACAGGGAGACCCGCACGCTGCCCGCGCTCGCGGCGGGCCCGGTCGAGATGCCGTTCGCGATCACGAACTGGCGCGAGGACTTCGCCCGCGACACCACCTGGAACGAGCACTCCCACCCCTTCCACGAACTGCTCTGGAATGAGCGCGGCGCGTCGACCGCCGTCGTCGGGTCGCGGGTCTGGACGATCACGCCCGCGCTCGGCCTGTGGATGCCCGCCGGCACCCTGCACTCCGGCTCGGCGACCGCCGGCACCCGGTGCCGTGCCGGGTTCTTCGGCTTCGGCACGACGTCCTCGATCTCCGCGGCGCCGGTCGCCGTGGAGATCACGCCGCTGCTCCGGCTGCTGCTGGAGCGGCTCGCCGACCCGGGGCTGCCGTCCGGCTCGCGGACGGTGACCGAGGCCATGGTGCTCGACGTGCTCACCCCGTCCCCGCGCGAACTGCTCGTGCACATGCCCGCCTCCGCGCTGCTGCGGCCGATCGCGGACGCGGTCCGCGCCGACCCGGGCGACCAGCGGACGCTCGCGGACTGGGCGTCCGCACTCGGCGTGAGCCCGCGCACGATCACCCGCGCCTTCAACGCCGAGACGGGCACCAGCTTCGCGCGGTGGGTCGCGGCGGTCCGCGCCCAGCACGCCGTCGCGCTGCTCGGCCGCGGGTGGGAGATCGACGCCGTCGCCGAGGAGGTCGGCTACCGGTCGGCCAGCGCGTTCGGGGTGGCGTTCCGGCGGGCGACGGGACTGACGCCCGGCGCGTTCCGAGTGCGGGCAATTTAGCCCGATTGTCCCGATCTCGATTGCGGACGTCCCAAACGCGCGATTGCAACGCGGCGGCGCTTCCTCTTACAGTCCAACCAAGGCAAGCCTTACCTAAGCAAGGCTCGCCTTAGCAGTACGGTGCACCGCTCCACGGACGCAGAGCCGCGATCCGGTCGTGCGAGGCCCGGCACCAGCGGATTTCTGACAGTGGAGTACGAAGTGAAACGTCCCCATGGCCTCCGGGCCATCGCCGTGCTGGCCGTCCTGCTCGGCGGTCTCATGGCATGCGGCGACTCGTCCGAGACCGAGGAGGCGAAGGCGGGCGGCGGCTCGTCGGGCGCGTTCCCGGTGACGATCGAGCACGCGCTCGGCACCGCCACCATCACGGCGAAGCCGAAGCGGGTGGCCACGGTCAACTGGGCCAACCACGAGGTGCCGCTGGCCCTCGGCGTCGTCCCGGTCGGCATGGCCGCCGCGAACTTCGGCGACGACAACGGCGACGGCGTCCTGCCCTGGGTCGAGAAGCGGCTGACGGAACTGGGCGCCAAGACGCCCGTCCTGTTCGACGAGAACGACGGCATCGACTTCGAGGCCGTCGCCGACACCAAGCCGGACGTCATCCTCGCCGGCTACTCGGGCCTGACCGAGCAGGACTACGACACCCTCAGCCAGATCGCCCCGGTCGTCGCCTACCCCGACGCACCCTGGGCCACCCCGTGGCGCGAGATCATCCGCATCAACAGCAAGGCCATCGGGCTCGCCGACGAGGGCGAGAAGCTCATCGCGGACATCGAGGGCGACGTCACGGCGGCCGTCGCGAAGCATCCGGCGCTCAAGGGCAAGTCGGTCATGTTCATGACGCACGTCGACCCCAACGACGTGAGCCAGATCGGCTTCTACACGACGCACGACACCCGCACCCAGTTCTTCACCGACCTCGGGCTGACGATCCCGGGCAGCATCGCCGAGGCGTCCAAGGGCACCGACAAGTTCGTCCTGACCCGCAGCGCCGAGCAGATCGACGTGTTCGACGACGTCGACATCATCGTGGGCTACGGCGACGACAAGCTGCTGAAGAAGATCAGCGGCGACCCGCTGCTGTCGAAGATCCCCGCCGTCGAGCGCGGCTCGGTCTACCTGCTGCCCGAGACCAAGCCGCTCGGCACGGCCGCGAACCCGACCCCGCTGGCGATCTCGTGGGTCCTGGAGGACTACGTGAAGGCGCTCGCCGACGCCGCCGGCAAGGTCACGTGACGGCGGTCGCCGCCGACCGCGCGCCGGACGCCGCCCTCGTGCGGCGTCCGGCCCGCGTCCGCCTGCTGTGGCTGCTGGTCACGGTGCTGGTGCTGGCCGTGCTCATGGTGGTCTCCGTCGCGTTCGGGTCGCGCGACGTCGCCTGGTCGGACGTGTGGGCCGCGCTCGGCGGCGCCGACGGCACCCTCGAAGAGGCGGCGGTCGCCAAGCGGATCCCGCGCACGCTGCTCGCGGTGGCGATCGGCGCCGCGCTCGGCCTGTCCGGCTGCGTCATGCAGGGCGTCACCCGCAACCCGCTCGCCGACCCCGGGATCCTCGGCGTCAACATGGGCGCGTCGCTGGCCGTCGTCACCGCCGTCGCGTTCTTCGGGCTCACGTCCCCGACCGGGTACATCTGGGTCGCGATGGCGGGCGCCGCCGCCTCGGCCGTGTTCGTCTACACCGTCGGGTCCCTCGGCCGCGGCGGGGCCACGCCGTTCAAGCTCGCGCTCGCCGGGGCCGCGACCTCGGCGGCCTTCGCGTCCCTGGTCAGCGCCGTCGTCCTGCCGCGCAACGACATCGCCGGCGGCTTCCGGCTCTGGCAGATCGGCGGGGTCGGCGGCGCGTCCTACGAGCGCATCGGGCAGGTGCTGCCGTTCCTCGCCGCCGGATGCGCCATCTGCCTGCTGTGCGCGCGCTCCCTGAACTCGCTCGCCCTCGGCGACGAGATCGCCGCCGGGCTCGGCGAGCGCGTGGCCCTCATCCGCGGGATCGCCGCGCTCGGCGCCGTCGTGCTCTGCGGCTCCGCCACGGCCGTGGCCGGGCCGATCGCGTTCGTCGGGCTGATCGTCCCGCACGCGTGCCGGCTGCTCGCCGGCGTCGACCACCGCTGGCTGCTGCCGCTCTCCGCCCTCACCGGCGCGGCGCTGCTCACCGCCGCCGACGTCGTCGGCCGCGTGGTGGCGCGCCCCTCCGACATCGAGGTCGGCATCGTGACGGCCCTGATCGGGGCGCCGTTCTTCATCCAGATCGTCCGCCGGCAGAAGGTGCGTGAGCTGTGACA
>NZ_SMJW01000230.1 GCF_004348335.1 Actinomadura bangladeshensis | reverse complement strand
TCCCCTCCCGCTCGCCGAAGACCGGCCGCCCCTGGTTCCTCCCCGCCCTGGCCGCCACCGTGGCCATCGCGGCGGTCCTGGCGACCATCGTGATCATCACCACTCGCGGCCGGGACGAGCCGCCCTCCCCCGTCCCGCGAGCAGGGGCGTCCGCGGGCGCGGTGGGACCGACCCCCTTCGCGTCCGCGCCCGCCCCATGCGGCCTCATCAGCGCCGAACAGGCGACGCGGCTGGTACGCACCTTCCACAACCACGGCGACGAAAGCCCCGACTCGTCCACCGGACGGCCGCGCAAGAACTGCGTCTGGCAGACCTCCGCACTGGCGGACGGGGACGAGCGGCTCACCCTCACCCTCCGCACCGCGGACACCGCCGGCGAGGCCCGCCGGCTGCTCGCCGAGGAGCAGGGCAACGCCACCGAGCAGGTCACACCGCTCCCCGACCTGAGCGACGCGGCCTTCACCACCTTCGGCCCGGACGGCGACTCGGTGATCTGGTTCCACGTCGACAATCTGGTGGCCGAACTCCAGTACGGCACGGAGCGAGAGAAGCAAGACGAACTGGCCCGCCAAGCCGCCGATTGGACCCGCAAATCCCTCGAAAGCCCCTGACCTCGCCGAAATGAGGTTCGCGGGTTTTCATGCGTGACCGTTCATCCGCGCAGGTGAGCGGGGCGCTTCGTGAAAGGCCGCGGGGATCGTTGACGAATCGAAGCGCTTCGATCAGCCTCCAGTCAGATCCAAGGAGGTTGTGCATGCCCATGCGAAGATCGATCAGCGCGGCCGTCGCGGCCGCGGTGGCGGCGCTGGCCCTGGTCGCCTCGATGGTGGCGGTGGTGGCCGCCGTCGCGGTCCGTCCCGCGGCGGCCGCCGAGACGTACACGTGGAAGAACGTGCGGATCGACGGGGGCGGGTTCGTGCCCGGCATCGTCTTCAGCCGCAAGGAGAAGAACCTGGTCTATGCCCGCACCGACATCGGCGGGGCCTATCGGTGGGACCAGTCGGCCGGGCAGTGGGTTCCGCTGCTGGACTGGGTCGGCTGGGACAAGTGGGGCTACAACGGCGTCATCAGCCTCGCCGCCGATCCGGTGGACGCCGATCGGGTCTACGCGGCCGTCGGGATGTACACCAATGACTGGGATCCCAATAACGGGGCCGTGCTGCGGTCGGCCGATCGGGGCAAGACGTGGCAGGCGACCGAGCTGCCGTTCAAGCTGGGCGGGAACATGCCCGGACGGGGCATGGGCGAGCGGCTCGCGGTGGATCCGAATGACGACCGGGTGCTCTATATGGGCACGCCCGAGGGGCATGGGCTTTGGCGGAGCACCGACCGGGGCGTGACGTGGGCGAAGGTGAACACCTTCACCAATCCCGGCGACTACTCCGACAATCCGAGCGACACGACCGGATACGGCAATCACCGGCCCGGTGTCGTGTGGGTGACGTTCGACGAGAGCAGTGGGACCGCCGGCACGCCGAGCAAGACGATTTACGTGGGCGTGGCGGATAAGGAGAACACCGTCTACCGGAGCACGGACGCGGGTGCGACGTGGGAGCGCGTGCCGGGGCAGCCGACCGGGTACATCGCGCACAAGGGTGTGCTCGACGCCGCGAATCACGTGCTCTACATCGCCACGAGCGACACGTCCGGCCCCTATGACGGCGGCAAGGGCGATGTGTGGAAGTTCGACACGCGGTCGGGTGCGTGGACGCAGATCAGCCCCATTCCGTCCAGCAGTTCGGACGACTACTTCGGCTACAGCGGCCTGACGATCGACCGGCAGCATCCCGGGACGCTGATGGTGGCCACGCAGGTGTCCTGGTGGCCCGACATGATCATGTGGCGGAGCACGGACGGCGGCGCCTCCTGGACCCGTATCTGGGACTGGACCAGCTATCCGAACCGCAGTTTCCGCTACACCCAGGACATCTCCACCGTGCCCTGGCTGACGTTCGGGACCAACCCGTCGCCGCCGGAAGTCACCCCGAAACTCGGCTGGATGAACGAGTCGGTGGAGATCGACCCGTTCAACTCGAACCGGCTGATGTACGGGACGGGCGCGACCATCTACGGCACCGAGAACCTCACCCAGTGGGACGCGGGCGGCCAGATCGCGATCAAGCCGATGGTGAAGGGGCTGGAGGAGACCGCCGTCCTGGACCTGATCAGTCCGCCGTCCGGGGCGCCGCTCGTGAGCGGGCTCGGGGACATCGGCGGGTTCCGGCACACCGATCTCGGCTCCGTTCCGTCGACGATGTTCACCCAGCCGGTCTTCACCAGCACCACGAGCCTCGACTATGCCGAGAGCAAGCCGAGTGTGATGGTGCGGGCGGGCAACTTCACCGATTCGGACCGTCCCAACGACAGCCATGTCGCGTTCTCGACCGATGGCGGGGCCAACTGGTTCCAGGGGACCGAGCCCGGCGGCGTCAACAATGGCGGCACCGTCGCGGCGGCGGCGGACGGAAGCCGGTTCGTGTGGGCGCCCGGTGACAGCGGCCAGCAGGTCGTATATTCGGTCGGTTTCGGCAACAGCTGGAGCCAGTCGTCCGGCGTGCCCGCGAACGCGATCGTCGAGTCCGACCGGGTGAACGCGAGCAAGTTCTACGCGTTCTCCGGAGGCAGGTTCTACGTCAGCACGAACGGCGGGCAGTCGTTCGCGGCGACGGCGGCGTCCGGGCTGCCGTCCAGCGGTGTCCACTTCAAGGCGGTGCCGGGCAAGGAGGGCGACATCTGGCTCGCGGGCGACACCGGACTGTTCCATTCCACCGATTCCGGCGCGGGTTTCAGCAAGGCGGCCGGTATTTCCAAGGCGGTGAACGTCGGCTTCGGGAAGGCCGCTCCGGGCGCGGGCTACTCCGCGGTCTACCTCGTCGGGACGGTCGGCGGCGTGACCGGGCTGTTCCGGTCCAACGACGCCGGCGGCACCTGGACCCGCATCAACGACGACCAGCACCAGTACGGCAACGCCGGCGAGGCGCTCACCGGTGATCCCCGCATCTACGGCCGCGTCTACCTCGGCACGAACGGGCGGGGCATCGTCTACGGCGACACCTCCGACACCACGCCCCCGACGAGTCCGCCGGTCACCAGCGACCCGCCGACCACCGAACCACCCACCACTCCTCCGCCGTCCGATGGCGGCTGCACGGCCACCTACAAGACGACCGGGTCGTGGGGAGGCGGCTTCCAGGGCGAGGTCACCGTCAAGAACACCGGGACGGCGGCGATCAACGCGTGGAAGGCGTCCTGGACGTTCGGCGGCGGCCAGACCGTCTCGCAGTTCTGGGGTGCCAAGGTGACGCAGAACGGCACGGCGGTCAGCGCGGCCAACGAATCCTGGAACGGCGCGCTCGCGCCCGGCGCGAGCAGCACGTTCGGGTTCATCGGCACGGGGACGCCCGAGACCGTCACTCCCGCCTGCGACGGCGAGTGACGCGCAGGGGGCGGGGCGGTCTCGCGCTCCCGCCCCGCCCCCGCCTCGGCGTATCTGTCAGGCTCCGCCCACGAGGGTCGCCTCGGCGACCGGCTCGGGGATGTCGGGGCCAGAGGGGAGATCGGGGAAGGGAGCGCCGAGCAGGCGCAGCAGCGGGGCGGCCTTGACCGCGGTCTCCTCGAACTCGTCGGCCGGGTCGGACACCGCGGTGACGGCGCCGCCGATGCCGAACTCGATGCGCCCGGCGGAGGCCGAGGCGACGGCCGTCCGGATCACGATGCTGAAATCGGCCGCCCCGGACAGCGAGAAGTAGCCGATGGCCCCGGAGTACACGCCGCGCGGCCCCTCCTCCAGCCGGTCGATGATCTGCATGGTGCGGATCTTCGGCGCCCCCGTCATCGAGCCGCCGGGGAACGCCGCCCGCACGCACCGCACCGCCGAGACGTCCGGGCGGAGCCGGGCCCGGACGGTGCTCACCAGCTGGTGGACGGTCGTGTAGCTCTCCACGTCGAAGATCGGATCGACGGTGACCGACCCGGCCTCGGCGACTCCGCCGAGATCGTGCCGGACGAGATCGACGATCATCAGGTTCTCGGCGCGGTCCTTGGCGCTCCGCGCGAGTTCCGTGCGCAGCCGCCGGTCCTGCGACGGGTCGGGCGAGCGCGGCCGGGTGCCCTTGATCGGCTTCGACTCGGCCTCCCCGTCCGCCGACACCCGCAGGAAGCGCTCGGGCGAGGAACTCAGCACCGACAGGTCGCCGAACCGCAGCAGGGCCCCGAACGGCACCGGGTCGCTCCGCCGGAGGCGCCGGTAGAGGTCCCACGGGTCCGTGCGCACGGCGGCCGTGAGCATGTTGGTCAGGCAGACCTCGTAGGTCTCCCCGGCGATGATCTCCCGCCGGGATTCGGCGATCTTGCCGAGGTAGGCGGCGCGTCCGTGCCGCAGCGTCAGCCCGGACGCCCCGAACGATCCGTCGATCGGGGCGGGTGCGGCAGGGACGGGCAGTTCGGCCAGGCGCGCTTCCGTCTCGTCCAGCCAGGACAGTGCGGCACGCTCGTCGCCCGCCGGGCACAGCGCCAGAAGGTGGACGGCTCCGTCCACGTGGTCGAACGCCACGGCCCGGTCGGCGAAGATCATGGCGGCGTCGGGGTGCGGGGAGCGGTGCGTCCGAGAGCCTCCGGTCTCGGCCTTGAGCTCGTAGCCGAGGTATCCCACCCAGCCGAGGGAGAAGCCGAACGGGAGGTCCGGGGTCTCCGCCGCGTGGGCGCGCACGTCGGCGTCGATCCAGTCGAAGAAGGAGGCGCGCTCGATCCGCTCCCGTCCGCTCGCCGACTCGACGGTCAGATCACCAGTGGCCACGTCGAAGGCGGCGAACCGCGCCAGCGGGCCACCGGCGTCCCCCATGAAGGAGAACCGTCCGCCGTGCTCGCCGGTCCGGCTGCTGTCCAGCCAGAACGCCCGCCCGGACGAGGCGAACAGCGCGTCGAAGACGTCCTCGGCCACCGCCGGCGCGCCCAGCCGCCGCGCGACCACCCTGAACGCCTTCGGCTGCGCCCGCACCTCCGCCGCGGCGCCACCGCGGCGCGGCGCCGTGCCGACGGGGCCGCTCTGCGCCAGGAAGTTCGCGATGATGCGCCGCCCGTGATCCGTGCACACCGATTCCGGATGGAACTGGACGCCCCAGATCGGCCGCCGCCGGTGCCGGACGCCCATCAGAACCCCATCGGACGTCCGCGCCACCGCCTCCAACTCCGGCGGCAGTCCGGCCACGGCCAGCGAGTGGTACCGGACGGCCGAGAACGGCGACGGCACACCCCGGAACAATCCCTCCCCGGTGTGCTCGACCCACGAGGACAACCCGTGCCGAACCTCCGGAGCGGCCACGACCCGCGCACCCAGGACATGGCAGATCCCCTGGTGCCCGAGGCACACCCCGAGCAGCGGGATCCCGGCGTGCCTGATCACGTCTGCGCAGATCCCGAAGTCCTCGGCCCGCTCCGGCGAACCGGGGCCCGGCGAGATGATGACGTTGTCGAACGGCTCCAGCAGCCCCGGGCTCCACACCGCCTCGTCATTGCGCAGGACGACGGGCTCGGCCCCCGCCTCCGCCACGTACTGGACGAGATTGTGCGTGAACGAGTCGTAGTTGTCGATGATCAGGGTCTGCACGGGCGCTCACTGACATGGCTGGCGGACGCGGTCGTCCGGCGTGACCGGTATACGGCGAAACGGTACCCCGGAGCGGCCGGCGGTCCGCCCGCGGTCCGGGTGCTGTGCGGCGACGGGGTTCAGGTCCAGGTGAGGCGGCCGGTGATGAGGGCCTGCTGGGCCGGGTTGTCGGTGAGGGACAGGGCGCGGCGGTCGGCGGTGCGGGCCTCGCGCCGGCGGCCGAGGGCGCGCAGGAGTTCGGCGCGGGTGGCGTGGTACAGGTGGTGGCCGTCCAGGTCCCGCGCGAGGGGGGCCAGTTCGTCCCATGCGGCCTGCGGGCCCCGGACGTAGCGGAGCGCGATGGCGCGGTGGAGGCGGACGACCGGTGTCCGCGTCATGCCGAGCAGCATGTCGTAGAGGACGAGGATCTGCGTCCAGTCGGTGTCGTCCCAGGTGGGGGCCTCCGCGTGGCACGCGACGATCGCCGCCTGCAGCTGGTACGGCCCCGGCCGGTGCATCGCGGCGGCGCGTTCGAGCAGCCGGACGGCGTCCTTGATCGCGCCGTGGTCCCACCGGGCGCGGTCCTGGTCGCGCAGCAGCACGAGGCCGCCGCCGGCGTCGAACCGGGCGGCGGTGCGCGCCTGGTGCAGCCGGATCAGCGCCGCCAGGCCGAGCACCTCGGGCCGGCGCGGCATCAGCCAGGCGAGGCTCTCGGCGAGCCACTGCGCGTCGTCGGCCAGGTCGCGGGCGTGCGGACGGTCGCCGCCGCTCGTCAGGTACCCCTCGTTGAACAGCAGGTACACGACGGCGAGGACCTGGTTCACCCGCTCGTGCAGCTCGTCGTCCGGCGGGATCCGGTACGGGATGCCCGCGTCGGTGATCTTGCGCTTGGCGCGGGTGATGCGCTGCGCGACCGTCGTCCCCGGGACGAGGAACGCGGCCGCGATCTGCTCGGTCGTCAGCCCGCACACGGTCCGCAGCGTCAGCGCGACCTGGGCGGGCACGGGCAGCGCCGGATGGCAGCAGGTGAAGATCAGCTTGAGCCGGTCGTCGGGCTCGCCGGGCACCGGCCACTGGAGCCGGGCCAGCTTCTCCCGGTAGTTGGCCCGGCGGCGCAGCAGGTCGATGCCGCGCCGGCGGGCGGTGGTGAGCAGCCAGGCGTCCGGATGGTCCGGGACGCCCTCCACGGGCCAGCGTTTCAAGGCGGTCTCGACGGCGTCCTGCATGACGTCCTCGGCGGCGGAGAAGTCGCCGAGCGTCCTGATCAGGGACGCCGTGAGCCGGCCCGCGTGCTCGCGCAGCACGCGGGTCAGCTCGGCGTGCACCCTGTCGGAGTGCGCGGGGTCCACGGGCCCTCAGCTGAGCGGGCGGATCTCGATCACCGGGCAGGCGGGCCAGGCGCGGGCGACCGCGAGCGCCTCGTCCAGGTCGGCGACCTCCAGTTCGGCGTAGCCGCTGACGACCTCCTTGCCCTCGACGAACGGGCCGTCGGTGAGCAGCGGCTCCGCCCCGTCCAGGCGCATCGTGGTGGCCGTGTGCGCGGGCTGCAGATGACCGTGGTGGGTGATCTGCGCGGCGTGCCGGGAGAACCACTCGGCGACCCGCTCGTAGGCGTCCTGCCGCTCGCCGTCGCTCATCGCGGCGAGCTCCTTGGCGTACTCCTCGGTCTCGACGAACATGAGCACGTACTTCATCGGGTGCCTCCCTCTCAGCTCGCGGGCAGCGGCGCGTACAGGTCACCTCCTAGACGAACGGGCGGCGGCCCGATCCGACACCTCCTCCTCCGAGCAGTCGGTCGCGCCCGGCCGCCATGGCGTCATCGTTGCCGCGCGCATGGCGGGCCGCAAGGCAGAATCCTCCTGTGGCGAAGAAATGTCCGTGCGGTGCCGGCGCCCGGTACCGGGATTGCTGCGGACGGTTGCACCGGGGCGAGGCGGCGGCCGCGACGGCCGGGGAGCTGATGCGGTCGCGGTTCAGCGCGTTCGCCGTCGGGGACGAGGCGTACCTCCTGCGGACGTGGCATCCGGCGACCCGCCCCGAGCGGATCGGGTTCGAGGACGGCACGCGCTGGACGCGGCTGGAGATCGTCCGGGAGGAGGACGGCGGCCCGGACGACGAGAAGGGCGTCGTGGAGTTCCGCGCCCACTATTCGGGCGGCTCGGGTCCCGGCGAACTGCACGAGGTGAGCCGGTTCGTCCGGCAGGACGGCGACTGGGTCTACGTCCGAGGCAGGATCATCGACTCCGGGCCGGGCTGAGCCGCCGCACGCACCGGGCGAGGAGGACCAGCAGCAGCGCCGGGGCGACGAAGACGGCGGCGCGCAGCGTGGTGAGGTCGGCGAGCGTCCCGAGCACGAGCGGGGCGACGCCGATCGCCACTCCGGACGCGAGCGCGCAGCGGGCGGCGGCCCGGACCGGCTGCTCCGGCCACGCGCCGAGCGCCTGCCCGAGGATCACCGGGTAGAGCAGCGCCACGCCGAGCCCGGCGACCAGCAGGCCGGCGACGGCGAGCGGGGCGGGCGACGTCCACAGGACCGCGAACCCGGCGAGGCCGAGGAGAGCCGCCATGGCGAGCAGCCGGTCGAGGCGCCCGCCGCGCCGGACGGCCGGCCCGGCGGCGGCCCGGCCGACGGCCATGCCGAGCACGAACGCGGCCGACAGCGTCGCCGCGGCTCCGGAGCCGAGCCCCTTCACGTCGCCGAGGAAGTCGGCGGCCCAGAAGACCATGCAGAACTCCACGCCCACGGCGAGGACGAGGTCGAGCCATCTGCGCCGGAACGCCGGCGGGGCGGTCCGGCGCGGCCCGGCACCGGCCGGGCCGGCCTCGGGGGTTCCGGCCGCGGCCGGGCGGCCGACGGCGATCAGGACGGCGGCCACGGCCAGGGGCGGGATCGCGAACGCCGCGCGCCATCCGAGGCCGTGCGCGAGCGAGGCGCCGATGAGGATCGGGGAGAGCACGGACGCCGCGCTGGAGACCGCGTTCGCCACCCCGATCTGGACCGTTCCACCGTCCGGGTGCGCGGCCCGCAGCGCCGCCGGGACGAGCTGCACGAGCCCCGCGCCGCCGAGCCCGAGGACCAGCGCGCCGAGGCCCGCGCCGAGGCGTCCGCCGCCGGCGGCCATGACGCCGGCGCCGGCCACGAGCGCGGCGAGGGCGGCGGGCGACCCGAGGCGGCCGAGCCGGGCCGCCGCCCAGTGCCCGGCGATCCCGACGATCACGAGGCCGAGCGCGAAGGCGGACGGGTAGAGGGCGACCTCGCCGCGCGGCAGCCCGCGCTCCTCGCGCAGCTCCGGCAGGATCGCGCCGAGCCCGGTCAGCAGGTAGCCGAGGCACCCGAACATCGCGTACAGCCCGGCCGTCCCGGATGCCCGCCGCAGCGCCCTCGCGTCGCTCACCGTCTCCCGCCCATCACGCCTCCACTATTATCCTCGTTCAACGAGCTTAATCCGGACGGGCCAGGATGTCACCATGCAGCCGAAGACCGCGCACTCCGCCCGGGCGCTGCGCAGCCAGGGCGCCCTCGCGGTGCTCCGGTACGTCCACGCGCATCCGTCGGCGACGCGCGCGGACGCGTCCCGCGCGCTGGGGCTGAGCAGCGGGTCCGCCACCGAGATCACGAGCCGCCTGAAGGCGTCCCGGCTCCTCGGCGAGGACGCGCCGCCCCGTACCGGCGGACGCGGCCGCCCGTCGCCGTCGCTCACCGCGCACCCGGACGGGCCGCTGGTCTGCGTGGTCGACATCAGCCACGAGGCATGGCGGGTCGCGGCCGTCGAGCTGGGCGGCGGGGTCCTGACCGAGTCCGATGGGCGCCACACCGGCACGCCCGACGTCATCGGACCGCTGGCCGAGCAGGTCGCCGCGCTCCACACCCGCTACGGGCGGCGGCTCCGCGCGGTGTCCGCGTGCGTCGCGGGGACGGTCAGCGGGACGACGGTCGTCCAGGCGTCCGGGATGGGGTGGCGCGACGTCTCCCTGGAGCCGCTCAAACCCGCCGGAATCCCGCTGCTGGTCGGCAACGACGCGTCGCTCGCCGGGCTGGCCGAGGCGCGGCGCGGCGCCGGGGCGGGCTCACGGGTCGTCCTGCACCTGACCGTGGAGGTCGGCGTCGGCGGCATCCTCGTCGTGGACGGGCGTCCGGTGGACGGCGCGACGGGCGCGGGCGGCGAGTTCGGCCACATGCCGTTCGGCGACCCCGCCCGCGCCTGCCCCTGCGGCGCCCGCGGCTGCTGGGACCTGGAGGTCGACGGCCGCGCCATGTCCCGCGCGCTGCACCGCCCGGCGCCCCGCGACCCGCGCACGGCCGCCGAGGAGATCATCGCGTCGGCGGCGTCCGATCCGGCGGCCCGCGCCGCCGTCGCGGCCGCGGCCCGCGCACTGGGGCGCGGCATGGGCGCCCTGGTCAACGCCCTCGATCCCGACGCCGTGACGCTCTCCGGGCTGGCCCACCACCTGATCGAGACCGCGCCCGCGGAGCTGGACGAGGGCTACACGGCCGCCCTGATGCGCTACCGCCGTGCGGCCCCGCCCCCCGTCCTCCCATCGGCGCTCGGACCGGGAGGCCCGCTGACCGGCGCCGCCGACGCCGCGTTCGACGTCCTCCTCACCGAAGAGGGCCTGCAAGCCTGGTCGGACGCCTGGTCGAACGCCTAGGCCCGGCGCCACTCCGGCACGGCGCCGGCTTCGTGGAGGCAGAAGTCGGGGGCGTCTTCGAGGGCCTTCTCCTCGCCGCCCGGCGTGTACGTCACGATGAGCCGGAGCGGGCGCCACGTCGTGTTGTACGTCGAGTGCCAGGCGCCCTTCGGGATGTGGACGGCATCGCCCTCCCTCATCGGGAACGGCTCCCCGTCGTCCACCATCTGCGTCGCCTCACCGGAGATGACGTAGATGATCTCTTCGGCGTTCGGATGGTTGTGGCGCGCGTGCCCCTTGCCCGGGTTGACGATCACCTCCCCGAGCGTGCTGCTCGCGCCCTCGACACTCGACGGGGTGACGAACCACTTGATGGACCCCCAGTCGAAGGACATCGTCGTGACGTCACCGGGATTGACCAGCATTCACAGCTCCAGGTTCTTGAAGGCGGCGACCTGCTCGGTGATGGCCCGCTCGGTCGGCAGCCGCTCGACCGACGAGGCGCCGAAGAAGCCGACGACGCCCTCCGTCCGGGAGAGGACGTAGGCGGCGTCGTCCGGTTCGGCGATGGGACCGCCGTGGCACAGCACGAGGACATCGGGCCGCACGGAGGCCGCCGCGTCCCGCATGGCCTGCACCCGCTCGACGGCCTCGTCCAGGGTCAGGGCGGTGCCCGCGCCGATGCTGCCCTTCGTCGTCAGGCCCACGTGCGGGACGAGGACGTCGGCGCCGGCCTCCGCCATCGCGCGCGCCTGGTGCTCGTCGAACACGTACGGCGCGGTGACGAGGCCGCGCTGATGGGCGAGCCGCACCATCTCGACCTCCAGGTCGTAGCCCATGCCGGTCTCTTCGATGTTCTGCCGGAACACCCCGTCGTAGAGCCCCACGGTCGGGAAGTTCTGCACGCCCGCGAACCCCATGGCCTTCAACTGGTCGAGGAACACGGGCATCACCCGGAAGGGATCGGTGCCGCACACACCGGCCAGCACGGGCGTGCCCTTCACGACCGGCAGCACCTCGGACGCCATCTCCACCACGATCTGGTTGGCGTCCCCGTAGGGCAGCAGCCCGGCCAGCGAGCCCCGCCCCGCCATCCGGTACCGGCCGGAGTTGTAGATGATGATCAGATCGACCCCGCCGGCCTCCGCGCACTTGGCGGACAGCCCCGTGCCGGCCCCCGCGCCGATGATCGGCTTGCCCTCGTCGACGGCGCTCCGCAGCCGGAACAGGACGGTGTCGCGGTTCACTGCGCTCCCCCCGAGATCATCCGGTGCAGCCGGTCGGCCATCGCGCGGCCGAACGCCGGATCGTTGATGTCCATGTCGAGCCTCTCCGTCTCCACGGCGCCGTCCAGTGCCGCGAAGCACGCCTCGTCCGCCTCCGGGTCGTGGAACGGCATGCCCGGCGCGTCCAGCGCGGACACCCCGCCGAGCGGCAGGAACAGCACGGTCGGCCCGCTCGCGCCCCGCAGCTTCTCAGCGATCCGCCGCCCGAGTTCGGCCATCTCCTCCCGAGTCGTGCGCATCAGCGTCACGGTCGGGTTGTGGACGTACAGGTTGCGTCCCTCGAACCGCTCGGGGACCGTTTCGAGCGGCCCGAAGTTGACCATGTCCAGCGCCCCGGGCGCCACGACCTGCGGGACCCCGAGGCGCCCGGCCGCGGTGAGCCGCTCGGGCCCGGCCGACAGGACACCGCCGACCAGGTCGTCCGCCAGCTCGGTCGTGGTCAGGTCGAGCACCCCGGCCAGCAGGCCGCTCTCCACGAGCCCTTCGAGCGCCCGCCCGCCGGCCCCGGTCGCATGGAAGACGAGCACCTCGTAGCCCAGTTCGTCCAACCGCTGCCGTGCGGCGTCCACCGCCGGGGTCGTGACGCCGAACATGGACGCCCCGACCAGCGGCCGCTCATCGACCGCGGGCGCCGCCCGGGCCTGCTCGTATGCCTTGGCCATCCCGACGGCCGAGCCCGCCGCGTTCCCGAGGATGAGCCGGGACACCCGGTTGACGCCCGCGATGTCGACGACGCTGTACATCAGGGTCACGTCTTTGGCGCCCACGTAGGGCGAGACGTCCCCGGACGCCATCGTCGACACGATGACCTTCGGCAGCCCGATGGGCAGGTCCCGCACGGCCCGGGCCGCGATCGAAGACCCGCCGCTGCCTCCCACGGCGAGCACGGCGTCGACCCGCTCCAGCCCCGCCAGCACGGCCGCCGCGCCCTCGCCCATGGCGGTGACGGCGGCGCCCCGGTCTCCCGCATCCCGCAACGCGCTCAGCGAAGCGCCCCCGGCCCGCGCGACGTCGTCGGCCGGAACATCGGCCTCGACATCGGACGGCCCGACCCCCGCGTCCACGAGCACGACGTCGCATCCGAGCTCCCGCACCCGCTCCCGGAGCCAGGCGTACTCCGCACCCTTGGTATCTGTCTCTTATA
>NZ_SMJW01000022.1 GCF_004348335.1 Actinomadura bangladeshensis | reverse complement strand
TCGCAGACCCCGCTCGGCGCCGCCCCCGTCCGCGGGTTCACCGGGCAGGACATGGGACGGGTGCTGGCCGTCCGCGGCACCGCCACCGCGGCCGCCGCGCTGGCGTCCTGGCACGTCGGCCGGCTCATCACGATCGTCCCGGGCGGCCGCGCCTCCACGATGGGCCTGGCCGCCCTGGTCGGCGCCCAGCTCGGCCAGACCCTCATCGCCCGCTGGCACAGCCCCCTCCTGCTGGCCACCTGCGCGGTCTCGGCCGCCGCCCTGTTCGCGATCGTCGAGACGCCGGGCATCAGCCAGTTCTTCGGCTGCACCCCCCTCGGGCCGGGCGCCTGGACGGTGGTGACCCTCTCGGCCACGGCCGCGACGGTCGCCGCCGCCGCGGCACCGCGCCTGCTCCCCTCCACCACCGAGCCGATCACGATCGGCGAGTCGGCATAACCGACCATCCGGACATGTGTGACACTTGGCGCGGTCGCAGCGCTCCCTGATCATGGCTCGACCGTGGACGGAGAGGCATGCTGAAGCGCACACTGATCGGGACGACGGCCGCCGCCGTGGCGGTGGCGGGCGCGGTGACCTGGACGGTCTCCACGGAGTCGACGGCGCGGACCTCGGCCGCCGTAGGACCCGGCCACGGCCGGGTGCACGCCCGCGCACTCCAGGACATGCCGGGCGCCGCCTCGTCCAAGGGCCGGACCGCTGGGCTGCCCGCCGCGACCACCGAGCCGTTCAGCCTCGTGGGCGTCACCTGGAACCGGCCCCGTGAGGAACTGCGCGGCACCGTCCGCCTGCGCACCCGCGACGCCCGCACCGGCCGCTGGTCGGGATGGCGCGCCCTGGAGCCGCAGCTCGCCGACGCACCCGACGAGGGCGGGCGCGGTGGCACGAACGGCCTGTGGGTCGGCCCGTCCAACGGCGTCGAGGTGCGGGTGGCCGGGCAGGGCCGCCGCCTTCCCGACGGCCTGCGCGTCGACCTGATCGACCCCGACCGCACGACTCCGGCGAAGCCCCGGGCCGCCGGCCCGGACGCGGGCACCGGGTTGAAGCTGATCGCCGCGACGACGCCCCTCACCGCGCCGAAACCGGCCATCGTCGCCCGCGCCGGATGGGGCGCCGACGAGTCCCTGGTCAGGAACCCGCCCACCTACGACTCCTCGGTGAAGGCGGCGTTCGTCCACCACACCGACACCGGCAACTCCGCCACGTGCGCGGAGTCGGCGGCGGTGATCCGGTCGGTGTTCCTGTACCACGTGAAGAGCCAGGGCTGGGACGACATCGGCTACAACTTCCTGGTCGACAAGTGCGGCACCATCTTCGAGGGACGCGCCGGGGGCGCGGAGCGTCCCGTCCACGGCGCCCACACCTACGGCTTCAACACCGACACCACCGGCATCGCCGTCCTCGGCACCTACACCGCCGCGAACGACGCCACCACGCCCGGCGTGGCCCCGACCAAGGCCGCCCTCGACGGCGTCGCGAAGATCGCCGCCTGGAAGCTCGGCCTGACCGGCATCGACCCCACCGCGAAGACGACCCTGACCTCCGCCGCCCCCGACGGCACGGGCGGCAAGTACCCGTTCGGGCAGCAGGTCGTCTTCAACACGATCTCCGGCCACCGCGACGGCTTCGCGACCGCGTGCCCCGGCGTTCAGCTCTACAACGCGCTGCCCGCCGTCCGGACGGCCGCGAAGCAGATCACCGTCCCGGCCCTCGCCGCCACCGTGACCGGTGCGGCGGCGAGCGGCGGCCGGTACTACACCAAGAGCACGGCCACCCTGAACTGGACGCCGTCCGAAGGCGCGACCTACACCGTCGCCGTGGACGGCAAGACGGCCGCGACCGGCGCGTCATCGGCGACGGTGACCCTCGCCCCCGGCACGCACACCGTCCAGGTGCACGCCACCTTCGCCGACGGCACCACGTCCTCCTCGCCCGCGTTCACGATCGTGGCGGACACGACGCGTCCCGCCGTCTCGTCCATGAACCTCGTCCTGCGCAAGGGCACGGTGAACAGCACCGCGGTGCCCCTGTCGCTCATCTGGAAGGCCACCGACAACGCCGCCCTGACGTCGGTGAAGGCGACCTCGCCGTCCGCGAAGACCTTCGCGCCGACCACCACGAAATGGGCGACGTCCGCGAAGCTGTCGGCGACGACCCCCTGGTCGCTGACCGCCACCGACGCCGCCGGCAACACCGGCACCGGCACCATCAGCCGCTACGTCGGCGGCATCAGCGAGGGCGCCGCCCGCCGCACCGGCACCTGGAAGCTCACCACCACGAAGTCCTACTACGGCGGACGCGGCCTCTACAGCGGCTCGAAGGGCGCGAGCGCCAGCTGGACCTTCACCGGCCGCGCCGCGGGCCTCATCTTCAAGCGCGCCTCCTACCTCGGCGCCGTCCACGTCTACGTCGACGGCACCAAGATCGGCACCCTCGACACCCGCGCCTCGACCACCGCCTACCGCCAGCTCACCTGGGGCGGCACCTGGGCGACCAGCGGCAAGCACACCATCAAGATCGTCGTGGCCGGCACCTCCGGCCGCCCCAAGGTGGGCATAGACGGCCTCATCTACCTCCGCTGACCCCTCCGCCCGCCTTCGAGCAAGAGGTGCCCATGCAGGCCGACCGAACATGGGTGGTTCCCCAAGGCGACCCGGCTGCGGTGATGGACGCCGTTCTCCGCACACTCGCCGCGCTGAATTGGAAGGACGTGACAAGGCAGGGCTGGACGGTGCACGCCAGAACCGGCTCACGCCTCGCATTCCGCCTATGGGGCGCCTACCTCGCCCCCGGCCGCAGGCGCTTCCCGGTGCGAACGACCGTGTCCGTCGCCTCCTCTCCTTCCGGCCCCGCCGTCACCATGTCAGTGGCCGGCGATGAGGGTTGGTACGCCGTCAGACTCCCCATCGTGGACCGCCTTCTCGCTGAAGCCGCCACCACGCTGCACACGGCCCTCGAAAACGCGACAATCCACACCGCAAACGACACCGGCTACTAGTTGCGCATGTGACGCGTGTTTCGCTTTCCAAGGACGGCGCCGACCAGTCCGCAGGGACCGGCCCGGAGTTTTCGGGTTCCAGAAAATCTTGCTGTCGCATCATCTACGCGGGTCGTCCATCTGCGGAAGGCGATCTGCCGCTCGGGTTCGCGGACGCACACGTGCAGGGCCTCTCACCCGTCCAGCACGCCGAGCTCAGCCCCCATGGCCCAACATAGCCGCGGCCTATACCCGGACTGGATCGAGCGGCTCGCCGCCGCCTGGGGGCGGCCGATCGAACTCCGCTCCTCCCGCCTGCTGTGCCTGGCGGACGAGGAGAAGGAGCATGGCCGGCTCGTCGACGAGGTACTCCCCTCCTCCGCGAGCGCGCCGTCGCCGCTGAGCCGCTCGTGCGGACGCGAGCCGCTTCTCGGATCCGCCATAACGCGAGGGCTGTAGCTGGCGGACGCCCTCGCGGTCGAGTTCATGCGCGTGATGGCCGTGCGGGAGTCGGCCCTTGAGACCGATGTCGGCATCGACTGCGTGTAGGACCATGCCGAAGAGATCCGCGCGGACGGAGATGGGGCGGTGGAGGCGTCGCGAGCGGCGGTCCGCGCCCCGGATCGTGCTGGCGTGTGCCGTGCCCGGTGCCAGTAACGCGCAGGTGGCGCGGATCTGGGGAGGTCGGTGGTGATGGTGCGCCAGTGGCGGGCTGCGTTCGCGCGGGCGGGCTGGATGCGCCAGGGATGGGCGGCCCGAGAACGGGTTGACGGTGACTGCCCAGGAGGACCGGCCGGGCCGACCGCCGCCGATCACCCTTGACCGGCTCCTCCTGGCTCAACCATGTCGAGCGCTGCTTCGGCTTCCTGGCCGAGCAGAAGATCCCTCGGGGGTGCGTACGAGAGCGTGCAAGCGACCGGAGGCCGACATCCGGGCTGGATCACCGACTGGTACGCCACCCGCGACCGTTCGTCTGGACCAAGACTGCCGAAAAGATCCTCGAATCCCTTGCACGCGTCTGCCGACGAATTTCAGGCGCAGGACACCATCTCACCGTATCCCCGGCCATTCGCTTTCCGCGCGCCGGACCAGGCGCAGGCTGTTGAGCGCCACATGGTCGCGGATCCGGGCGGTGGTCAGGTCCCACTGGCGGGTCAGGCCCTGAAAGCGGTCGAAGGCGTCCCACAGCCCGTACAGGCCGGGCTGGACCCGCGCCTTGGGCATCCAGTGGTGCAGCAAGTGGTCGATGACGGGGCCGATGTGCTGGAGCGTCCGGTCCAGGTCCCCGGATCCGGGGCGCGCCCGCTCGATCTGCCGGTGGACGAAGTCGAGCAGCCAGTCGTGCAGTGCGAGGTCCTCGACCAGGTCGAGCAGGTCGGAGATGTTCGGCCAGGCGACTGCGAGCCGGAGCAAGCGGGTGCCCTCGGGCAGGACGGTGAAGCGGTAGAGGCCCGGGTCGCCGTCCTCCACGGGCTGCAGCGCCCACCGCCACCGACCGAGAGGGGCGTGCAGCGGCTGCCTGCCGTCGAGCAGGCCCGACCGCTGGAGATCGAAGATCGTGGACTCGGCGGTCCGCCCCATCTCGATGTTCAGGTGGCCGTGCTCGTCCTCGGCGAATCCCGCGGCCACGTCCTCCGGGCGCAGTCGGCCGAGGCACTCGACCACGCCGGGCTCGGCCAGGTAGTGCGACCACGCCTGCCGGTACCGCCGGGACGACGGCACGAGCGTGGTGTGCGAGCAGGACTGCACGATCAGGCCGCCGGTCAAGGTGGCCCGTGTCGCGAACGTGCCGACGCCCCGGACGCGACGTCCCGAGTGCGAGGGCATGAAGCAGTCGATGCCGGCCAGCCGCCCGGGCGAGACCGCGTAGGCGCGCGGGTACGCGGTGTGCCGCACCTGCTCACCGGGCACTAGGTCGAGCAGCCTGACCGTCTCCGCCATGGACAGCTGCGCGGAGTGCCCGAGGAGGCCAGTGCGGACCTCCCCGATGGAAAGGGTGCTCTCAGAAGCCGTCGTTGAAGACATGGGAGATCCTGCCGACGACGTCTGCGGGAAGCTCGATGCCCTGGGCGGCGGCCTGCGCGGCGGTCTGCTCGCTGACGGCCGGATCGACGGAGACCTGATCGAGGATCGTCCGGACGGCGGCCTCCACACCGGCGAACCGGGTCTCCAGCACCGACATCGTCTGGAAGGCGGCGAACGGCTGGGCGCCGTCGGTGAGCCGGACCAGCGGCGGAAGATCCTCCCAGCGGTCCGGGTACTCGGCCGTCCACCGCTCGGGCGAGATCACGGGCTTGCCCTGATGACGGAGGAGTCCCAGCCGGAGCAGCTGCCAGACGGCCGAGAGCATCGCGCAGGACCATCGCCGTCGGCCGTCCAGGTCGTCCCAGAGCTGGACCTCCATGCAGATGGAGTGGCTCCGGGCGCCGTTCTGCTCGGGAGGGCGCCAAGGACGGGTGGCGAGCGCCTCGTCCAGCCCGTCCGGTCTGAGCCTGTCTCTGCTGTTGGAGACCCAGCCGGTCGTGTGGACCGGCGGGCGGAGGCCGTTGCTGCCGCGCGGGGGATCGGAGACGATGCGCCCGAGGACCAGTTCCGCCGGCGAGACCTCGCCGGCGGAGGCGCACGCGGACTCCCGCACCAGGTAGTCGATGCCGAGCCCGGCGTCGCGTGCCGCGTCGAGTAGTTCCGGCACGAGCTTCTTAGGCGAGGTGAGCTGGCTGAAGTAGTCGTCGACCAGGAAGCAGGTACTGACCCGCATCGGCGCTGGATGGCGGGCGCGAACGGAGTCCGCCCAGGGACTGATCCGCGCGAAGTGGCGGCCCAGGGCCTGCGGACCTTCCAGCAGGTCCTCCATGTACAGGTGACCGAGTTCGAGCGACAGGTGCGAGCGCGGCACCAGCTCCACGCGGGGCCTGCTCGTGAGGACGGCGACCTCCAGCTCGGGTTCCGTCATATCCGGCTCCATGCCCCCGGGTCGTCCAGATTCCTGGCGAGCCCGGCGAACGCCTCGACAGTGCCCTCGTTGGCGATCTCGGCGTAGACGTCCTCGTCGGTGATGAGCTGCTCCCGCCACTGGAGCACCGGGTCGACGGGCACCGTCGCGATCACCGAGGTGCGGCCCAGGCCCGCGATGTTGGCCTGCTCGTTGAGGTTCCGGTCGACCTGGCGAAGCCATGCCTCCTGCTCGGCGCGCAGGCCCAGCACGCCCTGGTCACTCTTCGGGTCGATCACCGCAGTCCGTACGAAGCGGATGCGGCGGCGCAGCTGGTCGCGGTCGTGGCCGAACAGGCTGCCGAACTCCAGCAGCCCCCGGTCCTCGAAGACCAGGTCCGCCGCGGCCGAGATATGCTGCCTGGTCCAGCGGTGGAAGACCAGCCAGCGGGTGTCGGGGATGCGCTTTTCCCGCGCGGTGACGGTGAGGATCATCTCCGCCGCGTGGGAGCGCCCGGCGCTCAGGTCGATGAAGATCACCGAGAACTGGCTCTGCAACAGCAGCAGCAGGTCGGCGCAGCGGTCGATGACCTCCGGCTTGGCGGTGAACTCGCCGCCGCCGAGGTCGCCGGGATACAGGACGAGGTTCCCGGCGCCGGTGGGCCGCGGACCGGTGCCCGGGGGCCGCCGGCTCTCCGACCATATGTCGACATGGCCGGGCGTCACCGTCTTGCCCTGCAGATAACGGTGGAGCCCGTCCTCACCCTGCGTCCCGTGAGCCATCCGCTCGACCCCGAAGATCGCCCCCGCGGTCGGCGAACCGAAGTCGAAGTCCAGGTAGCAGACGTCATCGCCCTGGATCGCGCGCCGGTAGGCGACGTTGCAGGTGGTGACCGAGCGTCCGGTGCCGCCCTTGTCGGAGGTGGCGATGACGAGCACGTCAACCGCTCCCTTCCGCGGCGTTCCGCCGCGCCACGCCGACCTTCTCCAGCATGCGCAGGATCTCCATCGCGATCCCGATGGCGGTGGCCGGCCGCAGCGGCGCGATCTCGTGGGCGTGGCGGAGGTTGAGGCGCGCCTCCTCCAGTTGCGCGCGCAGCGCTCCCCGATCGACCACGTTGGCCTCGAGGAGTTCCAGGTCGAAGAGGTTGTCGGTCTCGCTGAGGATGCCGCGGGCGTAGGCGTGGATGTCGCCGTTGCGCGGCGGCGGGTCGCGGATGAGGCCGATCGCCATGACGATGCACTCGACGATCCGCTCGGTGTAGTACCAGGACGGGCGGTCGTTGTGCTGCTGGATGCTCTCGAAGACGTTCGCCGCGTCGTCCCAGAGCCCCGCGTTGGCCGAGCGTTGGATCCGGCGGCGGAAGATGTGGTCCCAGATCTCGTCCGCAGTCTGCACGAGGTCTTCCCGCAGGTCGGCGTCCCCGGACAGCCGGGCCAGACGTAGGACGTTCTTGAGCAGCAGCGGGGCAAAGTCCGTGAGCCGCCAGAGCAGGTCGGGCCCGCCAACCCCGCTGCCACCGAGCTGGATCTCCGTCCCGGGAATGTGATGACGGAGGGCGGGATCGCCCTGGGTCGCCCGGCTGGTCACGCGGCCGCGCTCCCCAAGCTTGGTGAGGAGCTTCGCCAGCCGCGGGAGTTCCGTGGTCCTCCCGCCGCGGACCTCCTGGTCCTGCAGTACGAGCGAGATGATCAGCAGGCTGAAGTGGTCGGACTCCCGGTCGTCGGTGGTGCGCCATGGCAGGTCCTCCAGCGACCACCGGTGGGCGTCGCCGAAGGTCGCGATCGTGCCCCAGTACCGGTGGGTGAGTTCCCAGCGCAACTTGAGCGCACCGGCGAGGCGCTGCTGCTCCTCGTTGAGGAGGCCGAGGACGGTCGTGCGCCCGGAGAACAGGTCCGCGATGCCGTCCAGGGCGTTCACCGTGAAGTAGAGGAAGGGGGCGCTCTCGGCAATGCCGCTGCGCTGGTTCGTCACCGAGGTGGCGATGTCCACCTCGGGAGCGTCCTCGGCGATGCCCCAGGTCCAGCCGATCTCGAACAGCCGGTTGCGGTTGTCGATCAGTTCGGCGACGCGCTGCTGACGGAATCCGAAGAGCACGTCCCCGAGGGAGGCCCGGATCTCCTGGAGCGACGCGCGCAGTTCCTCGGCGACCTGGCGGTTCGAGCGGCCGGCCCGGTTCACCGTGCCGAGCAGAGCCCGGCCCTCGTCGGAGTCCGGCGTGAAGACGTTGATGACGAAGCTGCGCAGCAGACCCACCAGCGCGGCGGTCAGCCGCACGTTCGCGATCCGCTCAAGGTGGCGCAGCCGGCGCTCGACCTCGGGGTTCATGACCGTGCTGCCGAAGGTGCGGACGAGTGACAGCGTGCCCAGCATCAGCGAGACCGCCATCGAGAAGGAGTCGACGACGTCGATCCGCATCTGCTCCGGGGTGGGCTCCGCGCCGTCCGCGGTGCTCTCGAAGTAGCTGCCTCCGGTGAAGGAGGGGCCGTCGCTGTCGGTGTAGTACTCGATATGCTCGATGAGCAGCTCGATCAGGCGCCGGGGGATATCCAGCTCGTCGCCGAGCGGCCGGAGCACCTCGAGGATGTCGTCGGCGGTGTCGTCGGGCCGGTCGAGGCGGAAGTAGGGGAGGACCGTCGCCGGATAGATGATGCACAGGAGTTGCTCGGCATCGCTGATCGAATTACGCTCGTGCCGGCCACCCCATTGCCATTTGTCCCCATCGAGCGAGACCCTCACGAGGGAGCGCCAGAGGTTGAGGAGCTCTTCGCGTGGCTGAATCCTCATCGTGCTGGGCTTTCAGTTGATCTCTTAATGCCGCAAGCCAAGATCATTCCAGTGTAACCCGGGCGGATCGGCTTTTCTGCCGCGCTCAGCCGTTTCACCTGATGCAGCTCTGTGGAAACAGGCATGGACGCTGTGACGTCGGCGATGGACACCGCCACAGCCGGAAAGTCCTGATCGCGGACCCGCCAGCCTTCGGAGTTCTCCATGAATCCGACGGCGAACGGAGCGCCCGGCCGGAGTGCCTGCACGAACCTCGCCAGCGCCGCCCTGAACTCCGAGCTGTCCCCGGATATGGATTCGGCCACGAAGAACATCGTGCCGGCGTCCCATTGCTCGCCGGGGAGGTCGAAGACCGACGCCTGCTTGATCTCGATCCGGGCGTGGGCCTTGATGGCCTCGTGCAGCGGGCCGGCGGCTGCGTACTCGGGAATCTTGGTGTACTCGTCCCAGAAGGGGGTCCAGGCATCCAGTGAACCGCTGAGTTCACGTGTGAGCCAATCGATACTCGAGGTAGATAGATCGATCAGTGTCACTGTGGAGCAAAAGGGGAGCATGGAGAAGGCGGGATAGAGATTGGCTCCAGTGCCGACATCGACACCGCGCAGATCAGTTCTGCCCTGAAGATGATCGGCCATGAAGGCAGCGATCGTCGCGATGAAGCTCAGATCGTCCCGGTGTGGTTCCTGGTAGTTGGACTGCCAGTAGGTCGGCAAGTCCAACTGGTTCCACGAAACGTCTCGGTTGAAACTGCACTTCGCTGGCCGCTCCTGGTCAAGATCAGTCTTGCGGTGCGTGGACAATAGTCCTCCCGAAACGCCCATACCTCATTGTAAAAATGTATACGTGATGGCGCGTCTTAGATCAAGAGTGCGCCGAAACCAGGCAGGTGGGCATGTCCCTTTTGTCATCCGGGAACTACCGGAGCTCGACGAGCTGGCCGCGGCCTGCGAGTTGGTCGACCGGATCTGGGGGTTCGAGGACGGCGCCCTCTCGATCCTCGGGGAGATCATGCGCGGCTACGCCTATGAGGGGAACTACGTCGCCGGGACCTTTCACGGCGGCGCGCTGGTCGGCGCGTCGGTCATCTGGACCTTCGATCCGCCCGTACGCCGCAACGCGCACTTCAACCTCGCGAAGCTCGGCGCGCGCGCCGAGGCCTACCTCGAGAACCACTACGGCCAGTTGCCCGACGCCATCAACGGGGCCCGGACCAGTCCGACCGGATCAGGGTCGTCTGGGACATCGCGGAGCCCGATGTGCGGCAGGCGGTCGAACGCGGCCGTCCAACGCCGGTAGAAAATCCGGCCGATGCGCAGCGGCTGCTCGCCGTCCGGCCGGACGGGGGCCAGAAATCCGTGCGGCGGATTCCGAGACGGTCCTGCTCGAGGTGCCCAGGGACATCAAGGGCATTCGTATGGCCGACACCGACCTCGCTGCCCGCTGGTGCGGCGCGATGCGGAACACGCTGGGCCGCCTCGTCGCGGACGGCGGAGTCGTCCTCGGGTTCCACGATAAGGCCAGCTACGTGGTCCAGCAGAAGTGATCAAGGCCATGCGGAGCCTGATTCTAGAAAGTGGTTGACCGTGTCTAGAGAACCCTTACCGTCGATCACCGCTGGCGCTGTGGTCAGAAGGATGGCCGTCGCCGCGGTCGCCGGGACCTTCGCCTTCATCATCACGAACTACGGCGCTGACCAGACCGTCGCCCAGTCGCTCACCCTCTCGGTGCTGATCGGCAGCGTGATCATGCTCGTGCAGCTGCTGATCGACTTCGATGGCAGGATCGAGAGGATCGAGCGATGGATGCACGCCACCGATCTGGCCATTGAGTCCGCCAAGTGGCAGCAGGCACTGGGCGACTCGGCCCTGGACCGCGAGGCCTTCACCCGGTTCCGTGAGGCCGTGGTGAACTTCGGCCAGGACTGCCCGCCGCTGATCAGGCGGTTCACCGAAATCGTGGTGAAGGGCGACACCGAGCTGATCGACAGGCTCAGCCGAGGCGACCGCGAGATGACCTGCGATGGCGAGGACCACGACTGGATCCTCCAGCTCACCCAGGCCACCATGAAGACCATCGATGCGACGAGCACCACCACGGTCGACGGGGAAGAGGAAAGCTTCACCGGTGGCTTCTGGACCAGCGAGCACGGGCGGCGCTATCTCAAGGCACAGGCCGAAGCGAGGACCCGGGGAGTGACCATCCGCCGCCTGTTCATCATGCCGGGTGACCCCGACGACAACGACGAGGTCTTCCGGTCGATCGCCCAGGAGCAGCGCGGTGCCGGGATCGAGGTAAGGGTGCTTCGCTACGACCAGATTCCCGCTCTCCACGATGCTCCGACGGACTTCATCCTCTTCGACGAGGAGGTCGCCTACGAGGCCGTCCCGGCCTCCAACCGCCAGCTCGGCTTCTTCATGACCCGCCTCCGGACCCGGACCGACTACACCCGCGCATGCAAGGAGCGTTTCGAACTCCTCTGGCAACTCGCCGCGGAAGCGCCCTAGGCCGGTTAGAGGCCCGATCTGCTCTGCTTACGAGCTGCTCGTTGCAGACTAGGGTCGTCGCTGGGATCGGGACGCCCTGGCCCGGGATGACGTTGAGAGTCTGCGGTGCGCCGCCCTCGACCCAGGTTCAGCTCGGACATCGTGCCGGAAACGTCTTGACACCTTGGTCGAGGAGCCCGTTCTGCCCCGGACGCGTTCGTGAAGGAGAACGAGCCCGACTTGCTGAACGTGAGCGGGATGCTGTCGGCTCCCACCGCGATGCCCGCGCAGTTGATCGAGAAGCCGGCTGAGGACTTCAGGTCCACCTTCGTGGACGTGCCGCTGAAGCCGGGTGTCTGACTCGGTCCATTCAAACGACCGTTGGGACCGCCCCGCATGGCACGGGCATCGTGCTCGTCTTGCCCGTCGCCCTGCCGGAAACAGACAGCGCAGATCTCGAAGTGACTATTTCCGGCCTTTCCGGCGACAACCGCGATTCCTCGGCCGGTGCGAAAATCTGGTTGGTTCTGTCGGGCGCGTGGCTCAGGATGTGGCGTGTGGACGTTCCCAGGCTCGCCCCCGAGGAGGTGGATGCCCTGCTTCACGACCTGTGTGTTCGCCTCGGCTTCTGCCTGCCGCCGGCGGACCAGGCAGTGCTTCGCGCGTCACCTCCGGTGGGCGTGGACTCGTTCGCGGAGGCGGTCTTCCGAGCCGAGGGCCTGGACGCATCGCCTGATGGCGAGTTGTGGCGTCAGGTCCGCGAGACGGTGGCGCGGGCTTTCGAAGCCGGCTCTCGAACTGGGGGGTGTGGTGAGGAGTAGGGACCCTGGGGAGAAGAAGCGGCTCAGCTATGCCAAGGATCGGCGGAACGCCTACGCGGAGAACGACAAGTCGTCGCGGAACGCGGTGCGGCTGAACAAGCGGTTCCCCAATCGCGCCAACCGCCACCGTCTCCAGCGGATCCTTCGGGATGCCACGGGCAGTCCCGACGCCGGCAGGGCGGGCGAGGTCGAGGAGCGGCTGGCGCGGCGGCGGCCGAAGACGTGGCGGAAGGAGCCCGGTCTGCCGCTGGGGGACTGGGTCGAGAGCAGGCTGCAACGGCGTCTTCGCCGAGAGGGCGGAGGGTCGGTCGACGAGCAGCGGCTTGCCAGAGTCGAGCGGCGCCGCAGCCACCGGGCCAAGCTCCGCTCTCTCACACGGGCGCAGGTCGCCACCGAGGGGACTGTCGAGCGGCGCTGGTGACGTGGTGGCACCTGACCCGAGCCCTGCTCACCGACCGGGCGACGGGACAAGCCCGGAGGACACCCGCGGCACCGGCCTGCTGCGAGGGAAGCACGGCCCCGCCTGACGGGCTGTGATGCACAGTCCAGTTCCACGCGTCTCAACAAGCCTGCACCTGCGACCTCACCGCGAAATCTCCGTCAGCCGGGAGTCGCGACGCACCGGTACGGGGCCCACCCGCCGTGCGGCGTTCGCGTGCTCAGGCGCCCATGCCTCCCGGTTCGCAACCAGGTTCAGCGGACGTCCAGGCGGGAAACCGTGAGGCCCAGCGCTCCGCCCTCGCCTGGGCTGTGTCCGGCTTTCAGCAGCCAAGGGACGAGCCGCGCCATCTCCAGGATTGCGGCGCCGTGTCCGGCGAACGTCCAGTCCACCCCTCGACTCCCACCGGCGCTCGACCCGCTTGCTCCCCAGCACAGCGGGTGCGCGTGCAGGCTATCGATGATCTTTGCCAGGACGTCCAGGTCTCGGTGAGCCGGAGTGGCTACTCGCCGAGTCCTCGCACTGGAGGATCCCTCCTCAGCGGTTCGCTGGTCGTTCCGAGTTCTTGGCGGGCGGCCTCCAGGAATGCGAAGCGGAGTTCACGCTTCAACGGCGTGCCCTCTCCTGTGACCTGTCCCCGGAGCAGGGCATGGAGCTCCGAAGTGTAGTCGTGGGCTGCCTGCGCGACGGGCGGGGAGCAGAGGAGTTCGGGGGCCTTCTTGGAAAGCCAGAGCGCGTGCAGGAGTTGCCACTTCTCGGAGTCGTCCACCTGCTCTCCCATGGAAAGCCGGTCCAAACACAGTTCTACCTGCTGGGCGGCGGACAGGAAATCCATGAGCACTGTTTTGCGCTCTGAGCGCTCCGCGCTGGCTTGCTCCAACCTCATTCGACGTGCCTCTACACGCGTTGAGAGGTACTGACCGATCAAGGTTCCGGTCGAACCGAGAACCACCCCTGCCAGCGGCAGAACCGTCGTTGACACGCTCACGTTGCTGGGACGGCCGAAGCCGATCAACGGTTCCCGGGGTCCTGCAAGAGTGCTCCGCCCCGCGAAAGGCCCTGGAGCGACGTAGCCACTGGTGTTCCACACCTCCCCACGGCCCGACGAGACCGGGGCTCTTCTTCAGCCGACGCCGAGACGAGTATCTCCGCCAGTTGGTTTCGCAACCACTGCCGACACTCCGCCCGAGCCGCCGCCGACCTCGGCTGGTCACCCCGCATCCACGCCGTCCGCCACGCTCAAGCCTCTTGGCTCCTCGCCGGCGGCGCCGGCCTTCAGGTCGTCGAAGAGCGCTTGGGGCATCGCCGTACCTGGGCCGTCTCGGTCTCGCACACGATCGGCGTGAGGGGTGAGCATGGACGACCGCCGGGTACATGGTCGGCCTGAGGTCGATGAACCAGCAGGGGGATGAGCCATGCAGATCGCCATCATCGGGGCGGGCAACGTCGGCAGCGCCATCGCACGCGGCTGCGTGCGGGCCGGACACGACGTCGTCATCAGCGCGACCGACCCCGCCCACGCCGAGGGCGTCGCCGGCACGGTCGGGGCGCGGGCGGCCGAGTCGAACGCGGCGGCCGCCGACGGCGCCGACATGATCGTGCTCGCTGTGCCGTATCCCGCCGTCTCGTCCGTGGCGGCCGAGATCGCCGACGTCGTCGCGGGCCGCGTCATCATCGACGTCACAAACCCGATGAACGCCGACTTCTCCGGGCTGGCGGTCACCGACCGCTCCGCCGCCGAGGCTCTGCAGGAGTCGCTGCCGCAGGCTCTCGTGGTCAAGGCCTTCAACACCGTTTTCGCCGCCAACCAGGCCGACCCGGCCGTCGACGGCACGCAACTCGACGGGTTCTACGCGGGCGATGACGCGGACGCCAAGCAGAAGGTGGCCGACCTCCTCTCGGCCATCGGCTACCGCCCCATCGACACCGGCGCCCTCGCGGCGGCGCGGGCGCTGGAGCACATGGGCTTCCTCAACATCTCGCTCAACGCCGCCAACGGCTGGCCGTGGCGGTCGGGATGGAAGCTCGTCGGCCCCACCTCCGCTTGACGTCCGGCGGCCGTGCGGCACCAGCGGGTCACATGATGCGGGCGACGGCCTGGCGCAGCGTGTCGGCGCTGTGCCGCAGCGCCGCGTGCTCCTCGTCGTTCATGTGGGGCTGGTGCATCTGCTGACGCCGCCGCGGCCGACGACGCTGAGCAGCGACAGGGCATAGCGGATCTCGTTCTCGACCTGGTTGAAGGCGCCGCTGGGGGCGAACTCGCGGAACTCCTCCAAGCCGTCCTCGTCGGACGGGCCGAACGCCGCGGCGATCGCCGTCTACCTGTACTCGGGGCAGTTTATGCCAGTAGGTGTCGCCATCACCTACTGGCCGTTCTCACTTACTGGAGCCGGCATTGCTTGCTATACCGGAGGAGAGCTATTCCCTGCGCGCACTGCCCGTGCCATTGCGGGGGTTGGCCTAATCGGCGCGATGCGGGGAGGTGCGATCGGGTGGAGAGCCCGTCATTCATCGCTCCCAGCGGCCTGGAGTATGCGCGGGACGTTGCCGATGCCATTCTTTATGAAGGCTATCTGCTCTATCCGTATCGCCGTTCGTCGAGTAAGAATCGCGTGCGCTGGCAGTTCGGAGTGATCGTCCCACCGGCATGGGCGGAGGCGCAGGGGCTGACCGACACGGGCGTGGCCGGGTCCGCCGAGGCCCCATGGCAGCAGACTGCATGCCTGCTGCAGGCGCCGCTGGACGAAACGATCCTGTGCCGGGTCCGGTTTCTCCAGATTCAGCGCAAATCGGTAGAGGAGCGCTTGGGTGACGGCTCATACCTTTCGGTCGATTCGTTGCGTTCGGGAACACGGCTGGAACTCGGATTCGATGAAGCCCTGCCGCAGGAGTTCGATTTCTGGTTCTCCCTGCGGGATGTCCTGGACGATCCGCAGGAGTTCGGCGCCCAGGCCCCCGGCGGGATTGACACCGAGCATCTTGAGGATGAGGGAGGGCGTCTCTTCGGCCGAGTCCGGCGCCGGCGGTGCCCGGTCACGGCCACGGTCTCGGTGTCGGCCTCGGCAGCCGCCGGAGGAGACGGTCCGTGCCAGGCCCATCGGCTGAGCGTCCGCGTGGCGAACGCGGGCACGATGACGCCGCCGGGAGCCTCCCGTGACGAGGCGCTGGCGGAATCGCTGATCGCCTGCCATGTGCTGTTGGGCACGGACGGGGGCTCGTTCCTGTCTCTGCTGGATCCGCCGCGATGGGCCAGGCCGGCGGTCGAGGAGTGCGTGAACGTCCACACGTTCCCCGTGCTGGCCGGCCCACCGGGCGACGACCACGTGGTCTTGTCTTCGCCGATTCTGTTGTACGACCACCCGCGCGTCGCGCCGGAGAGCCCCGGTGATCTGCACGATGCGACGGAGATCGACGAGATCCTGTCGTTGCGCACCCTGACGCTGACGGACGCGGAGAAGCGGGAGGCTCGCGCCACGGATCCGCGTGCCGCCGCGATCCTGGACCGGACGGAGTCGATGCCACCGGAGGTGTTCTCTCGCCTGCACGGGGCGGTGCGGTCGCTGCGGCCCGTGGCGAGAACCGATTCGGAGTCGCCGCCGGGGGGCGGCGTCGTCGTGGTCGGCGGTGTGTCCGTCCGCCGGGGGAGCCGGGTACGGCTTCGGCCGCGGCGACGGGGCGTTGATCCCCAGGACCGGTTCCTGGACGGCAGGACCGCCCTGGTCGAGGCGGTGCTCTGCGACGTGGACGATGCCACGCACCTCGCGGTCACGGTGGAGGACGATCCGGCCGCGGAACTCAACCAGTGGTACGGGCGGTTCCGGTACTTCTCTCCGGACGAGGTGGAACCGCTGTCCGCGGAGGTGGGCCCGTGAGGGGCGGGGCGGCGGCGTGCCGGGTCCTGGTGGCGGGGATCGGAAACGTGTTCCTGGGGGACGACGGGTTCGGCGTGGAGGTCGTCCGGCGGTTGGAGCGCTCCGCGCTCCCGGCGAACGTGGAGGTCGCCGACTACGGCATTCGCGGTGTCCACCTGGCGTACGAACTGCTGAACGGCCGGCATGACGTCTTGATCATGGTGGACGCGGTACCCGTCGAAGGCCCGCCCGGCACCCTCACCGTCATGGAGGTGGACGCGGCGGCGGTCGACGGCGCGGCGCCCGGCGCGGACCCTGCGGATCCGCTCGGCCCGCCGGCCGTGGACGGGCACGGCATGCATCCCGTGGCGGTGCTCCGGCTTCTCCGGCAGCTCGGCGGCGAGCTGCCCCGTGTGCTCGTGGTGGGTTGCCGTCCGGCCGTCATCGATGAGCGCATGGAGTTGTCGCAGCCCGTGCACGCGGCCGTGCAGAACGCCGTCCGATTGGTGACCGAGCTGGCATGCGATGAAGCCGCTGGTGACGAGGCCGCACATGAACAAGACGCGAGCACGGATATGGAGCAGACGCATGCATGAGCTGGGGATGTGCGAAGGCATCGTCGAGGCGGTCGTGCGGCGGGCCGGTGACCGGCCGGTGCGCGCCGTCCGGGTCCGCGTCGGCGGCCACCCGGTCGACCCCGACGTGATCGAACAAGGCGTGCGGGTGGCGGCGATGGGCACTGTGGCCGAGGGCGCCGACATCGACCTGATGCTGGAGCCGCTCCGCGTCCGCTGCCGTCGGTGCCGCGCGGAGACGCCGGTGAACAGCGCCATGGCCCTGGCGGCGTGCCCGGCGTGCGGTGCCGTGGACGTGGAGGTCGCGGGCCACGAGGACGTCGTCCTGGAGTCGATCACCGTGGACGCGCCGGTCGGGAGGAACCGCTGATGGACGCCATCGGGCTGCTGCCGCGGGGCGTCGAGCACACCTCGCACTTGAGGAGGTACGGACCATGGCTCGGGTGAATGGTTACGACGAGATCCATATCTTGTGGATCTCCGAGGGGATGAGCTGCGACGGTGACACCGTCTCGGTGACCGCCGCCGGTCAGCCGGCGATCGAGGACGTGGTCAACGGCCTCATCCCGGGGTTGCCGAAGGTGCACCTGCACAACAAGGTGCTCTCGCCCACGCTCGGCGGGGAGGAGTTCCTGGCACCGTTCCGGGCCGCGGCGAACGGCGAACTGGAGCCGTTCATCTTCGTCCTGGAGGGCTCGGTCCCCAACGAGAAGATCAATGGGGACGGCTACTGGTCGTCGTTCGGGAACGACCTGGAGACCGGTGAGCCGCTGACGCTGAACTGGTGGATCGACCGGCTGGCGCCGAAGGCGTGGGCCGTCGTCGCCGCGGGCACCTGCGCCACCTACGGCGGGATCCACGCGATGGCGGGCAACCCGACCGGGTGCATGGGGCTGGCGGACTACCTCGGGTGGGATTTCAGGTCGGCGGGCGCTCTGCCGATCGTCAACGTGCCCGGGTGCCCCGTCCAGCCCGAGAACTTCATGGAGACGCTGACCTGGGTCCTCTACCATGCCGCGGGCGCGGCGCCTCCGCCGCCGCTGGACGACAAGCTGCGGCCCCAGTGGCTGTTCGGCAAGACCGTGCACGAGGGCTGCGACCGCGGCTCCTACTACGAGCAGGCCGACTTCGCCAAGGACTACAACTCGCCGAAGTGCCAGGTGAAGGTCGGCTGCTGGGGGCCGGTGGTGAACTGCAACGTGCCCAAGCGCGGCTGGATGGGCGGCATCGGCGGCTGCCCGAACGTGGGCGGCATCTGCATCGCGTGCACCATGCCCGGCTTCCCGGACAAGTTCATGCCGTTCATGGACGCGCCGCCCGGCGGCAGCCTCTCCACGACGCTCATCAAGCCTTACGGCGCCTTCATCCGCAGGATGCGCGGGATCACCAACGGCACCGCCAACAAGGAGCCGAAGTGGCATCACAACCGTGAGGTGCTGACCAGTGGCTACGACCCGCGCTGGCGCCCCTGAACCACACCCGGCGGCGCCGGGACCGCGGCCCCGCCTCGTCGACCACGACCGGATCGCCGGATCGAGGAGAGGACCGTACCGATGAAAACGTCCGAGCAGGCGGCCGCCGTCGGAGAGGCCGGGCAGCTCGTCGAGATGTCGTGGGATCCGATCACCCGCATCATCGGCAATCTGGGCATCTACACGAAGATCGATTTCGCGAACCGGCGGGTGGCCGAGTGCCACAGCACGTCGTCGCTGTTCCGCGGTTACTCGGTGTTCATGAAGGGCAAGGACCCGCGGGACGCCGGGTTCATCACCAGCCGCATCTGCGGCATCTGCGGCGACAACCACACCACGTGCTCGGTGTACGCGCAGAACATGGCCTACGGGATCAAGAACCCGCCGCTGGCCGAATGGATCCTCAACCTCGGCGAGGCAGCCGAGTACATGTTCGACCACACGCTCTTCCAGGACAACCTCGTCTTCGTCGACTTCTGCGAGGCGATGGTCAAGGACACCAACCCCTCGGTGCTGAGGCGGGCCAGGGACACCGAGGCGCCGAACGCCGCGGTGCACGGCTACCGGACGATCGCCGACATCATGGAGGCCTTCAACCCGTTCGAAGGCGCGGTCTACAAGGAGGCGCTGCAGGTCAGCCGCACCACGCGGGAGATGTTCTGCCTGATGGAGGGCAGGCACGTGCACCCGTCGACGGTGTATCCGGGCGGTGTCGGGACGATGCCGAGCCCCACGGTGTTCACCGACTACCTCTCCCGGCTGATGGACATCGTCGATTTCGTCAAGAAGGCCGTCGCCATGAACGACGACGTCTTCGACTTCTTCTACGAGGCGCTGCCCGGGTATGAGGAGGTGGGCCGCCGCCGCATCATGCTCGGCTGCTGGGGCGCCTTCCAGGACCCCTCGGTCGTCGACTACAAGTACGAGACGATGAACCGCTGGGGTAAGGCGATGTACGTCACCCCCGGCATCGTCGTGGACGGCGAGCTCCTCACCAGCAACCTGGTCGACATCAATCTCGGCATCCGCATCCTGCTCGGAAGCTCCTACTACGACGACTGGGTGAACGAGGAGCCCTTCGTTACCCACGATCCGCTCGGCAACCCGGTGGACATGCGCCACCCGTGGAACCAGACCACCCTTCCGGTGCCGCAGAAACGCGACTTCGACGACAAGTACAGCTGGGTGATGAGCCCGCGCTGGCTGCATCCGGGGACCGGCGACCACCTCGCGCTGGACACCGGCGGCGGGCCGTTCGCGCGGCTTTACACGACCGCGCTGGCGAATCTGGTCGACACCCCGTACGTGAAGTCGACCGGGTCCAGCGTGCAGATCTCGCTGCCGAAGGGCCGGAGCCTGCCGGAGATGACGCTCGAATGGCGCATCCCGCAGTGGTCCAACGCCCTCGAACGGGACCGGGCCCGCGCCTACTTCGTCGCCTACTCGGCGGCGATGGCGCTGCACTTCATCGAGCAGGCGCTCGGCCTCGTCCGCTCCGGCGACACCAAGGTGTTCGAGGACTTCGAAGTGCCCGACGAGGCGATCGGGTGCGGATTCCACGAGGCGGTGCGCGGCGTGCTGTCGCACCACATGGTGATCCGGGACGGGAAGATCGCCAACTACCATCCGTACCCGCCGACGCCGTGGAACGGCAGCCCGCGCGACAGCTTCGGGACGCCCGGCCCCTACGAGGACGCCGTGCAGGACATGCCGATCTTCGAGGAGAACGGCCCCGACGACTTCCGGGGCGTCGACATCATGCGCGCCGTCCGCAGCTTCGACCCGTGCCTGCCCTGCGGCGTGCACATGTACCTCGGCGGTGGGCGGACGCTGCAGAAACTGCATTCCCCGATGTTCGGATCGACCCATGGCTGAGCCCGCGACGGGCCGGGAGGCCCGTCCCGGCGTCGCGGACGACGACGTCCCCCGCCGCCTCGACGCTCAGGCGGTCGCCGGCCGGCTGGGCCTCCTCGACGAGAAGCTCGGCACGCTGGAACGGACGCCCGGCGCGACGGCGGAGACGGCGCTGGACGCGGTCACCCTCCTCACCGAGGTGTACGGGGAAGCCCTGACGCGAGTGATGGACTGCGCGTCGACGGAGCCCCGCCTCCTTGATCTCCTCCTCGGCGACGACCTCGTCGGTCATCTGCTGGTCCTCCACGACATCCACCCCGAGCCGGTCGAGCGGCGCGTCACCCGCGCCCTGGACGCGCTCCGGCCCCGGCTGCACCGCGGCGGCGCCGACGCGGAGCTCGTCGCGATCGAGGAGGAGACCGCCCGGGTACGGGTGAACAGGAGCGGATGCGGCTGCGGCGGAGGCACCGAACCCATCGAGGACGTCGTCCGCGAGACGGTGCTGGCAGTGGCTCCCGACCTGGCCGATGTCCACGTGGCCGCTCCGGACACGGGCACGGGCACGGCCGCGGCGTCGAAGGCCTTCGTACCGGTCGAGGCGCTGCTGCGGCCTCCCGCCGCCGCCGTGGACGGTGCCACATGACGACCTCCGGGGCGCTCGGCCGCGCGATCCTGAGATCTCCCACCCGGGAGCGGGAGGACACGTGCGGCCTGTGCGACGTGCCCATCGTGGACGGCCATGCCCATGTTCTCGACGAGCGCACCAGTGACCTGCTGTGCGCCTGCCGCGCGTGCGCCCTGCTCTTCGAGAAGGACGGGGCCGGAGTGGGGCACTACCGGCTCGTGCCGGACCGCAGGGTGCGGCTGACCGGCGTCTCGGTCGCCGACCTCGGCGTCCCGGTGCGGCTCGCCTTCTTCGTCGTCGGGTTGGACGGAGCCGTCGTCGCCCGGTACCCGAGCCCGTTGGGCGCCACGGAATGGACGGTGGACCCGCCCGCCTGGACGGCCGTCAGCGCACAGAACCCGGAGTTGGCGTCGATGCTGCCCGCGGTCGAGGCCCTGCTGACCAGTTCGATCCGTGAGGCGGACGAGCAGTGGCTCGTCCCGATCGACGACTGCTACCGCCTCGTCGCCGTCATCAAGGAGGCGTGGACGGGGCTGTCCGGGGGAGACCGCGTGTGGACGGCCGTCGAGGCGTTCTTCACCGGACTGGCCGATCGGTATGGCCGTCCAGGAGCCTCAGCCCGGCCTCACGGATCACGAGAGGAGACCTAGCCATGGCGAAGATCCGCGTCGGGAAACCGGACGTCGCCCCTGACACGCCGTCGCACACCAAGGGCGTGATGCAGGGAAACCGGAGGGGCGCCTACGGCCGCGAACACGGATACCACGAGGACGGCACCGCCGACTCACGGCGGTCGACCGGCATACGGCCCAAGAAGCGCGACCCGATTCTGCCGATCATGCCGAACCTGCCGCCCGGCTGACCCGAGGGGAGCGAGACGACGTGCGGAAAGTATGGATCGGTGCGGCCTGCCTGGCCGCTGCCGGATTCTTGGCGCTGGTCTGGAAGGAGATCCCGGCGATGCGCCGCTACATCAAGATCGAGCGAATGTGAGCGGGAAGGACGGCAGCGCGGATGTGCCTCGGCATTCCCGGTGAGATCGTCGAGCTCTCACCCGACCGCGACGACCTCGCCAGAGTCGACGTCGTCGGCGTCCGGCGCGCCGTCAACATCGGCCTGCTCGGACCGGACGGCGTGCGTCCCGGCGACTGGGTCCTGGTCCACGTCGGCTTCGCCATGTCCAAGATCGACGAGGCCGAGGCCCAGGCGACGCTCGATCTGCTGCGGGGGCTGGGGCGCGCCTACACCGACGAGCTGGAGGCGCTCGCCGATTCCGACATCAGCTGAGGCCCGTTGCGGGCCCGGCGCCACGCGAGGTTCCGACATCCCAAGGAGAGGCGGCTGACCGGTATGCGGTTCGTCGACGAATTCCGCGACGCGGATCAGGCCCAGGCGCTGTCCGCGCAGATCACCGCGCTGTGCGAGCCCGGCCGGCAGTACAAGTTCATGGAGGTCTGCGGCGGTCACACGCACACCATCTACAAGCACGGTCTGGAGGACTACCTGCCGGAGAGCATCGCGCTCGTGCACGGGCCCGGCTGCCCGGTGTGCGTGATCCCCATGGGACGCGTGGACGACGCGATCGCCATCGCCCGGCACCCCGACGTCATCATGACCTCGTTCGGCGACATGATGCGCGTGCCCGGCGGCACCGGCTCGTTCTTCGACGCCAAGGCCGAGGGCGCCGACATCCGCATGGTGTACTCGCCGCTGGACGCGCTGAAGATCGCCCGGCAGAACCCGGACCGCCGGGTCGTCTTCATGGCGATCGGATTCGAGACGACCGCCCCGTCCACGGCGATGACCGTCCTGCGGGCGGCGGCCGAAGGGATCGAGAACTTCTCCGTCTTCTGTAACCATGTGACGATCCTCCCGGCCATCAAGGCGATCCTGGACTCACCCGACCTGCGACTCGACGGCTTCCTCGGCCCCGGCCACGTCTCGACCGTCATCGGCTGCGGCCCGTACGAGTTCATCCCCGGCCGCTACGGTAAGCCGCTGGTCTGCTCGGGCTTCGAGCCGCTGGACGTCCTGCAGTCGGTCCACATGCTGCTGCGGCAGCTCGCCGGCGGCCGCGCCGAGGTGGAGAACCAGTACACCCGCGTCGTGCCCTGGGACGGGAACCCTAAGGCGCTGGAAGTCATCGGGGAGGTCATGGAGCTGCGGCCGTACTTCGAATGGCGCGGGCTGGGGTTCATCTCCCACTCGGCGCTGCGGGTCCGCGACGCATACGCCGTCCACGACGCCGAGCGCATCTTCGATATCCCCGGCATCCGGGTGGCCGATCCCAAGGCATGCCAGTGCGGCGAGGTCCTCAAAGGCGTCATCAAACCCTGGGAGTGCAAGGTCTTCGGCACCGCCTGCACACCCGAGACACCGATCGGAACCTGCATGGTCTCCTCCGAAGGGGCCTGCGCGGCCTACTACAACTACGGACGTTTCACGCGCGACCGCGTCAAGGAAGTGACGCGCGCATGACGACCGGCGCCGCGACCACCGCAGGGCGGTCAGCCGAGCAGCGAGTCCTGGACCGCATCGAGCGGGCACGCCTCCGCAAGGCCAAAGTCAACGCGGAACGCATCACCCTGGCCCACGGGGCCGGCGGCAAGGCAACCCAGAGCCTCATCGAGGCCGTCTTCGTCGACGCCTTCCGCAACCCGCACCTGGAAGCCATGGCCGACGGCGCCACCCTCACCCTGAACGGTGCCGCCCGGACGGTCTTCACCACCGACACCTTCGTGGTCTCGCCCCTGTTCTTCCCCGGCGGAGACATCGGGGACCTCGCGGTGAACGGCACGGTCAACGACCTGGCCGTCTGCGGCGCCCGCCCGATGTACCTGTCGGCGGGTTTCGTCCTGGAGGAGGGCTTCCCCGTCGCAGACCTGCGGCGGATCGTGGAGTCGATGGCCGTGGCCGCCGCGGCGGCGGGCGTCGCCGTGGTCACCGGCGACACCAAGGTCGTGCAGCGCGGCAAGGGCGACGGCTGCTACGTCAACACCTCCGGCATCGGCGTGCTGGAGCGGGACCTGACGCTGAGCCCCTCCGCCGTGCGGCCCGGCGACGCCGTGCTGGTCTCCGGGCCGATCGGGGACCACGGCGTCACGATCATGCTGGCCCGCGGCGAACTCGACATCGAGGCCGACCTCGCCTCGGACACCGCACCGCTGCACGAACCCATCGCGGCCCTCCTGGACGCCGTGGCCGGCGGGGTGCGCGTGCTCCGCGACGCGACGCGCGGGGGCGTGGCGACCGTGCTCAACGAGATCGCCCAGGCGGCCCGGCTCGGCGTCGTCCTGGACGAGGCGCGAGTACCAGTGACGCCCGTGGTCAACGGAGCCTGTGAGTTGCTCGGCATCGACCCGCTGTACGTTGCCTGCGAGGGACGGTTCGTCGCCGTCGTGGACGGCGAGCACGCCGATGCGGCGCTGGCGGCGCTTCGCGGCCACCCGTCGGGGGAAGCCGCCGCGATCATAGGACGTGTCGCGGAGGAGCCGCCTGGCACCGTCCTGCTGAAGACGTCATTCGGCGGCACGCGCATCGTGGACATGCTGGTAGGCGATCCGCTGCCGCGGATCTGCTGACCGTTCAGCTGGCGGCGCGGTCGCGCGCCGCCGCGACGACCGCTTGCCCGAGGGAGATTCCACCGTCGTTGGACGGCACCCGGGAATGGACGAGGACCCGGAAACCCTCGTCCTCCAACCCTGAAACGACCCGCTCCAGCAACACCAGATTCTGGAAGACGCCACCGGACAGAGCAGCCGTGCCGAGGCCGGTGCGTTCGCGCAGGACACACGCGGCCCTGACGGCGGCCTGCGCCAGCCCATTGTGGAATCGGGCGGCGATCCGGCCCACGGCGACACCGGAAAGCAGATCGTCGACGACGCAGCGGATGAGATCGCCTCCCTGGATGACCAGCGGATCGTCCTCCCGTACCGTCACCGGATAAGCGCCGCGTTCCCCCGGTGCGACCCGCTGTTCCAGCTCGATGGCGGCCTGCCCTTCGTACCGTGCCACGTCCCGGACGCCGAGAATCGCCGAGACCGCGTCGAAGAGCCGCCCGGCGCTGGAGGTGAGCGGGGCGTTGACGCCCTTTCGAGCCAGCGCGGCGACGGCGTTCCATCGCTCGCGATGCCGCCGCACGATGTCCAGATCGGGAAGGGCGTCACCGTAGGCGGCCAGGAGATGGGCCACCGCCATCCGCCACGGTTCCCGGATCGCTTGCGCGCCCCCGGGCATCGGCACCGCCTCCAAATGCCCGGCCCGCCGGAACTCCGCCAGATCGGCGACGAGTAGTTCACCTCCCCAGAAGGTGGCGTCATCCCCGAACCCGAGACCGTCGAACGCGACGCCGATGACCGGGCCTTCCTCCCCATTGTCGGCGAGACAGGACGCGATGTGGGCGTGGTGATGCTGAACCCCCACGATGTCGACGTCCTCCAACTCCAGCGCGTACTTCGTCGACAGATAGTCCGGATGCAGATCACGGGCGACGAGCATCGGCTCCACGTCGAAAAGGCGGCGGAAGTGCGCGATGCCCTCGGTGAACGACCGCAGCGTCTCGTAATTCTCCAGATCGCCGATGTGATGGGACACGAATGCCCGGTTCCCCTTGGCCACGCAGAAGGTGTTCTTCAGTTCCGCCCCGCATGCCAGGACCGGACGCGGGAACGGCCAGGCGGTGGTCAGGGGAGCGGGAACGTATCCGCGTGAGCGTCGGACGAGCAGCTCTCTACCGCGGAATACGCGCACCACCGAGTCGTCGGTACGCACATGGATGGCCCGGTCGTGCGTCAGGAACCCGTCCGCGATCCCGGAGAGCCTCTTCAATCCGTCGCCGTCGCGGTAGGCGATCGGCTCATCGGACACGTTGCCGCTCGTCAGGACGAACGGCCGTCCGAGATGCTCGGCGAGCAGGTGATGCAGGGGAGTGTAGGGCAGCATCACGCCGAGTTCCCGATTCCGCGGCGCCACCGCGTCCGCGACCCGGGCCCCCGGAAGGCGCGGCGCCAGCAGAACCGGGCGGCGTATTCCCGCCAGCACCCCTTCGCCGGCCGGTTCCAGCCGGACCAGTTTCCGCGCCGAGGCCAGATCCGAGACCATCACGGCGAACGGCTTGTCCTCCCGGTGCTTGCGGGCACGCAGCGCCCGGACGGCCCGCTCATCGTCGGCGAGGACGGCCAGGTGGTAACCCCCGAGGCCCTTGATCGCGAGAATGCGGCCCTGCCGGAGCCAAGCGGCCGCGGTCGTCAGCGGCTCCCCATCGACCGGAACTCCGTCCGGGCCGCTGAGCCGCAGTGTCGGCCCGCACTCAGGACAGCACACCGGTTGCGCATGGAACCTGCGGTCGGCGGTATCGGTGTACTCCCGCGCGCATGCCGCGCACATTCCGAACGCCGCCATGGTCGTGTTGTGCCGGTCATACGGCACATCGACGACGATGGTGAACCGCGGTCCGCAATTAGTGCAGTTCGTGAACGAATAGCCCGACCGGCGGCCCGCCGGGGCGACGACCTCGGCGAGACACTCGGCACAGGTCGCCGTGTCGGGGGAGACCAGCGCGGATCGTGCCGCCGCATCCGAACTCGGCACGATCCGGAACCCGCGCTCGTCCACCGGCACCGCCGGCTGCGACCGCACCCGCTCCACCACGGCCAGCGCCGGCGCCCGGCGTTCGAGGTCGGCGACGAACACGTCCAGCTTCGCGCGATCGCCCTCGACTTCCGCGAAGACGCCCTCCGAATCATTTCCCACGAACCCCGCGATGCCGTATTCCCTCGCCAGTTCGGAGACGAAAGGGCGAAACCCCACGCCCTGGACGATCCCCTCGATCCGGAGCCGGAGTCGCGTGACCGTCGCCATCGGACCTCACAACCGCCCGCACAGCGCCGACTGAGTGAGCTCCCAGAGCACGTGGTACAGCGTGGTCTGCGCCTCTTGGATCCTGTGGACGGACGAGGAGGGCACGACGAAGAGATGGTCGACCGTCCGGGCCTGCGCCATTCGCCCCCCGTCGTAGCCCGCGAACCCGACCGTCATCATTCCTCTGCGGTTCGCCTCGTCGAAGGCGTGCAGCAGATTCTCGGAGCCGCCGCTGGTCGACAGCCCCACGGCGATGTCCCGCGCACCCGCCAGCGCCGCCAACTGGCGCGCGTAGACCACCTCGAAGCTCACATCGTTGGACAGGGCGGTCACCGTGGCGACGTCATGAGGAAGGGACACGGCGGGCAGCGGCCGATGAGGCGGGGGAGGGCTGACATGGAGTTCCTCGATCTGCCGCGCATCGGTGCTGCTGCCGCCGTTGCCGAAACTGAACAGCCGGCCGCCGTCCTGAAAGCACGCGGCCATCTGCCGCGCGCATCGGACGAGCCGCTCACCGTGCAGGTCGACGAGAGATTCCCGCAGCGCGACGATCTCACCGGCCTTTTCCTGGGTGGACGCGCGCACGTCCGCGACAACCGAGCCGCTATCGACCAGTCCCGGAGAGAGGAACGGATACAGCGATTCCGGGTTCATGTCGGCTCCTCCACCACGGCGATGGCCTCCTTGGCGTGGACCAAGACCATGTCACCCGGCCCGGCGTCGACCAACGCGAGGCTGATTTCCTCCGGACCGTTCTCGGTATCGACGATCGCGAGCCGATCACCCATCACTTCACGCACCCGAACCTGGACCGCGGTGTCGGAACAGGTGACGCAGACATCCTGGTGACAAGCCGCCACGGGCACCTCGCCGACCGTTTCGCCCCTTGTCATATCCCGCCCTCCGGCTCCAGCGACCCCGGCCGCTCGATGAAGACATGAACCAGTTCCCACAGAATGTGGTAGGCGGTGACGTGCAGCTCTTTGACCACGCACGGATCGTGGGATCGGGCGATCAGGGCGTGATCCACCGCCTTGTCACCGGCGATGTCACCGCCGTCCCCGCCGAGCAGCGCCACCGTCAGGACCCCGAGTTCGCGACCGGCCTGAAACGCCCGCAGGACGTTCGGGCAGCGCCCGTCGGGCGAGATGCCGAAGGCGATGTCCCCGGGAGAGGCAAGTAGCCGCAACCGGTCGGCGAACCCCTCCGCGTCCTGGTCACCACGGCCGGTGGCGTGCAACGTGAGTGCGGGCAGGGCCCTCTTCCCGACGATGACCGGGTGCACGAATTCCACCGCGACATGCTGGGCGTCCGTCGCCGCACCGCCGTTGCCGAAGGTGATGATCTTGCCGCCACGGTGGAATCGCAGTGCCATGTCCCGGCAGGCCATGGCGATCAGGTCCGCGTCCTCGCCCAATGCAAGACCCGGATTCACGCGGCGCCGGAAAGCGGCTCGAACGGCGTCTTCCGCCGCTTCTTGTACCATCTCCTGCTCCTCAGGGACGAGAGAACGCGGCGGCAGGGTCGGGCGTCCGGGAGGCCGTCTCCCACAAGGACAGGAAAGCGCCGACCACGTTGCCGAAATCGGTCAGGTCCTCCATCCGGTTCTTCAGCTCGGCCGCACCCGCAGGCGTGAGTTCATACAGCCGCCGGGCCGGCCCCGAGTCGGAAGGAACCCATCGAGACGTCAGAAGCCGCTCACGCTCAAGGCCGCGCAGGACCCGATACGCATGCCCCGGCTCGACGCCCAGCACCCCCATTCCCGCCAACCGCTCGATCAGGTCGTAGCCATGGCCAGGCCGCTCGTAGATGAGGAGCAGCAGAAAGGGCTGAAGTAGGCGGACCTCACTACCCCACACGACTTCCCCCGCACCGTTCCAGCGCGACGAGAGCACTGACCGCAAGGGTGGGCCCGGGCGGTTTTCGATGCCCACCCGCGAGACGAGCCCCCATGGTCGACCTCCCAAGCTCGCTGTCCCCGAGCGCAACTGGCGACAGAAACCTCACCACACCGTGAACTTCACAAAGGCGGACAAAGCGATACCACCAAGCCCACCGGCCTCTCCGTATATGTCACTCGGCGAAACGACTAACCGCACCGAGCTGGAACCAACACCAAAACCTCAAGATCTATTGAAGGAGGGTGGTCGTGATCAGGGCGGAGCCGAGTTGTCGATCGCCGGCCCGCGACAGCCGGTGCCGTTCGACGTCCGCGGACGAGGCGTCCAGGCCACGCCGCAGCAGGAGGCGCGTCGCGTGACCCCGGTACTAGGACGGGCTGCAAGGCTCGGCGGGGTCCTGGTTCTCGACAACGACGCCATCAACAAGGCCGCCGCGGACCGCGACGTCCTTCTCTGACCCGAAGGGTGTGGTTCGGGGAGACATGTGGGCAGAGCGCCAGGCGGTGAGTCGGGCCGTGGAATGGTCGGTAGAAGAAGGAATCACCCTGAGGCATCGATGGGAGCAGATGGCGTGGGCGTGCTGTTCGATTACTTCCGGGCACCCGATGGGGAGGCGGCGCTTCGGCTCCTTGGACCGGTCGCCCGAAGAGTCTCCGTGGAATACCGGCCCTTGGGTGGAAGAACTCGGCAATCGAATCCGTGACGCATTCGCCGAGGTCGATGACTGCGCACTGCCGTCAGTCGCAGATGAGTGGGCCCGGATCGAGGAGTTCGGCGGTCATACGGACGCGGCATCTGCCCTGGACTTCATCGAGAAATTTGTGGCTCTGGCCCGTCGAACTCCTCGACGAGCACGGCGCGCTGCCCGCCTCCTGGGCCGCGTTCATCGGCGCCCAGGCGTGCGCGGTGCTGGCCGTCGCCCACTCCGTGGACCTGATCCACCGGGGCGTGAAACCGGAGAACCTCATGCTCTGCCCGGACGGAGCGGTCAAGCTGATCGACTTCGGGCCGGCGACCTCGACCGGCGACGAGTTCTCCCGCATCACCCAGACCGGCCAGGTCCCCGGCACGGCGCGGTACATGGCGCCCGAACTGCCGCGCGGCGAGGAGGCCGGCCGCGCCGGCGACCTGTACGCCGTCGGCTGCCTGTACACCACCGCCCTGGCCCACCTGCGCTAGGCGTGCCGGCCGGCGTAGGTGTCGTCGACCTCCCACCCCACCTGCGCCTCGGCCGACACGACGCCCTCGACGCGGCGGATGCCGTGCAGCAGCGCCGGGACGATCGACCGGCGGTCGACCGTGCCCTGGACCGTCACCCGGCCGTCGGTCACCGTGACGGTGCAGCCCCGGGCCTCCGCGCCGAAGCGGCGGGTGACGGCCTCGTCCAGGACGTCCCGGCGGATCTGCTCGTCGGGGCGGCCGTACACGCGCAGGACGTCGGCGCGGCTGACGATGCCGACGAGCCGCCCCGTATCGGCGTCCACGACGGGGAGCCGGCTGACGCGCCTGCGGCGCATCAGCCGGGCCGCCTCCTCCACGCTCGCGCCGGGGGTGATCGTGACGGCGGGCGCCGTCATGAGGTCGGCCGCCGTCGTGCCGGCCGCCTTGCGCAGCTCCCGCCGGCGCCGCGGCCCGGCGAACGGATGCGGAGCCTCGGCGGCGTTGGGATCGGCCTCCTTGAGCAGCAGGTCGGTGGACGACACCAGCCCGGAGACCGTCCCGTCCTTCCGCAGCACCGGGACGGCGTCCACGCCGTGCAGTCGCAGCTCGTTGACGATCTCCTTGAACGAGGCGCGCTCCGAGACGGCGAACACCCCGGTCGTCATGACCTCCTCGACCCTGGTCTGCATGGTTCCTCCAAGAGGTGCGGCGCGGCGACCGCTCGCCGGCTGCCTCCAGCGTGAGGCCGCCCGCCGCCCGCGCCCACGGACCAAGGTCCTCATGAGACGGGCCGCGGGTCCTCAGCCGCGCACCCCTCCTACCGGCCGACCCGCGGCGCGGCGTCCGCAGCGGCGATCACCGCGTCCCCCTGTGTCATGAGAGGTCATCGTGGGGCATCACGCCGGTCGTCGAGGAGACCGGAGCGCCCCGGTCCGGTGGACGCTTCACCAGACCGGGGCGCCGGGGCCGTCACACCGTGAGGCTCGGTGTGCCGGTCACGATGAGGTGCAGGTGGGGCTGAGCGATGTGGCCGTACCGGTGGCGGTGAAGCCGACCTGGACGGACGCGCCGGGGGCCAGCGCGCCGTTCCACGGCGTGTTGGTGACGGTGGCGGTGGACCCGCTGGTGGTCAGCGTGCCGTTCCAGAGCTGGCTGATCGAAACGCCGCTGGGCAGCGAGAAGGTCAGCTTCCAGCCGTTGATCGCCGAGGTTCCGGCCTTGACGGTGACCTGGCCTTGGAAGCCGCCTCCCCAGGAGTTCACCGTCTGGTAGGTCGCCGTGCAGGCGCCGCCGCCCGGCGGGGGAGTAGTAGGTGGCGTGGGGCTGGACGAGGCAGGCGGATCGGGCGCGTTGCGCGCGAGGTCGTAGGCGAGGGCGGGGACGAAGGATCCGGCCGAGTAGTCGCAGCCGTCCGCCTCACCCGGCGGCTTGACCCACAGGTAGCCGTCGATGTTCTGGTCGCCGGTGTCGAGGGTTGGGTAGGTGCCGATGCGGTGGTCGGTGTTGTCGTCGCCGCACCAGTCGCCCTGGGCGCCGGCGGCCCCGCCGTTGCGGCTGGTGTCGATGACCTGGTGTTTGCCGGAAATCCCCTGGGACTGCAGGTAGGAGATGATCGACCGGCCGTACGCCGCCTCGTTCGACAACGGCTGGAAGTTCGACACATTGGTGAAGAAGCCGTCGGCGTACTGCACACCGGCGGCCTTCAACCGGCTGCCCTGCTCGGTGGCGGAATTCCAGGCCGAGTGGCCGCCGTCGAGATAGACCTTCGCGTTCGAATCGGCGCTCTTGATCGTCCGTACCGCCTGGGTGAGCGCCTGGTTGCGCGCCGCGAGCGCGGAGCCGTCCAGGCAGGTCTGCAGCGCGAGCGAGTCGGTCTCCAGAATGATGACGGCCGCACGGCCGCCCAGACCCTGCGCGAACCTCGAGATCCACTGCTGGTACTGGCCGAGGTCGGGGGCGCCGCCGGCGCTGGCGCCGCCGCAGTCGCGGTTGGTGATCTCGTACACCGAGAGCACGGGAGTCTGGTTGACCGCGCTCGCCGCGTTGACGAACGAGGAGACCTCCGATGTCACGGTGTCCGGCTTGAACACGGCCATCCAGCGCGCCTGCGGCTGGCTGGCGATCCTGTCGCGGATGACCGGGGTCCGTGCGTCGTTCGGGTTGGCCGCGACCCATCGGACGACCTGCGTGTCCGGATCGCGGTAGAGGGTGCCGGACAGCGTGCCGGCGCTCGCCTGGCCGCCGACGACCAGGCCGGCGGCGGCGAGACAGGCGACGGCGATGGCGGCGATCAGCGCTCGCCAGCGGCCGTCACCCCGCGGATGATCGGGCATGACCCGTCCTTTCCGTATGAGGCGTCGATGAATGCCAGGGCGGCGCCTCCGGCCGATCCCTGATGGAAGCCCGCCATACGCGGTGTTGATCCACCGGCCGTCTCGATGATCGGCCACTCCGCCAACTCTGGAATGGGGTGCGTGCGGCACTCATCGGCGGCATGCAGGTATGACGCATTCGTGCATGTGACGTATATACCTGCAACACGCACGACTGCCCAGAACAATGTGGAAACGCCATGAAATGTGCTGGTAGCGCGCGTGAAAGAGATGAAACCCGGCGATGAGCCCGCCCGTCACGGCGCCACCGTGCGCGCCGCGGGTCAACCCGACAGGCGGAGCGGGACGGACTTGGGGCCGAACTCCAGCCAGTTCAGCATTTCCACGTTCCCGTCCAGCGCGACCTCGGACGTTCCGTCCAGCAGGGCCCGCAGGGCGGCGGTCATCTCCATGCGGGCGAGGGCGGCACCGGGGCAGCGGTGGGCGCCGCGGCCGAACGCCAGGTGGCGATTCGGGCGCCGGTCCAGGTCGAGCCGGTCGGGTTCGGTGAAGACCTTCTCGTCTCGGTTGGCCGAGGGGAACAGCATGGTCACCGGTTCCCCCGCGCGGATGGTCCGGCCGCCGACCTCCACGTCGCGGGTGGCGGTCCGGGCGAACACCCGGTACGGCGCGTACAGCCGCAGCAGTTCCTCGACGGCGCCCGCCAGCAGGTCGGCCCGGTCCCGCAGCCGTTCCTGGAGGTCCGGGTCTCGGGCCAGGTGGACGGCGGCGCTGCCGAGTACGGCCTGCGGGGCGCCGATGCCCGCGACGATGGTCTGCCGGACGGTCCCGACCACCAGGTCATCGGGGATGGGCGGGTCCGCGTCCAGGAGGCTGGTGACCATGTCGGTGCCCGGGTCCCGCGGGTCGCGGCGGCGCTCGTCGACGAGGGTCCGTGCGACGTCGTACAGTTCGTCGCTGGCCGCCATGATCCGGGCCCGGTCCATGTCCTGGATGGCGAAGCTGTACTCCACGCCGATGCGTCGGATCTCCAGCATCTGGTCGAGCGGAACGTCCAGGAACAGGGCGAAGCACTGCGCGGCGAACGGCAGCGCGAACTCCTTGGCGTAGTCGCCGCCACCGCGCGCCAGCAGCGGTCCGAGCAGTTCCCCGGCCGCCGCGGCGAAGGCCGGCTCCAGGCGCCGCACCGCCGCGCGGCTCATGACCCGGTCCAGCGGGGCGCGGTAGACCCCGTGCTCGGGCGGGTCGAAGTGCAGCGGCGGCCGGCGCCGGCTGCGTGGCACGTGCGGGACGACGTTCTGCACGGCGGTGCTGAACGTTGCGCTGTCGCGGGCGATCCGTACGACGTCGTCGTAGCGGGTCACCGCCCAGAAACCGCCGTAGGCGTCACTCCACGGTACCGGGCAGCGCCGCCGCAGGTCGGCGTAGACCGCGTGGGAGCTGTCGAAGGTCTCCGGCTCTCGCGGATCCCAGTCGGACGGGCGTTCTGTGGTCATGCGTCCCCGATTCACGGTGGTCGGAATTCACTGTGGTTCGGAATTCACTGCGGTCAGAGCGGGCGGGCGGGTCACAGCAGGTGGCGGCGGGCGAGGCGGGCGAGCGCCTCGATGCCGTAGACGACGACGGCGATCGAGATGACGATGGCGCCGGTGACGTCGTAGCGCAGGGTGGCGATGGACTCCTGCATCAGGTAGCCGATGCCGCCCGCGCCGACGATGCCCAGCACGATCGACTCGCGCAGTGCCAGGTCGGCCACGAACAGCCCGTTGGCGGTGAACGACGGCACGAACTGCGGCCAGATCCCGGCGGCGAACGCCTGCGGCCGGGTGGCGCCGACCGAGGTCAGCGCCTCGTGCGGGACGGGGTCGAGCACTTCGAGGGAGTCGGTGAAGAACTTGGCGGCCAGCGCGGTGCAGGAGATCCACAGCGCGAGGAACCCGGCGAAGGGGCCGAGGCCCAGGGCCGCGACGAACAGCAGTGCGTACACCAGATCGGGGATGCCGCGGATCACGACGACCAGAGCGCGGACGACCATCGACAGCGGTCGCAGCGGTGCGACGTTCGCCGCGGTGAGCAGTGCCAGAACGAGGCCGCCGAGGGTGCCGACGGAGGCGGCGCCGAGCGCCATGAGCAGGCTCTCCAGGACACCCGTGAAGATCTCGCCGGAGAAGGCGGGCGGCCACATGCCGGTGAGTATCGCGCGTACGTTCGACCAGGAGTCGGCGAGCCGGCCCGGGCTGGGGTCCAGCGACCACAGCGACGCCAGGAAGAGGACGACGGCCGCGGCCATGCCGGCGAAGCGCAGCACACGGTCGCGGTCCCAGCCGACGTCGGCGCGGGCGCGGCCGGCGGGCAGTACGGCGGCGGCCGTCCGGTCGTGCCCGGAGCGGCGGCGGATCGCGACCGACAGCAGTTCGAGGAGCAGGATCAGGATGGTGATCAGGCAGATGATGCCCGTCGCGCGCCGGTAGTCCAGGCTGCCCAGGGCGGTCTGGAGCGCCACTCCGATGCCGCCGGCGCCGACGACGCCGAGCACGGCCGACGCCCTGATATTGATGTCGAGCCGGTACAGGACGATGGAGACCAGCGCGGGCAGCACGCGCGGCAGCACGTTGGACACCGCCACCTGGATCTCGCGGGCGCCGCAGGCGCGGACGGCCTCGGCGGGGACCGGGTCGGCCTCCTCGATCGCGTCGGTCAGCAACTTGGCGATCATGCCGACCGAGTGGACGGCCACCGCGAGCGCGCCGGCCAGTGGCCCGAGCCCGAACACCCGGACGAACAGGATCGCGAAGACCAGCGTCGGCACCGCCCGGGTCAGCACGATCACCATCCGGGCCGCCGGCCGGGCGACCGGCCGCGACCGGCGGCCGCCCGGCGCGGCGCGGGCGGCGGCGAAGGCGAGCGGCACCGAGGCCAGGGTGGCGAGCCCGGTGCCCGCCACGGCGATTAGCAGGGTCTCCAGGATCAGCGTCGCGATGTCGCCGGCGGCGGGGAAATCGGGCGGCAGCATGCGTTCCAGCAGCCGCCGGGTGTCGCCGAGCCCGGCCGCCAAGGACGCCGGCGACAGGCCGATCCACCAGAACGTCACCCAGGTGGCCGTGACGGCCCCGGCGAGCAGGCCGGCCGCGACGCCGGTCCGGGCCTCCAGAGGCGGGCGCAGGGTCGGCGGGTCCGGCTCGTGCTTGGTGCGCACGGCCGGCTCGGTGCTAGTCATGGGCCGCGTCCGCCGTCCTGTAGACGGCGCGCAGCCGTTCCTCCGGCAGGGTGGCGGCGGGCTCGTCCAGCACGATCCGGCCCGAGCGCAGCGCCACCACCCGGTCGGCGATGGACAGCGCCAGGTCGGTCTGGTGCAGGCTGCACACGACCGAGATGCCGTCCTCGGCGCTGATCCGCTTGAGGATCTCGAGTACCCGTACGCTGGCGGCCGGGTCGAGCGAGGCGACCGGCTCATCGGCGAGCACGAGTCCGGGCCGCTGCACCAGGGTGCGGGCGACGGCGACCCGCTGCTGCTGGCCGCCGGACAGCGTGTCGCAGCGCTGGAAGCGCTGGTCGGCCAACCCGACGCGGTCGAGTTGCTCGACGGCTCGCTCCCGCAGGGCGCGCGGGTAGGTCATCACGCCGTAACGGGGCCCGCGCAGGGTGGCCAGCGCCCCCATCAGCGCGTTCTCCAGCGCCGAGAGCCGGCCGACCAGACCGAACTGCTGGAACACGAACCCCACCCGGGCCCGCAGGGAGCGCAGTTCCCTGCGGGAGCAGCCGGCGGGGTCGGTGCCGAGCGTGCGCACGGACCCCTGGTCCGGCCGGTGCATCCCGTTGACCAGGCGCAGCAGGGTGGACTTCCCCGCGCCGGACGGGCCGACCAGCGCGACGAACTCTCCCTGCGGGACGGTCAGGTCGATGCCGTCGAGCACGACCTTGCCGGCGAACGCCTTGCTCGTTCCGGTGAGGTCGAGGACGGCTCCGCCGCGGTTGTCCTTCATGGCGCGCTCCTCAGTCACCGGACGTGCACACCTTGGCCTTGGTGATGTCGCAGATCCGGGCGATCGGCGCATACGTCGCGTCGTTGGCGGTGATGAACGTCCAGGCGTTCGAGGCACCCAGCGGGCAGGCCTCGGCACCGGCGTGCTGCTTCCATGTCGGCGGGCCCTTGATCTCCTTGCCCTCGCACAGCCCGGCGGCGGCCGCGTCGGTGGCGGTCAGCCCGGTCAGCGCTTTGGTGATCTTGGTCCGGACGTCCTGGGGCAGCCAGCTTCCGACCACGACGGGCGGGCCGGGGATGAGCGGCGAGGTCCACACCTTGCGGACCTGACCGGGCTTGAGCTGGCCCCGCGCGGGCAGCAGCTGGTCGATGAAGATGTCGCCGACGAACGCGATGTCGCAGTCGCCCGCCAGCAGCGAGGCCACCGCCGTGTCGTGCCCCTTGGTGAACACGGTCTCGGCGTCCTTTGCCACGTCCACCCCGGCCTCCTTGAGCGAGGCCAGCGGCTGGAGGTAACCGGTGGTGGAGCCGGGGTCGGTGAAGCAGATGTCCTTGCCCTTGACGTCCTTGAGCGAGGTGATGGAGGTGTCGTCCCCGCGCGTGACCCCGTAGGCATGGGCGCCGGGTTCGCCCTCGGGCGCCTGCACGGGGACGGCGACCGGCTCGACTTGGGCGCGGCTGCGCGCCAGGTGGTAGCTGAAGGCCCCGTACACGGCGACGTCGACGCGCTTGGCGACCTGCGCCTCGACGACGGCGGCGTTGCTGGCGACGGGCTGGAACTCGACGGGGGTGCCCAGGTCCTTCTCCAATGCGGCGGTGATCGGGGCGAAGGCCGCCCGGAGTTCGCCGGTCTGCTCGGACGGAACGGCCGCGAAGACGAGCTTGCCGGGTCGGTCTCCGTCGGTCGCCCCGCGCGCTCCGGGCCCGGTGCCGCAAGCGGAGGCGAGGACGCTCGCGGCTGCGACCGCGAGCACGCTGGTGGTTGTCTTCCGGAACATCAGCGACTCCCGTGGTACAGGGTGGTCGGCTCAAAGTAAGCAGGTACCGGGGCATTGTCAACGCCTACGTGACGACCGTAGGATTTGTGTCTACCATTATTGACGGCATGACGAGGACGACCGTCCGACTACTGTCTCCTTTTCCCTGGAGCCGGCATGCGCCTTCCCCACGTCCCCCTTCGGCGAGCGGCCACGGCCGTCACGGCGGCCGCCGCCCTCGCCCTCACCACGGCCCCGCCCTCGGCCGCCGCCGGGCACGCCCCACTCAGCCTCCGCGGCGTCCACCCCACCGGAGCCACCTACGCCATCGAGGTACCCGCCGACTGGAACGGCACGGTGCTGGCCTTCAGCCCGGGCTACGGCCAGGGCGCCGGCGACCAGCAGCGGCCCGCCGAGCTCGGCGGCAACGCCGCCGCGCGGCAGTGGCTGCTGGACCGCGGCTACGCCCTGGCCGGGACCCGCCCGTACGGGGACGGCTGGGCCGTCGAGGAGACACTGCGGGACTCCGCCGCGACCCTCGCCGTCTTCGCCGCCAAGGCCGGAAAGCCCAAGACCGCACTGGCATGGGGCTCCTCGATGGGCGGCAATGTCGCGGCGGGCCTGGCCGAACGCCGGCCGGACCTGGTGGACGGCGCGCTGCCCTACTGCGCCTCGGTCGCCGGGCCGGTGGCCATGCTCAACCAGTCGCTCGACGCCGCGTTCGCGTTCACCACCCTGCTGGCGCCCGGAACCGACGACATCACCCTCGCTCGGCTCGGCTCGGCCGACGCGGAGGCGCGTACCAGAGCCGCCGCCGGGAAAGTGCTGGAGACGGCCCAGCAGACCCCCCAAGGCCGGGCGCGCATCGCGCTGGCCGCCGCGTTCGCGCAGGTCTCGACCTGGTCGGTGCCCGGCACACCCGAGCCCGCCGACGACGACTGGGCCGGGCAGCAGGAGCAGCAGTACGCGGCGTTCATGCCGACCGTGTTCTCGCCGCGATTCCCACTGGAGCAGCGGGCGGGCGGCAACATGTCCTGGAACGACGGTGTGGACTACCGCGAACAGCTCCGGCAGTCCGGGAACGCACGGCAGGTGCGGGCCCTGTACGAAGCGGCCGGGCTCGACCTCGACGCCGACCTCGCACGTCTCGACAGGGAGCCCCGGATCTCCGCGGACCCGGGCGCGGTCGCCTATATGGAACGCAACTTCACCCCTGACGGCGAACTGGACGTCCCCGTTCTGACGCTGCATGAGCGCGGTGACAACTTCCCCACGGTCACGCAGGCCCGCGCCTACTCCGACGCCGTCCGGCGCGCCGGGGACGGGCGGATGCTGCGCCAGGCGTTCGTCGACCGGCCCGGGCACTGCGGCTACACGGGCGCCGAACTGGTCGCCACCGCACTGACCCTGGAACGCCGCGTCAAGACCGGCCGGTGGGGCGCCGACGCCGACGCGCCGCACCTGGGGCGCCTCGCGGAACGTCTCGCCGCCCGGGACCCGGAGCTGGGCACCGCGCAGTTCGTCCGCTTCCGCCCCGACCGGTTCCTGCGTCCGCACGTTCCCGGAGACACCCGATGAGACGGCGCACCGCCATCGCCGCGCTGACCGCGCTGACCACGTTCACCGCGCCGCCGGCATTCGCAACCGCCGCCGCCGGCACTGCCGCACCGCGGGAACTGACCGGCCGGCACGCCGACGGAACCGCCTACACGATCACCGTCCCGCCCCGCTGGGACGGCACACTGCTGCTGGTCGCCAACCGGCAGCGCCTTGACGACGCGTTCCAAGAGCACGTCCTCCGCCAGGGCCGAGCGGTCGCCGGAACGGCGTCGCGGCCGGGCTGGCGGCTCGGCGACGACCTGCGCAACATCGCCGCCACCCGCGCGGTGTTCGCCGGCGAGGTGGGTGCACCGGCCCGCACCATCGTGATGGGCGACTCCCAGGGCGGGCTGCTCGCCCGCGGCTTCGTCCAGTACTACGGCCACCTCGTGGACGGCGCGCTCCCGGCGTGCGGCGGCGGCGCGGGCACCGTCGCCATGTGGAACGCCAAGCTCGACGCCGCCTGGGCGCTGAAGACGCTCATCGACCCGGACTCGCCGATGTCCCTGGTCGGCATCACCGACGCCGACGCCGAGCAGGCAGCCCTCACCGAACTGGTCGACCGCGCCAAGGCGACCCCGCAGGGCCGCGCACGGCTGGCGTTGGCCGCCGCGTTCGCGCAGGTCCCCGCGTGGAACGACCCGGCCGTGCCGCGCCCCGGCCCCGGCGACACGCGAGCACTCGTCGACGGGTGGATCGCCGGGCTTCCGTTCGGCGTCGGCGCCCCGATCCGCGCCGTGTACGAGCAGTACCTCGGTGGCAATCCGTCCTGGAACACCGGAGTCGACTACCGGCGGCAGCTCCGTCTTTCCGGGCGGCAGAGGACGATCACCGGCATCTACCGGAAGGCGGGTGCCGACCTGCGGGCCGACCTGGGCAGACTCGCCCACGCACCCCGGATCGCCGCCGACCCGAGTGCCCTCGCCAGGGCCGAACGGTTCATCACCTACGACGGCGAACTGCGCGACCCCGTCCTCACCCTGCACACCGTCGGCGACCCGGCCGGGCCGGTGTCCGACGAGCGCGCCTACCGCGATACGGTCACCCGCGCCGGATCCGGATCGATGTTGCGGCAGGCGTTCGTGGACCGCGCCGGGCACTGCACGTTCAGCGTCGCCGAACGGGTCACCACCCTGTCGGTCCTGCTGGAACGCATCGACACCGGACGCTGGCCCGCGGTGACCCCCTCGGCCCTGCGCCGCCGGTCCGGAACAGACGTTCTGTTCACGCGAGCCGAACCGACGGCACCGGCCAGGACGTGGGACGCCGCTGACACCCACAGAGGAGAACGCACGCAGGGGAAGATCCGGTGACCGCGGCCGTCCCGGGCTCCCTTCCCCGAGGTAAGCAGGGCGCCGAACCGCAGCGCCTCCTGACGACGCTGCTCGGCGACTACTGGTTCTGGCGGGCCGAGCACATCCCCTCCGCGGCCCTGGTCCGGCTGCTCGAAGAGTTCGACATCAGCGAGGCCGGTGCCCGCGCCGCCCTGCGCCGGGTCGCCTCCCGGGGGCTGCTGACCAGTTCCCGTTCCGGCCGTACCACCGCCTATGGGCTGCCGCCCCGCGCTCACGACGTCATCGTCGCGCACATGCTGCGACTACTGACGTTCGGTGCCTCCACCCCCTCCTGGGACGGCGAGTGGACCGTGGTGATGTTCTCCGTGCCCGAGGACCAGCGCGACACCCGGCGTGCCCTCCGCGACGGCCTGCGCCTCCTGCATTTCGGCATGCTGTTCGACGCCGTCTGGGTCAGCCCCCACGACCGGACCGCCGATGTGGTGGCGCTGACCCGCAGGCTGGAGGTTTCCGGGGTGACCGTCCTCCGCGCCCGCGAGATCGCCGAGGAGGGTCTCGACGGCGTTCTGGACCGCGCCTTCGACATCACCGCCCTGCGGGAACGGTACGAGCGGTTCGTCACCACCTACCGCGAGGAGGGCGAGCGCGTTGCCCGGTCCGGCGTCGCGCCGGCCGAGGCTCTGCGGCTGCGCACGGCCGTCATGACGGACTGGCGGGTGTTCCCCAACCTCGACCCGGACCTGCCCGCCGAACTCCTGCCGCCCGGCTGGCCGCGCGACGAGGCGCGGTGGCTGTGCGTGCGCATCTACGATTCGCTCGGCGAGCCCGCCGAGCAGCGGTTCCGCGAGATTCTGGCCGGCTACGCCCCCGAACTGGCCGAACTTGCCTCCCACCACGTCTTCGCCCAAGCCTCCACGCTGCGCACCGACCATGTGCGGCGGCGCACCGAGTTCGACGAGAGCACCGACCGCGACCGCCTCACCATGCTCAATCGATGACCGGTCGGCGAAGTGGAACCCGGGCGACGACGATCCAGCAGCGGTTTCGGTCCGATGCTCCGACCAGCTTGGTACCGGGCCGGGCCGCGGTGAAGTCGCGGTTGACCAACTCGGGAACCGCGCCGGGTCGCCGCTCCAGCACCGCGCGTTCAGCGGCCCGTGGACGCCGGTGCGGCCGGTGGCCGCGAGGACGTGGGCCGGCGTGGTCTCCGGTGCCGTCGCCGTGCTGGAGGCGGTGATCTTGCACCGGAGGGCGCCGATGTCGTCGAACTCGGCGACGACGACCTCGACCTCATCGTCGGCGCGATGGCCCCTGGCTCGGGCTTCGTCTGCTCCGTGACCAGCGGAGACGCTATCGGCAAGCCCGCGGAGGAGTGCTTCCGGGTCTAGCGTCCGACACGAACCGGCGTGGCGCGCACCGGCGGGGGGCGACGGGGCGCGCCACGACCTTCGCGAAGTGGCCTTGGAGCTCTCACATGCTTTTGATCATCAGTAGTCCCGACGACGCCGCCACCATTGATTTCGTACGCCCCAAGGTGGAAGCGCGCGGAATCCCGGTGCTCTGGTGGGACGAGGATCAGTACCCGGCGCACAGCCGGCTGACCGTCGAGATGGACAACGGCGGATGCCGGCAGATCCTGAAACACCGCGGCCGGACGTACGACCTGGCAGAGGTCACCGCTGTCTGGGATCGTCGCCCCAGCCCGATCCAGGTCGGTGACCTGGTGACCGATGAGGACTACCGGGCGCATGCCGATCTGGTCGCCGGCCGCTTCCGCGACGGCTTCTGGGAACTGCTGCCGGCGCGCTGGATGCCGGCCAAGCCCACTCAAGCGCTGCGGTCCGACAACAAGCTGGTTCACCTCGCCAAGGCCGCCGAACTCGGTTTCACCGTGCCGCAGACCCTTTTCACCAATGACCCGGACGAGTTGGTCCCCGCCTGGAACCGCGCCGGCGGGCAGCTCATCAGCAAAGCGCTGACGTACAAGGACTTCTGGGTCTACGGCGAGCAGCACCTCATCTACACCACCCAGGTGCAGCGGCGTCACCTCGCCGGTCGGCACCGGATCCAGCACGCGCCGGTGATCCTCCAACCCAACATCGCCAAGGCCGCCGAGTTGCGGGTGACCGTGGTGGGCGACCAGATCTTCGCCGCCGAGATCGATTCGCAGTCCTCCCGGCTGACCGCGCAGGACTGGCGGCGGTACGACGACAACACGGTCGCCTACCGTGCCGTCAAGCTTCCCGGCGAGGTGGCCGGACGCTGCCTGGACTTCATTTCCGCACTCGGGCTGAACTTCGGGGCCATCGACCTCATCCGTCGCAAGGACGGAGAGTACGTCTTCCTCGAGGTGAACGTGAACGGGCAGTGGGGCTGGATCGAAACACTCACCGGAATGCCGATCAGCGACGCGATCGCCGATTGGCTGACCGCCGATGAACCCGTCACCCGGACGCGACCAAGGAGACAGCGCCGTGACCACCCAATCGGCATCGACAGCAGTCGCCGAAGCCGCCGCCGAAGCCGGCGTGGACGCTGCATTCGGCGCTGATCTGGTCAGCGCGGTGGCGCTGCTGCGCCGACTGCCCCGGCACCGGGACCAGGTCGGCGAAGCCAGGCGGATGGTCGCCGACTGGTCCTCCGCCCACCCGCGGCGCCGACCCGAACTCGTCGTCGATTCTCCGCCGGGAGACCTGCGGGTCGGCTACGAGACCTGGTGCTCGCCCACCCGGAGGGCGGGAGCGTCGCCCTCACCGGGCAGACCGAAGACGGGGTTCCGTGGTCGATCGAGTACTCCACCCACTTCGCGGCCAACCGGCTGCTCAGCGTGAATGAGCGATCGCTTTCGGTCCCCTCCGCGCTGTTCACGATCCGTGCCTCAACCGGCGGGACCCCACCCTGCACCGGCAACTCGTCGACTACTGCCTCCTGTGGGACCAGGTGTTCGACGAGGACGAGGCGGCGACCGCCGAAGAGCTGGCGGCGGCCGCTGATACGTTCCGCCGCGGCCGTGGCCTGCACAGCCGGGCGGCCACCCTCGAATGGCTGGCCGACGTCGGTCTCTCCGAACGGGCCTTCGCCACCCACATCGAGTTCGTCGCCCGCATCGAGCGGTTCCGGCGAGGCTTCAAGGCCGAGCACGCGGCCGGCCACCTGCGAGCCCACCTTGCCGACTTCGACCGGGTCGACGCGCTCTGGGTGCGGGCGGCCGATTCGAAGGCACTGGACGACTTCGCGGCGGCGCGCACCCCGGCCGACCTTCTCACCTGTCTCGGTCGGCGCACCGGGGACACCCGGCAGGTCGGAGAGGTTCAGCTCACCATGGACCGGCGCTGGGCGCTGGACCTGCCCGCGCCGCTGCGCTCCCTCGCGGCGGGGGAGCTCGCCGGGCCGGTGCCGGAGGCGGGACATCTCATCCTCGGTGGCGTGCGGGGACGGGAAGCCGCCACCGAGGCGGATCCGGCGGCGCTGGCCCGCGCCGGCGAAGCGGCGCTGGCCGAGTGGCTCGCCGAGCAGCGGGCCAAGGCGGAGATCCGGTGGCACTGGCTGTGATCCGCCGGTTGCGGCCACGCCGCCGCGTACCGCTGCGAATGCAACTCTCCGCAGCGGACTGCGCGGCCGCCTGCCTAGTGCGGTGACCACAAACGTGCACCGGGTTGGGTGACACGCCGGCCAGGGGCTGGGACGGGGAGGTTGATCGGCTCCACCCTCGATGACGACAGGTCGTTGTCGAGAGGGGAGTCGGGCTGGTGGCAGAGCCAGTCAGAGCACGGCGGTTGACCCAGGACGAGGGGCGCCGGCTGCAGCAGATCATCCGGCGGGGCAAACACGAGTCGATCCGGGTCCGCCGGGCGATGATCATCCAGGCGTCGTCGGCGGGCACACCGGCCCCGGCGATCGCCCGCCTGGTCGCCGCGCACGAGGACACCGTCCGGGACGTGATCCACGACTTCAACCAGCGGGGGCTGGCCTGCCTGGACCCTGACTGGGCGGGAGGCCGTCCCCGCCGCATCTCGGGCGGTGACACCGCGTTCATCATCCAGACGGCCACCACGCGCCCGGCCAAGCTCGGGCGTCCGTTCACCTGCTGGAGCATCCGCAAACTCGCCGACCACCTCGCCGACCACAGCGACCGGAAGATCCAGATCGGGCGTGAGCGGCTGCGGCAGATCCTGCACGCCCACAGGGTCACCTTTCAGCGGACCCGCACCTGGAAGACCTCCAACGACCCCGACTTCGAGACCAAGCTGGACCGCATAGAGGAGGTCACGACCCGGTTCGCGGACCGGTGCTTCGCCTTCGACCAGTTCGGGCCGCTGTCGATCAGGCCCTGCCACGGCAGCGGCTGGGCCGAGCAGGGGCGGCCCGACCGGTTGCCGGGCACCTATCGACGCACCCACGGCGTCCGCTACTTCCACGGCTGCTACTCCCTCGGCGATGACACCCTGTGGGGCGTCACCCGCCGCGGCAAGAGCGGCGCCAACACCCTGGCGGCGCTGAAGTCCATCCGTGCCGCCCGCCCGGACGGCGCACCGATCTACGTGATCCTGGACAACCTGTCGGCGAACAAGACCCCGCAGATCAGAGCTTGGGCGGCCCGCAACAACGTCGAGTTGTGCCTCACCCCGACCTACGCCTCGTGGGCCAACCCGATCGAGGCGCAGTTCGGGCCGCTGCGCACCTTCGTGATGGGCAACTCCAACCATCCCAACCACACCGTGCTCGCTTGGGAGATCCAGGCCTACCTGCGCTGGCGCAACGCCAACGCCCGCCACCCCGACGTGCTGGCCGCCCAACGCCGCGAACGCGCCCGGGTCCGCAGCGAACGCCAGCAACGCTGGGGACGACCCCGCCCCAAAGCAGCATGACAAGACCCGGCGAACGTTCGTGGTCACCGCACTAGCGATGGTGCTGAGCTTCCACGGCCGGCGCACCTCCGTCATCGAGGCGCGGCGGCATCTCCCCTCGGACAGGGACGGCGCCTCCGCCCGTGAGCTGATCGGTGCAGGGAAGCGATTCGGGCTGAATCTGCGCGCGTTCGCCGCGCCGGCGGCCGGCATCGCCCGGCTGCCGGGACCGCTCATCGCCCATTGGGGGCACAATCATTTCGTCGTCGTCGAGGACATCCGCGACACGGAGGTGAGCATCGCCGACCCGGCCCAGGGCCGGCGCCGACTGAGCCATGATGAGTTCAAGGGCGGCTACAGCGGCGTCGTACTCTGCGGGAGACCCGCCGGGAAGCTGCCCCGCGGCGCCGACCCGACCTGGCGGACCGCCGTCCGGCTGCTCAGCGGGGTGCTCGGCAGCTGGCCGCTGATCGCCGCCCTGGTCGCCGCGTCCCTCGTGGTGCAGATGTTCCCGCTGCTGGTGGCGGGGGTCACCCGGGTAGTGGTCGACGGGACGACCAGCGGGAGCCTTGCGGAGATGCTGTTCCCGCTCACCGCGGCGGCGGGCGTCTCCTGGCTGGTCTTCACGGTCGTGAGCTGGGTGCGATCGGTGTTGCTGATCCAGCTGCAGACCGGCGTAGCGGCCCGCCTGATGCGCCGACTCGTCGACCACACTTTCACCCTGCCCTTCCGCTTCTTCGACCAGCGTGGCTCCGGCGACCTGCTCACCCGGCTCTCCACCGCCTCGACACTGCGTGACCTGCTGACGGAACGGTCCCTCGCGTTCGGCATCGATTGCATCACCGGACTGGGATACCTGGTACTGCTCGCGGTCGCCTCCCCGCCGATCGCGATCGCGGCCACCGCCGTCGCGGCCCTGTAGGCACTCATCGCGCTGCTGGCCGGACGGGCGAGCATCCAGCGCGTAAGCGAATCGTCGAACGCCCAAGCGTTGACTCAGAACACCCTGGTGGAAAGCCTCGGTGGCGTGGAAACGGTGATCGCCTGCGGGGCGGAGGAGACCACCGTCGCCCGCTGGCGGGCCCGCCATGACCGCGAACTCGCGGCCGCCCGGCGTCGCGATCTGTTCCTCTCCGGGGTCCAAGCGCTCACCACCGCGGCACAGACCGGCCTGGCCGTCGGGCTGCTGCTCATCGTCGCCTACCAGCTGCCCAGCTCGGCGCAGCTCGGTGAACTGCTCGCCCTCGCCGCGCTGGCCGGTGCTGCGCTGGCCCCGCTGGGGTCGCTGCTCACCACCGTCCAGCAACTGCAGGCCGCGATCGCCCATATGGAACGCCTCGGCGACATCATGGACACGCCGTCGGCGCCGACCGGCCGGGTGCAGTTGCCCGGCGGCCTGCACGGCCGCATCGAGGTGCGCGACGCGTACTTCGGCTGCCACCCCTCCCGCCCGGTCCTGCACGACATCACCCTTCGGATCGAACCCGGGCAGCGCGTCGCGATCGTCGGGCCGACCGGCTCCGGCAAGACCACCCTCGGCCGGCTCCTGCTCGGTCTGTTCGAGCCCACCGACGGGCAAATCAGTTACGACGGGGTGCCGCTGGAATTGCTCGACCGCCGGCGACTGCGCCGGCAGATGGGGATCGTCACCCAGCAACCGTTCCTCTTCGAGGGCACGATCGCCGACAACATCACCGCCGGGAAGGACCACTGCACCACCGAACAGATCCAGGCGGCGGTACGGGTGGCCGCGCTCGCCGAGGACATCGCGGCTATGCCGATGGGATTGCACACCACCGTCGGCGAGGCCGGCTCGCAGGTCTCCGGTGGCCAGCGGCAACGGATCGCGCTGGCCCGTGCCGTGGTGCATCAGCCCAGCGTTCTCCTGCTCGACGAGCCGACATCGAGCCTGGACGCCCGTACCGAGGCGATGATCCAGGCGGGACTCACGGCGCTCGGCTGCACGCAGGTGGTGATCGCACATCGCCTCTCCACGATCCGGGACGCCGACCTCATCGTCGTCATCGACCGGGGGTCGATCGTGGAACAGGGCACCCACGACTCTCTTGTCTCCCGGGGCGGCCGCTATGCCCGACTCGTACGCGAACAGCAGGACCAGCGGAACCCGGCGATCAGCGGACCATGAGGCCGTCCTCGGCGAGTGCCGCCGCCAACTCCGTGCGACGGTGGATGCCGAGCTTTTCATATGCCCGCTGGAGATGGTTCTCGACCGTACGGGGGGATACCGACAACGTCCGCGCGATCGTCGCGGTAGCCATCCCGCTCGCCGCCAGCTCGCTGACCTGCGGGCAGTCTGTCGCCGTCCGTGATGGTCGATGCTGTCAATCCCCTCAAAGCACGGTGGTTCTGACTCTCTCGCGGAGCAGCCGACTCCTACCGTTGGTATGATTAAGTCGTGGACGCCAAGAAAACTTCCGTTAACCAGCCTCTCCGTGTCGCGAAACGCCGCAAGGCCGCGAGTGGACACGGTGCGACCGAGAAGTTGTCGGCCACCATCAGCCGGGGCCGCAAGGCTGAGATCCGCGAACAGGCCCGCAAGCTGGGCCTGTCCGATTCTGCCTACGTTGATGAGGCGATCGCGGCCAAGCTCCAACTCGACGCCCTCGCCGAGTTCGTTGACGAACTGGAAGATCGGCACGGACCGTTCAGTGAGGACGAGATCCAGGCCGCTCTCGCCGCTTGGCCGTCCGCGCAAGATCAGTGAGCACCGGGCGAGGCCGTCGGGCTGCGAGGCTCGGCGGGGTTCTGGTACTCGATAACGACGCCATCAACAAGGCGGCCACGGACCGCAACGTTGCGATCTTCTTCGCGGCTGCGCTGCGCAAGCAGGCCCGCTTGGTCACGTCCAGTGTCGTGCTGACGGAGATCCTGCGCGGTTCCGACCGGGACACGAAACTGAACCATGTGCTGTCCAGCACCAGGACTCTCGTTGAGCCTGTCACTGAGGACCTTGCGCGCGCCGCCGGGAAGCTGGTCGGTGACGCAGGGTTCGACTCCACGGAGGTTGTCGACGCCTTGGTCGCCGCGACGGCTCACATGTACGCCGATCGTGCGGAGGCGGCGGGGCAACAACCTGATGTGCTGATCTTGACCGCCGACGCCACCCATCTGCCGGGCTTGGCCGGCGACCGAAAGGGAGTAAGGGTGCAGAACGTAAAGGACATTTACTCGTCCTGAAACCGCCCGTCACGGCCCCACTGGACGCCGGGGGACGGCCCCGGTGACGAGGCCGCTCTCGACCGTGACGTGCAGGGCGAACCGGGCACGATAAGCGCGCCCGGCGGACCGGGTCGTCTGGCGGATCTCCCCCGGCACCACCGCGTCAGCACCGTCCACCAGAATGCGCTCCACCTGAGTGTCGGCCTTCTCAGGAACGTGATGCTCGGCGATCTCCCGGAAGTCGGACGAGCCGACTTTGACAGCACCACCTGCCCTGCGGCGATTACCTCCCATGTAATCGCTGCCGGCGGCCAAGTCGGCCTTCGCGTGTCGCCAGGACGTCGGCGAAGGCGTCGCGGACGCGTGTCGTCGTCACCAATGTCCATGGGCACATCTAGCGGCGGGAGAACTCGGCCCTGACCCTGCTCGACCAGATGAAGGGCTGGACGCCGAGCCAGAGCAGGCCCAGGAGCATGAGAGAAGCGACGAGGGGGGAGTGGCCCGCGACCAGGTCCAGGCCCGGCCCTGCCACCTCGTAGACGGGCACGACCCAGAGCAGGGCCACCAGGCCCTCGACGAGTACGGCCATGGTGATCAGGGCATGGCGGGCGGGTGGATCGGTCACCCGTCCGGCGAGTGATGGGTTCACCGCGGTGAAGCCGAACATGAACGCGAGCGCGCTCAGCACCCAGGAGATCTCAAGTCCGACAATGGGCATGACCGGTGTGTCGTACCCGAGGAACGAGTCCAAGATGAGGGCTTCCACGTGAATGCCGGTGAGGATCGCGAACAGGAGGGCGAGGACGAGGGGCTGCCTGTGCGGCAAGAACCACAGCCCGCACATGAGGATGAACGCCACGACCACGGGCAGCAGAAAAATGATCGTATTACGCGCATACAGTTCGAGGAGAGGATCCCCGCCGGGGTCCCTCAGCGGCCCGCCCAGAAAGACCAGGGCGGCGAGCGCGGTGCACACGACGGCGGCTCTGACGAGGGCCGTCCGGTAGCGCTGGAGCGGCATCTCGCTGGTGGGCGGATGGAGGAGCGCGGTGCGGGGCGGCCGGTGAGGGATGGGCGGTCCGGCGTCGGCCGCGGTCTCGGCGGTGTCGGCGGTGGGGTCCAGGACGGCGTGGAGCAGGTCGCGGACCTGGGCGGGGGAGAGCCGTTCGTCCGGGTCCTTGCGCAGCAGGCCCTTCAGGGCCTGTGCCAGCGGGCCGCCGCACTGGGGCGGGGGCGGCTGCCCGGTGGCGATCGCGACGAAGACGGCGCCGTGGCTGGGCCCGTCGAACGGGCGGCGGCCCTCGACCGCCGCGTACAGGGTGGCGGCCAGGGACCACAGGTCCGAGGCCGCGGTGACGGCCTTGCCCTCCACCTGTTCGGGTGACATGTAGGCGGGCGTGCCCAGCACCATGCCCGAACGGGTGATGGTGGCATCGCCCTCCAGCGCGGCGATGCCGAAGTCGGTGAGCAGGACCCGGTCGCCTTCCAGCAGCACGTTGGCGGGCTTGACGTCGCGGTGGACGACGCCCTGGGCGTGGGCGGCCGAGAGGGCGTCCAGCATCGCCAGCCCGATCGCGGCGACCTGGCCCTGGGGGAGCGCCTTCTGTTCGGCCAGCAGTTGTTCGAGGGACCGGCCGCGGACCAGTTCCATGACGATCCAGGGACGGCCGTCCTCGCCCATCACCCGGTCATGGACGGTGACGATGCCGGTGTGCCGCAGCCGCGCGGCGGCGCGGGCCTCGCGTTCCATCCGGGCGTACCAGTCATGCCGCTCCTGGTCGGTGACCTGCTCGGGCACCTGGAGTTCCTTGACGGCGACCTCGCGGTCGAGATCGATGTCATGGGCGCGCCACACCGAACCCATTCCGCCCCGGCCGATCTGGCCGAGCTTCCGGTACCGGCCCGCCAGCACCCCGTCCCCGTCCC